>CANNLO010000403.1 GCA_947505055.1 Methylococcaceae bacterium | reverse complement strand
TATCGTATTTAAGGTAGTCTGAAAAGAATGTAAAGCACTAGACGTAAAAAAAGCCCACATCGCTGTGAGCTTGATTTTATTGGTGGCCGAGACTGGAATCGAACCAGTGACACGCGGATTTTCAATCCCTGTTAAATGATATTTATTTGTGTAGATTGGTATATCGTAAAATATAACAAATTATACAAAACAATAACTTAACTAAATTTCACTATAATTATTCGTTGATTAATATATCGCTATATTGCTATAATTTCCCTACATAGCCCCTACATGGAATTGTAGCAAGATGACGACCACTAGCCAAACAAGCAAATCAAAGAAGGTCAAAAAGAACTTTACAGCCGAAGTGGTAGCAAACTTTCAGTGTGAGGTTGGCAAGTCATATAGCATTTATATGGATGCTAAAACCACAGGGTTAGGATTTCGCGTCACTTCTGCTGGTGCAAGGTCTTATATATTTGAGACTTCACTTAACGGCAAAACTATTCGCATTACCATCGGTGATGTGGGTCATTACAGTATTACCAAAGCCCGTGATGAGGCTATTAGCCTAAAGGCTATGACCAATAAAGGCATAGACCCGCGCCAAGTTAAAGCAGACCAAATTGAAAGCGATAAAGCCAAAGCACAAGCCAAAAAAGACAAAGCCCTTGCTGAAGTACTTCAAACTAAAATGGAAGCGGTAACCGTGGGTAAGGCTTGGATGGAATATATAGCCGAAAGAAAAGACGCAAAAGAAGGTAAAGAAAATTCATGGTCACCCCGTCACTATAAAGACCATTTAAAAATGGTTCATATGGGTGGCGTGCAGAGAAAGCGAAGCGATAAGTTGACTGAGGCGGCACCATTGGCATCATTGGTGGAATTAAGGCTTGTTGATATAACTGCAGAAAAAGTGACTGAATGGGCTAATGTTGAGGCCAGCAAAAGGCCAACACAGGCGCGGCTGGCTTTTAGGCTATTAAGGGCATTCTTATCATGGTGTATGACACACAAGATTTACGGGAAAATAATTACGGTTAATGCCGCTAAAAATGAAGTTGCGCGTAAGCGACTTGGTAAGCCACAAACTAAAAGTGATGTTTTACAGCGTGCGCAGTTGCCTGCATGGTTTGCCGCCGTAAAAGAAATCAATAATCCAGTGATTAGTGCGTATCTGCAAACGCTATTATTAACAGGTCGCCGTCGTGAACAAATAGCAGAATTAAAATGGACTGATATAGATTTTAAGTGGAATAAAATTACCATGGCGGATAAGACAGAACATTTCCCTTCAATTCCATTAACGCCGTATGTTGCCCATTTACTTCAATCCTTACCACGCCGTAATGAATATGTATTTAGCAGTCCTACTGCAAAGTCTGGTTATTTAGCAGACCCTTCAGACGCACATAGAAAAGCCTGCGCTGAAGCATGTGTGGAATTAACCTTACATGGCCATCGTCGTAGTTTTGCATCATTGTCTGAGTGGATAGAAATGCCTGCTGGTATTGCCGCCCAAATACAAGGGCACGCCCCACAAGGTGTTCGGGAGCAGAATTATATTCGTCGTCCATTAGATTTATTGCGCATGTGGCACGAAAAGATTGAAGCGTGGATATTAGAACAAGCAGATATTAAGTTTGCCCCTGTAAAGGCTGGGTTAAAGATGGTGGCTAAAAATGACTAATACACAGGATAATGAATTTAACTTGGCCGCTGAGGCTTATGTGCGGAAATTCGGCAATATACCTTATGGCATTGGTTATCCTGAAGTAACCACAGAATTATTATTAAAAGCAGTTGAAAGCGGAAAGAAAATTAGGGCGTATCGCTTACCAAAAGGGTCGGTAAGTTAAATTTCATGTCCAACCAATGCCCCTGTATGGTCGGTTCTGCTTCTTTTTTTACGGAATGAAAATGGTGAGTTTATGGCTGATGAAATAAAACCAAAGAAAAGAAAAAGCAGGCTATCAAAAGCACTATTCGCAACTGATATTGATTATGCAAAGTTTCAAAATTATATTGATAAAGAAGCGTTAAACAAAGCAAGAATTCGGCATTTAAAAGCACTTTCTAATTTTAGCAGTGATGGAGAAAAATCTTTTTTTAACAAAGAAAAACAGCAAGAATTAATAGATGCTGATAGGGAGTTAAAAGAAATAGAAAGTAAATTAAAGCGGTCTAAAACCAACGCAAAGAATGCCGCTAACCCACCTAAAAAGAAACCCAACCCAACAATAGAAGAAGTTACTGCCCATAGGGACAATTTTTACTGGGTAAATGGCACTTACTACGGATGGGTAATATCGGCTTGTAAAGATTTAAAAACCACACCAAAAACATTAAATTTAATACTTAAGAAGTCAAAGTAGGGAGAAGCGACCGCTACTTCCGTTATGCAATTTTTATAGTTATTAAATAAGGCAATATGAATTCATCTATAACAACGATGGATTCAAAATGAAAACAGATACAAACCGATTTACACCACTGGATGAAGTGTCAAATCCAACCGTCAGAACCGATGCCGCCGCGCATTACCTAGACCGTCAACCACAAACATTAAGACAATGGGCATGTTTAGAAAATGGCGCAATTCGCCCCATTAGAATTAATGGTCGTCTTGCATGGAAGACAGCAGAAATTCGCAATCTATTAGCGGGTGGACAATCATGACCAGGCATTGGCTAAAAGACCTAGAAACGCTTCTAGCGCGATTTTCACACCTTGGGATAGGTGATGATATTAAATCATTCACATTAAGCGAATCATGGGCTTTATACCTATATTTGATGAGATTGGATACTGAATAATGGCGCGCAAAAAAACAGCAAGACCTGAATCCATATCTGGTGGATATGGTGCAATTCCGTGGTCTGTTATGGATAGTAATAGTTTTATGGGTGCTAGTGAAAAGGCAAAGGCTTTGTTATTTGCACTTATGCGACAACATAATGGGGTTAATAACGGTCATTTGCACCTTGCAAAAAAATGGCTATATGCCAAAGGCTGGACTTGCCACGAAAATAACAGCAAAGCGCGAAATGAATTAATTCTTCGCGAATTAATAATCCAAACCAAATGGGGTGGCTTGAATATGGGCGCAGATTTATTTGCACTCACTTGGTATCCCATTACTAGTTATGTTGGCTTGGATATAATTGAAAAAAGTTATGTACGCGGGGCTTATTTGAATTGTAATTTGCCACCAACAGCAAGGCGTAAACCGCCGATAAAAAAGATAGGCGAAAAACAAAAGACGCTTCCCAACAACCGTACCGGCGCAGTCCCAGCAACCGAACCAGTCAAGCCATTTACTGGTACGACTACCGTATCTAAAAAGGTGCTTTTGGATAACTTTACTGGTACGACTATCGGGAACAATGTATTTATACCATTACCTACTGTTAAAAATATAAAGCGGATTGTAGGTGTTAAGGGAAGGAGTGGCATTGTGAAAGACCGTTCATTGGATGTTGATGCCGTCATGACGCAATCATGACATCGTCATAAACGAATAACTTATTAATTTATGGATTGAAGCACTAGCAATCGCAAACCCAAATTTGTGTATTTCATATTTTAAAACAGAGGTAGCCACAACTTGCTTGGAGAACTAAAAATGAGACAAGAATTACCATCATATTTAAATATTATTCGCGGCGACGACGAAGATTTTGATGTAAGTAGTGATGTGGAAAGTAAAAAACGCATCCCTCACGCCGAATGGCTTGATGACCCGTCAGCATGGAATGCAAAAGATTTTACTAAAGAAACATCTGAACTGTTATTTCAGTTGTATGGCAATTCATGTTTTACAGACCGTCACTTATTGGGCGTGCTGGCTAATGAAATTGGTACTTATATTGATTGTCTTGAAGGCATTAAAAAAAATGAAATAGTTGCCACCTTCAATAATGGTAAAACTACAGGCGCAAATCCTTATATCAGCATCAAAAATGAAACCATTACCAAAATACTTACGCTAATGAATCAACTTGGCTTGTCGCCCAAGGATAGGCTGAAAAATGGTGTAAGCGAACCAACGGTTGAAAGTAAGAAACTTGCTTACTTAATGCGTGGACCATCGCCCCAAAAATATTAATTAATTCCCAAGATTTATTCATTCATGACCGTATCAGTGATAGTATCCCTTAAGTTATTAACTTTTAAAGGAAATTAATCCATGAATAGAATTGCATTTGCTGCCATAGCCTTAATTGTTATTTCATCAACATCAGGGTGCGCTACTAAGCATTATGGTAGACAAGGTGCATTATCATCAGTTGAAAAAGATGCAATGACATGCCGCGAAATTGACCTTGAAATTGCAAAAGTAAGGGGGTTTGTCGACCAAGTAAATAAAGAAAGTGCGTTTAGCGGACTTGATGTTCTTGCTATTCTTGGTGATTTTGGTATTGGCAATAATTTGGAAAAGAGTGCTGCGCTTGAAAGTGCTAATAAGCGTATTGAGCAACTAAACGACCAGCGAAATGCAAGGAAATGTAGCGCAAATTTATCAACTGAAACAAAATAGCCTGCGGTAATAAGT
>CANNLO010000402.1 GCA_947505055.1 Methylococcaceae bacterium | reverse complement strand
CATTGTTTGTCCCGACGCAAAGACCAAGCAGCGTATTGATCATCTGAAAAATTTTGGCATTGTAGATGAAGTCACGGTGGTGGCGCCTGGCATTAACGGAAAAATGAGTGAGATTAATGCGGCTTTTGGCATGTTACAGCTTCAGCATATGGACTACGCCTTAGCGCGTCGCAAGGAAATTAACGCTTACTATTGCGAGCAACTTGCTGGAGTTAATGGCATTCAGTGTTTAGGCGATTCTGGTGAAATAGTTGCTAATTACTCCTATTTCCCAATACTGGTGCAAGCAGAATATCCGATAAGCAGGGATGCGCTATACGAAAAACTCAAAGACCAAGGCATTTATGCCCGGCGTTATTTCTATCCCTTAATTTCTGACTTCCCGATGTATAGAGGCTTACCCTCGGCACAACATGGCAATTTGCCAGTAGCGGCTAATGCAGCGGCTAAAGTACTGTGCTTGCCGATATATCCGACATTGACTCAGCAGGAACTGGATCGTGTCATCAATGTGCTGCTGTAAAGTTAGCATGATGCGTCGTTTAATGGCCCATTTTGAAGTGACCAGCGATGAGGTGCGGGTGCCCGCAAACAATTTTCACGCCATTCGTTATGTCCTCGCGTTATTCGTATTGTATTCACATTCCTTTGGTTTATTGGTATTACCTGAGCCGGGTTTATTTGCATTTACTTTTGGCTCCTTGGCTGTTAAATGTTTTTTTGCGTTGAGTGGCTATTTGATAGCATTAAGTTGCATGCGTACAAATAATCTCATCTATTTTGCGTGGAATAGAATACTCCGCATTGTCCCTGCCTTAGTCATTGCCATGATAGGCAGTCATTATGTGGGTAAATATTTTGATTTTTTTATAACTAATCCGGTCCCTTATATAGTCAATGGTCCAGTCTGGACATTGTCTTGGGAAGTTCTTTGTTATGGTTTGTGTGGGTTGCTTTGGTGGCTAGGATTGCTCACGATAAGTTCATTAGGTGCTATCGTTGTCGTTTCATGGATTCTCTTTATTATTATGCCAACAACGAGTGAAACTGCCATCATAATCGCACCACTCTTGTTATTGTTTTTTTCCGGTGCCTATATCGCTCTCAATAAGAAACATTTTAATCTTAACGTTGCAGGTCCCGTATTTTTTGCATTGCTGGTTTTTGTTTGTTTTGATTCCAATGCAATAGGCTTAAGCTGGCTTATCAATCAAGTGCCTTTTTTATATGGTCCAGCTTTTACAGCACAAAGATACCAATTGCTTATTTTTCTGTTCTCGTTGCCATTTGTTTTGCTTTGGCTGGCCTATTGCAAACCAGTGATACCGATACGCAATGATTATTCTTATGGGCTATACATTTTAGGCTGGCCCGTTCAGCAGGTTGTTGTTGCTACCACTCATCCCTCTCCCCTAGTTCTTTTCATTATGTCTTGGGCGATAACACACTGCCTTGCGATGCTCTCATGGCACATAATTGAAAAACGAGCGCTCATGTTCAAGCGATAATATTTAAATGGATTTGGAGGTCTAATGGCAATGTTATCTCGTGAGGTCGTTGATAAAATGGGCTTTGCATCAGTTGGCAAAAATGTACAAATTTCAGATCGAGCTTCTTTCTATAATACGGAAAACATTTCTCTGGGGAATAATGTCCGGATTGACGATTTTTGCGTACTATCCGCAGGTTTAGGAGGTATCAGTATCGGCAACTACATCCATATTGCAGTATTTTCGTCATTGATTGGCGCCGGAAAAATCACCCTATCTGATTTTTGTAATATATCGTCCCGGGTCTCTATTTACTCAAGCAATGACGATTACTCTGGAGCAACAATGACTAACCCAACATTGCCAAGTCAGTACACCGGAGTAAGCCATGCTGATGTGTTAATGGGACAACATGTCATTGTTGGTTGTGGAAGCGTCATCCTACCAGGAATAAGCCTTGAAGAAGGAGTAGCCATAGGTGCGCTGAGTTTAGTTACCAAAAACTGCGAGGCTTTTAGTATTTACGCTGGAAGTCCTGCACAGCGCATAAAAGAGCGCAGTCGTGACTTGCTAAATTTAGAAGCTGATTTTCTTAAAAGCATCAATTAATAAAAACAATTCTTACAGTTATAATATGTCAATAAAAGCTCAACCCTTGTGCCGAATCAGCGTTCTGTTGGTGACTTACAACCATGAAAATCATATTCGTCAGGCTCTTGATACACTGTTTGGTCAAATAATTGACGACACTATTGAAGTCGTCATTGCCGATGATGCGTCATCGGATGATACCCTTGCAATCATCAAAACTTATGCTAAAAAAGACCCGCGCTTTAGCTTTAAGTACCTGGATAACGTCAATAATCTAGGCATCACGAAAAATTACCAACGCGGATTTTACGCCTGTACGGGTGATTATGTTGCCGTTCTGGAAGGTGATGATTATTGGATCAGCCCATTTAAACTTCAACGACAAATTGAGTTTCTGGATACGCATTGGGAATGTAACCTTTGCTCCGTCAATTATTTTGTTTATGAAGAAAATCGCGCACATTTTTACCCAAGAACTACTATTGGAAGCGAACATCGTTTGGTTAGTGTCAGAGATTTAATTGCGGATAATCTAGTTGGGAACTTTTCAACCTGTATGTATCGTAAATCAGCATTGACTGCGTTACCAAAACAACTATTTGACATCTGCTCATACGACTGGATTGTAAATATTTGTGTGGCACGTAGTGGCTTTATTGGCTTTTTAGAAGAGCCTATGTCTGTTTATCGTTTGCATGCCCAAGGGACTTGGACACAAACATCTGCTAAGGAAAAACTTCAGGTACAGTTGGCATTAATTCCTGCATACGACACATTAACAAACGGCATCTATCATCCGGAATTTGAATTATTGTCAAATCGACTTCAACACATGATATCCATAGCCAACCTTACCCATACTGCCACTACGGTCACTCAACCGACAGCTAACTTACTAGCTCGCCTTATCGATTACTTTCCGCCGATATTCTTGGAAGTGTCTCGTGCATTGATGCCCCCTAAACTCAAGCGCTTTATTATCAACATTCTTCAGAGGGGGCTGCTTTGAAATCACCCACAGTTTCCGTCATTATGGCAACCTACAACCATGCCAACTTTGTTAAACAGGCTATAGACAGTGTTCTCGCACAACAGGGTGTCGATTTTGAGTTTTTAATTGCAGATGATGGATCTTCTGACCAGACAAGAGACGTGGTTGCTTCAATTAAAGATTCAAGAATCCAATTCTTTCCAAATGTTATTAATCGTGGCGCCTGTGTGGTTACCAACGAGTTAATTGAGCGCGCTACGGGCGAATTTATTGCCTTAATTAATTCTGATGATTACTGGGCTATTTCAGACAAACTGTCTTTTCAAGTTCAAATTATGCGAGACAATCCTGGGGTAGGAGCATGCTTCGGTAAAGCCCGTTTTATCGATAAGGATGGACTTAGTATTGATAAAAAGACTCTTTCTTTTGGCGCTACTTTTGATCAGGAAAATCGTTCTCAAGGTCAGTGGTTGCGACGATTTTTCGATTTGGGCAATTGTATTTGCCATCCGACCATGCTGATTCGCAAGTCCTGCTATGAAGAACTGGGAATGTATAACAATCGGCTACGGCAACTCCCAGACTTTGATATGTGGATACGCCTAGTCAAACGATATGATATTTATATATTAGATCGTGAATTAATTAACTTCAGAATTCTACCTGGTGAAAATGCGAGTAGCCAGATGCCGACAAACTCAATAAGAACCATCAATGAACACTATCTTATTGCTGAAAGATTTTTTGAACATGTTAGCCAAGATCAACTTATCGAAGGGTTTGTAGATTTACTGGTAGTTAAGAACATTCCTAGCGATGAGCATCTCGATATTGAAAAAACATTATTATTTTTTATCGAAAATCAGTGGTTAGGTAAGCCTTATAAACTACTGGGGCTACTCGCTATACAAAACCTGCTAAGTAGCGCAAAACACCATGATTTACTACTTAGTGATTACGCTATTGATGATCGGTGGTTTCAGCATCAAACGGGCGAAGTTGATGTGCTACGGGAGAGGATATTTGAAGAAATAAAAGGAAAAACAGTATGGATAAGATCAGCTTGGTATAAATCGATTTCTTACATCAAGCGTAATTCGACGACATAAATATTACAGGCACGACGGGCGATCAGCACAGTGATTTTTTCTGTCGCTCACGGGCATAAGTACCTATGAATAATTAATTTTAATTTGTTTGTTAATTAAATGTAAGCCCCCAGTCCAGTCATCTACTTTTCCATTGCAATATCATTCATCCTGATCATTTTGAATGAGGGCAAGTCATGGCGTTATCAGCAAACTGGAAAAATCATATTGAAACCTGGCAGAACAGCGGCTTATCGCAAGCGGCCTATTGTCGCCAGCAGGGCATCAATGCCCAATCCTTTTCAAGTCAGTTGCATGCGTTCAGATCCCAGTGCGCAACACAGTCGCCGACGCTGATTCCTGTTCAAATCCAGCATCCACTGGCTGAGTCGATAGTACTGCAACTTGT
>CANNLO010000401.1 GCA_947505055.1 Methylococcaceae bacterium | reverse complement strand
ATTTATCTCAGCCTGTAGGTCTTGGATGTTCACGGGCGTGAAGGGTCTATTTTTTATGCGAGCCTGTCAAGATATTTTGGTGGAATTTGTAATTGGCATGGTTTTTAAAGTAGATACGCGTTTGGCTTGTTCATGGCTATTGCGGCTATAGATTCCTCGCCGCAACCGATAAAATCCGAAAAGATATTTTCTTATATAAAGTCGGCCTTCCGATTTCCACCGGGCTTGTCCAACTATTGGGGAGGTGGTTATGCTCCTTACTATAGTGCGCCTGGTTCATATCCAGCTAATTACCAAAGAATCAACCAATCAGGCGTTATTAACGTCATTGACACTCGTTAGATTTAAGAATATGTAGTCTTTCGTTCGGTGGTTCGTATAGATTTACCAGTTTTTGCAGAGGTGTCACTTGAGAACGACATGATGTCGTTCTCTAAATTTTTACCATAATTGTTTGATCTATTCTTTGCACCATTATTACGTATCAAGTTTTCGTCAATCTCTGCCAGTTGCGCTTGCAGAGCAGAACAGTCAATTTGCATTTTTATTGTTTGGCTGCGGTACTATTGGTTCTCACCCTTCAATTGCAAAGCCCTTGCCGATACCTCTGGCGTTTTTAGCAACTTAATATCATTGGTCAATAGCTCTGCCTTCAAATGATGAGCCGTTGCAACAATGATGGCATCGGGTAATTTAAACCGATACTGGCGGCGCAATTTTATGGTCTCTTGTTTAATTGCTGCAGATAAATCAACGATGGTGACATCGGCCAAAAAGTCATAAATTTCCGACTCACTTTCAGAACTCAATAACGGGTACGACAACAATTCAATTTCTGTAATTACGGAAATATACAAGTGTGCTTGCGGTAAAGGATCGCGCAACCGCCCACCCAAAAAATACAATACCGCATTGGTATCCAAGACAATATTCATGACCACTCATCACGTATCGCCTCTTGAAACGTCAATGGATCTTGCGTCAATGTTATTTTACCTGCATGCCGGTTAATGTCGTGTACCACCACGGGAGCTTTAGATTGTAGTGTATTAGTGCTTGAACGATGTTTTAAAAAGTCTATAAAGTCAATGACCTCATTTGCCTTTTCCTCAGGTAAATCCAAGCTTTTTTGATAAATTGTTTCTGCTAAATTCATTTTATTGTTTCTCGTAAACGGTTCAATGTGTCGCTTTTACGCTGAGCTGACAAACTCCAAAGACTACCAGTAAGGGTTTTTATGTTTCTTTTGTGAATACAAGAGATTAACCTAATGCGCATTTCTAGTCACACATCAATTCATGTCGTCTGGGTTAATTGGCTTATGCCCAAAAGGAACCACCGGCACCGCAACATTTCTTATACTTTTTTCCTGACCCGCACGGACATGGGTCATTTCTGCCCACCTTTTGAGTTTTTTCTAACGGAAGGCTTTTTAGATAGTTGTTGTAGAGCAGCTTCATCCGTTGTAACCGATTCTTAACCACATTATAAAATTCTGGGTATTGGCTTTCCATTGCCGATTGCACCGAAGCAATATCAAGGGTAGAAACGGGTGAGTTTTCATTAAGTTTCCATATCTTTGATTAGTAGTCAACCAAAACGGAAAACACCAGGTCACCTATTTCTGCCCGCGTATAAGCATCGGTATTACTATTTATAATGGGATAAAAACAGAGTACCAATTCAGAGCATGAGCACTTATTTTTGATGCAGTAATTTTCCTCTAAAGCATAGTGTGTACCTTCAAGCGTAATATCAAACACTTTTGCATAAGGTAACAAATGATTATAAATAACCATGGTACCATTTTGTTCAATATCATCTTTTGGAAATCCAACCATTATTTGCGAATAGTCGTAATGTTCCGTGCCATATTTCTTGTGGAACACGTAAAGCTCTTTTAACACGTTATAATCTGACTCATCCAACTGCTCAAAGACCTGTTTAGCAAAGTCATCAATGTCTGAAGGATGTTCGCGGTCAATTAACGTTCGGTCTTTTATGTTGAATCCCATGTAATGAGTTTCACCTGATCGTTCAAACTCTAAAAAGACCTCATTACAATCACAAGTCGGATTCATGCAGACCTCTGGAAGGCACTCGTAAACCTGCGTTAAGGTGTCGCCAGGCAAAGAAGCGGTAATCTTTTCTGCTATTTTGTCGTGTTCAAATATCATGTTTAAATTTACACATTTATTATTTATCGGAATATAAGTTAAGTTCAGGAATAAACTTAAAGTCTTTAGTGTTCAGGGTATACAACTCAAGCTCATCACTAATGGCGGTTGCAGCAATCAGCATATCGGGTATTGAGACTTTATGACTCAATGAATAACGACTCATCAACTTTATAAAAAGTGTTGAAATAGTCTCATTAAGCCCATAACAGCGGCACAATGATAAATGCCGTTCAATTTTGACCAGTTCTTGTTTGTCTCTTGCGCCATAAAATAACTCGGCTTTGGTGATTACGCTGACGGCAATATTGGCTGAACCTATCCGGTGCAAGGTTTGCATGACAACTGGCGTAGCTTTGTAGAATTCAATTAGGATATTGGTATCGCAAAGTATCATCGTTTGTTGGCTCGACAAGCTTGAGTGCGTATAGATTCCTGAGTGATGTCATCGCGATTTTCCCACATGCCGGCACCATTGAAAAACTCAGCGTCAAACGTTGCTTCCTTAGCGGATGCTTCAGTGGTGTCAGAACCGGACTCATCTAACAAAATAACTTTAATTTTTTTGCCGTTCCATGATTTGTGATTGCCGGGTAAGGTAATCACGCCGTTATAGATGGTCGTTTGAAATTCGGCTGCGTTCATTTTCCTACCTGTGTGGTTAGATTGTTGTCAGTGGCGTAAAGTGTACTTTACCTAAGCTTTGCATTAAGAAAACTTTACACCATCACGTCGCCCTTACTATAATTCATAATCATCAAAGGTTTGCAGCACCTGTTCCTGCGTGATGCCCAGATAGCGCAGCGTGGATGTGGTATTGCTATGGTTCAACACCTTGGCAATCTTCTCAATGGGCACGCCATCCGCATACATGGCCATGCCCCGACTCTTACGCATCGAGTGCGTATTGATGCTTAAGCCCAAAATATCCCCCGCCTCTTTGAAAACACGACTAACTGAAGCTCGGCTGATGGCCTTGTTTTTGGCCCGATTACTGTTGACTTGAAACAGCCAGGTATCCGCCGCCTGGTCTTGTTTGCGTCTGGCGATGATGGCAATAGCAGCAATTCTCATTATGACCACAACCTAGCCGATTTCTGGTTTAGGTGGGCGAATAATTCGACTTTCCGGTGCATAAGACCAGCCTTCCAACATAAAATTGAGCAGATGCTCCCAGATCTCAAAACAGAAATATGTCGTAAGCGCCTTCATATCATCAAACAAACGCCTGCGCGAAGGTAGTTTCTGGCGAAGCAGACAAAACGTGTCATCCATTAAATCTAAAAGCGTGTGCAACAAGTAGGCGAGCAAGATCAATGTTGCCAATAAAGAAGACAAGAAATATTCACCATGACCGAAGTTATGCTCAAAGTGGTAGCCTTTGGTCTTCAGCGTATTGTTATTTTCATTTTCAATCTTCCACCTTGCCCGACCTGAGGCAACTATCTCTGCAACGTTGCCATCATTAATCACCCTAGAGGTGGCGAATGCATTGCGATAGATAACCTTACCACCTTCGGTGCGGGTGATGATTTCGCACCAGTTCACTAGCAAGGCGTCATCGGCATCGCGTAATGGCACAGCATCCACATACCGATAAGTGTCCGTTTCGTGTCGCTTACCAGTCCAGCGCTTATGCACTACGGTTTTGACCACCCCATTACGCTCCAGATCATCAACCCATTCATATAGCGTCTTATGCGAATCAGGCTTACAGACCAGGATGAATTCAAGCTGTTTGTCTAGCAATGCACGGCAAAATGGCTCGTGACAGTAAAGATCATCGCCAAGTATCGTCGTACCTAGGAGGCTGTCCGAGAATAGAGAACCTACTGCGGAAAATCCCTTTTGGCCATATTTTCCGTTCATTTTCGTTAAATAGAACAACTATTCGCCTCAAATGAACAAAAAATCTGACTCAAAATGGCTTTCCCTCGCTACGATTCCTATTCTCGGACAGCCTCCTAGTGCAGCGAACTGACTACCCTGTCTGTCAAGCCAACGCAGTGACGCATTGATTTCGCAATCCTGTTTTTCATGGCCATCCTGCGGGCTGACAAATTCTGGGGCCAAGGAAATGACTTTGTCGCTGCCTGGCTTAACCAATACCGGTGTCACAACTGTGTGCGAGTAGCTGACTTTGCCGTTAGCGTGATTTTTGCATGAACAGCAGGAGCCGTGTAGCTTGTTCGATGAAAAATATTGCGTTCCATCCAATGCTAGCAGCAAGCGATTGTCGGGCATACGAAAAGAGTCGTAACCGTTCACCTACCATTTAAATATTTTCACAAAAAAATCATAAAATAATAGACAATAGCCGCATGATTTTTGACTTCACTACTCCAGCACCTAAACCTCATGATCTTGAAAGTGCATATTTGCTTATTGCCGCGTTATGGATT
>CANNLO010000400.1 GCA_947505055.1 Methylococcaceae bacterium | reverse complement strand
GACACCCAGGCCCGCTTTCTGAAAAATTTTTCCGCTCAGGAAGTCTATACCGACCTCTTTTTTGCCTACGCGCTGGACAGTCAAAAAGAATTTTATAAAGCAAAAGTGTCAGGGCATGCCGTCGATGAAGTTGACCGGATAAAGAAAATTGCGATGGATAAAGGCAATGCCCCAGGATTGGGTATTGATCCGGTTTACTGGTTCAAGACGGTGACTGAAAAAATTGATCTGATCAAGGACGTCGAAAATAAACTCTCTAGCGATCTCCTCGATGCGGCAGATCAGCTTAAGCGTAATACCCTGCACATGGCGATATTCTTCAGCATGCTAACGGGTTTGTCCATGCTGATCACGAGCCTATTAACCTTCTCTATCAGCAGGGGAATTTTACGCTCGATTAACACGCTGCAGCAGGTGGCTAGTGCTATTGCACAGGGCGACTTAAGCTCTCGAATCGATGTGGCGCGAACCGATGAACTGGGGGAGTTACTCCGCTCTATGAGCACCATGCAGAATGCTCTTAACGCTTTTGTTACTGCATTAAACAATGTGGCGCAACAGCATACTCAAGGTATGGTTAAAGAACAAATCGACAGCACTCAATTTCCTGGCACTTACGGCAAGATGGCGCATCAAGTTAATGATTTGGTTCAGTCACGAATTACTATCAATAGAAGAATTATCAGTATTGTTGCTCAGTATGCGAAAGGGGACTTTTCTGTTGAAATGGATGTTCTGCCAGGCGAGTCAATCATCATTACCGAGACAATGAACAGCGTAAAAAAGGCTTTCCTTGATGTTAACAACGAAATCAAAATGCTCGCTGAAGCTGGCTCTAGAGGTGATTTTTCAAAGCGTGGTGATGCCGATAGATTTGAGTTCATGTTTAAGGGTATCTTGACTGATCTCAACACCTTGGTTGATACCTGTGATGTTGGTTTCAATGATGTGTTGCGTGTTGCAAAGGGCTTGGCAGAAGGCGACCTGACCCAGACGATGACGAAAGATTACCCAGGTTTATTTGGACTGACCAAAGAGGGTATTAATGGCACAGTAGAAAGTCTTAAGAGTCTGGTAGGCGAAATTAAAGAGACTGCCGATTCTATCAGTACAGCGGCCAAGGAAATTGCAGCAGGCAATAATGACCTGTCGCATCGTACTGAAGAGCAAGCTGCCAGTCTGGAACAAACTGCCGCTAGCATGGAAGAGTTGACTTCTACTGTTCAGGCCAATAGCGAAAACGCCAAGCATGCCAATGATCTGGCCGCCAGTGCAACGGATATTGCGGGTAAAGGAGTCAGTGCAATGGGTCAGGTTATAGCGACGATGAAAGGCATTAATGAATCTTCACGCAAGGTGGTGGATATCATAGCAGTGATCGATGGCATTGCTTTTCAAACCAATATCCTCGCGTTGAATGCCGCCGTTGAAGCGGCGCGTGCAGGCGATCAAGGCCGAGGCTTTGCGGTAGTGGCCGTCGAGGTACGCAGCCTTGCGCAACGGGCTACGGCGGCAGCTGCAGAAATCAAGAGCCTGATTGGTGATTCAGTAGAAAAAGTTGAAGACGGTACAAAGCTGGTTGCCGAAGCTGGCTTAACCATGGAAGAAATTGTGACCTCCATTCGTGGAGTGACTGCGATTATGTCCGAAATCAGTGCAGCTTCCATGGAGCAAACTTCCGGCATTGAGCAGGTTAATCAAGCCATTGGTCAAATGGATGATGTGACCCAACAAAATGCAGCGTTGGTTGAGCAAGCCGCAGCTGCAGCGGAATCACTGGAAGAGCAAACGCAAAATCTGGAGGTTACGGTGGGGCACTTTAAATTGAACGGCGACTTCCATAATCTGGCTGGCGACAGTATTCAAGTTAACTCCACCAGTAATTTTCATACCGCGCCTTTACAAAATAAGCCAGTCCTGGCCAGTGTAGCCGTATCTAAAAACCACGCAGTTGGAAAACCAAAATTAGTTCCACAGCTTGCCAATGATGAATGGGAGGAGTTTTAGTTGAACCTTATGAGTCAGCTACAGACTATCCAATGGGTCGCCATTCACATCGAGCCCTTTTCAATAACAGATATTCAAGTCAATTATTCATGATCGAACCCGTCGCTTTACAGGATTTCTTTATTACCTTTTTTTCATCCGCTTTAATCATACTGGCAGGGGCAAGTTATGCCTTACTGTTTGCCTGGTCTAAAGTGAATGCAAACCTTCGCATTAAAATTTGTGCCTATGTTTCGTATGCCGTATTGATACTCTCAGTCGCTGAATTAACACGGGCTGCAAACTTTCAAGGATACTGGCTGATCATTTCCGTGGTGATGGTTATCGGCTATTTTTTTGCACCCATAGGTATCTGGCATCTGTGTGTCAAAACGCATGCGCCTGTTACAACTGATTTAACAATAACAACAACAACGGAGGAAAAATTATGAGTGAAACACCCTTATGGGCTTCGGAATCATTCTGGAAAAAAACGGCAATCTGGGTAACAGCAGGATCGTTTTTGATTTTAGTGGTATTGACCATGGATTCATTAAGCAAAACCAGCGCGGGCAGTAAGCGAGTTCCTGCCTACAGCGTTATTAACAAGAAAATCGATTACCAATATGACAAGGCCTTGCATAAGTCCATGCCCGTTATTGGTGAGACTGAACTGTTATTCGGTAAAGAATACACCGAAGAAGAAGCGCGGCAACTGGTCGATTTGGGTAAAAAAACCACCCAAGCCAAAAACTGCATGAATTGCCATACCTTATTGGGCAACGGTGCTTATTACGCACCCGATTTAACCAAAGCCTGGTTGGATAAAGGCTGGATTTCCAAAGAAATGCGTGAAGACATGATGGTGAAGTTTTTAATGGACCCTGAAAACAACGCTCGCACTTTTGGCAGCAACCGGAAAATGCCGAATCTGAAGATTACCGAACAGGAAGCGAAAGGCATTGTTGCCTTTCTAAAGTGGATGTCGAGTATCGATACCAATGGCTTTCCCTATAACTTTAAAACCATTAATGCCGAGGAATGAGCATGAATACAAGTGGATCAAATGGAGTTCTACAAAATGCGACCGCTTTATGTGAGAAATCACAGGTCTGTCTCAATAGTTTCAAAGCCTGGGTGCAATTGGACAGCACCAATTTAACCGATGGTCAGCAGCTGGCCGTTAAATACTTTACCGTTGCCGTTATTTTGTTTTTTGCGCAAATTCTGTTTGGGATGCTGGCCGCGACACAATTCATTTTTCCTGGCTTTCTTTACGAAATCCTGGATTTTAGCGTCAACCGCATGATCCACATCAATGCAATGATCGTGTGGATGCTGTATGGGTTTATAGGCTGCGTTTACTGGTTTCTTGAAGATGAGAGCGGTACCGAGATTGTCGGACTAAAGCTCGGTAACATCGCCTTCTGGGTGCTTACTGCGGCGGTCACTGTCGTGGTGCTGGTTTATTTGCTGGTGCAGATCGGCCCCGGCAAGGATTCCAGTCTTTGGTTTATCAACGAAGGTCGTGAATACATTGAAGCGCCGCGTTGGGCCGACATCGGCATCGTGGTGGTCATGCTGATCTTTTTCTATAACGTGGTCGCCACCTTCAGCAAAGGCAAATGGTCGGGTATAGCGGGGGTTTTAACCCTGGATTTGGTCGCCTTGGCTGGATTATATGTTGCTGGCATGTTTTATATGACCAATATTACCCACGAGCAATACTGGTGGTGGTGGGTCATCCATTTGTGGGTTGAGGCAACCTGGGAAGTGCTGGTCGGCGTGATCATGGCCTGGTCGCTAATGAAACTGTTGGGCGTCAGACGTAAAATCATCCAAACCTGGCTGTATATTGAAGTCGCCTTGATGTTCGGCTCTGGGATTTTGGGCCTGGGACATCATTATTTCTGGATCGGAACGCCGGAATACTGGCTGACCATCGGCGGTTTTTTCTCGGCTCTTGAACCCATTCCGCTGGTCGCGATGGTGGTGCATGCGGTTTATGATTCCGGCACACACAATTTTAAAAATGGTAACCATCCGGCCTTGGCCTGGATTATCGCCCAAGCCTTTGGTAACTTTTTTGGTGCAGGTGTTTGGGGCTTCATGCACACCCTGCCACAAATCAACATGTTTACCCACGGCACTCAGTGGTCGGCTTCCCATGGTCATTTAGCGTTCTTTGGTGCTTATGCCACAATCAATATTGCGTTCTTTTATCTGGCGATACAACACTGGCGTGGTGATGTCTGGATGGGCGGCGATAGCAAAAATGCCTGGCGCTGGAAATGGGCTTTAGGCTTGCTTAATGGCGGCGTACTCGGCATGACGATAGCACTCTTGATAGCGGGTTATGAACAGTCCTTTATTGAACGTGCCGTAGAAGGTTCAACCTGGGGCGGGTATTTTACCGCGCAAAATCATCCGTCATTTCAAAATGCGATGGTCTGGCGTTTATTTTTTGGCGGCATGACTTTTGCCGGATTCATTTTGTTAGTCTGGGATTTATTAACGATAGGCAAGGGCGAAACGAGAAAAGCGCCGGAGATTATTGAAGGTTAAATCGGGCGCTAAAGATTCAAGGTGCAAAAGCAAT
>CANNLO010000399.1 GCA_947505055.1 Methylococcaceae bacterium | reverse complement strand
GCTTGATGATTTCTTAGGTCCGGGAAATGACTTTAACGAATCGGATATGATTGAAGACGAGCAGAGTAGCTTATCAGATTCTGCATTGCCTGATTCTTTAGCTGCGGTTGCTGCTGAGGAGGGACTAAGCGATTTTAGTGACTTTCCTGAATCGGAACTTGTTTTGCAAGCCCCAGAAGAAACAGCTACAGAAGTGGTTGTGGCGGATGAAATTGATGAGTATTTTGGGCTAGCCAATGATTTTAACTTATTGGATATGATCGAAGATGAACCCGGTGAAACATCGACTGTATCTGTTACCGGTTTAATTTTACCCTTAGAGAAAGAAATGGTCGATACGGAGCAAGAATTTGATCAATTTACCGACTTTAGTGATTTTACTGAGCAGGAAATAATTGTTCAGGACACAGTAGAAGAGATTCAACAGACGGTTGATGCTACTGAGGAGAATATTGACGCTTTATTTGTTGCTGATTTGGCTGAATCTTTTAATGAGGAAAGTGAAGGTTCTGTTCTTGGCGATGATTCCAGGGGAGAAGATATGGACCAGGAACTTGAAGACCTAAGCAGTAAGTCTGAATCGATTGACTCGTTATCTGTGGATGAAGCAGCCATGGATAAGCTGTTTGGTGATGAGGGAAATGTTTTTTCAGAAACGACTCAACTAAACGATAATTTGAGTAGTGATGAGAGCTTTAATGAAGTTGAAGATTTTTTTAAGTTGAATGAAGTTAGCGATGATTTTTCAAAGCAGATAGAAAATCAGCTAGCCGAGGCTGAAAAAATATCCGCTCAGAATAAGCAGGGAGATGACTTTCTTTTGCCTGATTTTGATATTTCAGATGGTTTTGATAGTCCTGAAGATGATGCCGGAATAAATCAGGATCAGATAGACGTTAGCTTTGCTGACACCGACTTTCTAGATCAGGAAGATACTCAGCAGGATGTGCTTTTGGATTCGCCTAGTTTTGCTGATGAGGGTTTTCAACCTGCGTCTATACCGGTGCCTGAAAATGTCTTAATTGCTGAGAAATTTGCAGAACCCACTAAAAACGAAAAGTCTGATCGTTATGAGGCTGGGCAGGAAGACTTTAAAAAACAGTTTGAAGCAGCGAATGCCACTGTTAAAAAAACCAAGAAACTGGTTTACGTTGCACTTGGCTTTGGGGTTGTTGCCATAAGCTCGGCAGTTGGTTTGGGAGTGATGGCTTACAACGCAAAAAAAGAGGTTACGCAATTAACAGAAACGGTTACTGCGCTTGAGGCCGGCCTAGTCAAAATGGCTCAAGATAATGCGGACAAGGAAGTGAACGCAATGGTTAGTTCTGTTGTGCAATTAAATCAGCAGGTTTATGGTTTTATTACAGATCTTAAAGGAAGCCCTCAGCTTCCTGTTGATTTTATTGATAACAAGGCGGCTGATCTGGTAGTGAAACAGAACATGGTAAGCAAAGCGCTAGCCTCGTTAGAAACAAAAATGGGCGATGCGCTGGATAATGTATCATTACAGCCCATTGTTTTGGAAACACAAAAACCAGAAGTCGCTATAGAGCCTACAGAATTGGCGCCGGCCAAAGATAGTGCGCTGAATAAGGGTGAGGTTGCTCATGCGACTGATAAGGAAACGCCAGCTGCCGAACCCGATTTGTCCAAAAAAGAGACTGTAAAAGAGCAACTTACCGCTAAGGAAAAAGTCAAACCTGTAGCTACTGCTAAACCAGAGGTTAAGCCTGAAATAGCACCTGCCAAAATAGAAGTAAAGCCTGAAAAAACACCTGCCAAAATAGAAGTAAAGCCTGAAAAAGCAACGACCAAAATTGAACCGACACCTACACCGGCAAAAGTAAAAGTCGAGGCTGAAGTGGCAACAGCTAAACCTGTTCCTGCTGTAAGTTCAACGTTAAAACAGGAATCGGAAAAACTAAAAAAACAACAAGTTCAAGTTCCCGGAAAATGGGGGGTCAATTTGGTGGCTTTTAAACAGGAATGGTTTGCCAAAAGCAAAGCGGCTGAATTTGCTCGACAAGGTGTTTATGCCGAGGTTATACCTGTTACCAGCAATAATGCTGTTCTTTACCGGCTTCGTGTCGGGGGGTTTAAAAACAAGGCTGAAGCAACCGCAAGTAAAGATAAGATCAAAAAGGTCTTAAATCTGGATTCTGTTTGGGTGAGTGACAACTAGGACTCCTGTTGTGAGAGATAAAAAACTGGTTGTAGCGGTTTCTTCCAGAGCACTGTTTAATCTGGATGAATCACATGAGATATTTGAAAAGGAAGGCAAGGAAGCTTTCTGCCACCATCAAGTAGAGCATGAAGATGAAATTTTGCAACCCGGCTTTGGTTTTGCCCTGGTTAAAAAGTTTTTAAGCTTAAATGACAGTTGCCCCGATGATCCGTTAGTTGAAATTATCTTGTTGTCGCAAAATAGCGCCGATACCGGTTTACGAATTTTTAATTCAATAGCCCATTACCAGTTAAACATAATAAGAGCCGCGTTTACCAGTGGCGCATCGCCTTATGGGTATATACCGGCTTTTGGCGTGCATTTGTTTTTATCAACCAATGCGGAGGATGTCGACAAAGCCTTGTGTGCCGGTTTTGCGGCCGCGACCATTCTTTGCGGGCCTTCCATGAGGCATTATTCCGAGCAGTTGCGCATTGCTTTTGATGGTGATTCGGTATTGTTTTCTGATGAATCGGAACGGATTTTTCAGCAGCGCGGTCTGGCGGTTTTTACTGAAAATGAGCGTCACGAAGCCAAAAAGCCTTTACCTGGCGGTCCGTTCAAAGATTTTTTGAGCGCGCTGCACCATATCCAAAACCAGTTCGACTCTCAATCGTCTCCGATAAGAACTGCGCTGGTCACCGCCAGAGCAGCGCCAGCCCATGAACGGGTTGTCAGAACCTTAAGAGCCTGGGGAATTCGTATTGATGAAGCGCTTTTTTTGGGAGGCATAGACAAGGGTGCATTTTTAAAGGCTTTTGGTGCGGATATATTTTTTGATGATCAAAAAGGGCATTGTGAATCAGCCGCCCAGCATGTCACCGCAGCTCATGTGCCGCATGGCATTGTTAATCAAAAGGACTAAGTGAGTTTTAGATTTATGTAAAGTGTAAACCATCAAAAGCCCCCCTAAATCAGGCGAAATATATCTACCGTCCCCCACATCCTCATGTTGTATGTTATTATCGGTTATAAAATAGATCGCGTTAAAAATATGATATCCGTCTTAATCGAGCCAAAACTCATTGGGCCGTGTGCATAAGTGCCCGTCCACGAATAACTTGAACAATGTGCTATCAATGTCTATCTTGTGTGTATGGATACACATGCAGAAACAACAATACGCAAAAAATATGAGTTGCTTGATCCTATCTTTGACGAGCAAACTCGGAGACTATGGGCAGCGGCTGAATCACAGTCTTTAGATCATAGTGGAGTTTCGGTTTTATCGCGAGCAACAGGTATATCACGTACGACAATTTATCAAGGAATTAAAGACCTTGCTGAGCTGGGTAAACCGAACCCCTTAATCAAGAAGAAACGCATTCGTGCTACAGGCGGAGGACGTAAGCCGATCAGAGAGCATGATGCTAGGTTATTGCGAGACCTTGAGCAATTGGTAGCTCCTGTTACGAGAGGAGCCCCTGAGTCCCCGCTACGCTGGACCTGCAAAAGTACCCGTCAACTTGCCGCTGCACTTATAGAGCAAGGTCATGTTATAGGAAGGCAGAAGGTCGCTGATCTAATGGCTGAGTTAGGTTATAGCTTACAAGCGAATCAAAAAACAAAGGAGGGTTCGGCAAATCACCCGGATCGCGACCAACAGTTCAACTACATCAATGAGCAGACGGCAGCATTTCAGTTGCGTAACTACCCCGTCATTTCGGTAGACACGAAGAAGAAAGAATCGGTGGGCGAGTTCAAGAACGGAGGGCGGGAGTGGCAACCGAAGGGCAACCCAGAGACGGTTAACGTTCACGACTTCCCAGACCCTAAGCTGGGCAAGGTGAATCCTTATGGGGTGTACGATCAAAATGCTAATGTCGGTTGGGTGAGTGTTGGCACCGATCACGACACCGCCGAATTCGCAGTGGAAAGCATTCGGCGGTGGTGGTACAAGATGGGACTGTTGCGCTATCCAAATGCAACTGAACTTTTGATTACTGCGGATGGAGGAGGGAGTAACGGCTATCGAGTTCGACTTTGGAAAGTTGCATTGCAAAGGTTCTCTAACGATTCAGGATTAGGGATATCTGTTTGTCACTTCCCACCAGGCACCAGCAAATGGAACAAAATTGAGCATCGTATGTTCAGCTATATCAGTATGAATTGGCGAGGCAGGCCTTTGGTCAGTCACGAAGTTATTGTCAATCTTATTGGTAGCACAACCACCCAAAGCGGCCTGACCATCAATGCTGAATTGGATACAAATCTCTACCTGATTACCCATAAACCTCAGCCAATTTCAGTAACCGCATAGGCATAGGCGGGGTTCTAGCCGCAACGTAGCAAAGGCGGGGTAGCATATCTTCAAGAACAAATCGTCGATTGAAACGGTAACAAAACTCTGCCAAATAACGTGGAAG
>CANNLO010000398.1 GCA_947505055.1 Methylococcaceae bacterium | reverse complement strand
TATTCTCTTTTAGACGCTTCATTTTGACAGGGGAGTGGCTAATCCAATTCCATTCGCAAGCTTTGCTAAATATGTGAGAAAGTACTGCAATCTCGCGATTGACTGTTCCAGCACTAGTAAGTTTTGATGTGGCTGACGCTTTATTATGTACAAGTTCGCCATTTACATAATGACTCTTACCTCGATTTGAATGCTCTGCGAGGCGCTGTTTCTTGTAGCGCTCAATATCAAAGGTGCTTATTTTTGATAGAGGCTTATCTGCTAAGAAGGGGATTAAGTGCAATTCAAGGCGTTGTTTTTTCTGTTTAATGTCTTTTCCGCCTTCTTGTTCAAGTTTGGCAAGATATTTGGTTGCGGCATCCTTAAAGCCTAGTGCAACTTTTCTGCCTTTAGGTAGCGATAGTCTATCGTTTTTTGCATCCTGCCTAAGTTTTTCAATGAAGTCTTCAGCTTGCGTTCGAGTCGTGCCGTCTGACTCATGACCAACCACACGATGAATGCGCTGGCCATCAGCCATGATATTAATTGTATAGACGCCGTCATTATTAGCTAGTTTCTGAAATTTTATTCCATGTTCGGTAATGCTCTCACCAGTAGCTAATGCACGCTGACTTTTTCTTGTTAACTTTACAAATGATTTTGCCATGGTATTTTCCTACTTAAGATTTTGAAGTGCATCCATTCCTAATCGGCCCGAAGCAATGTCCATGTATGTCTGGAAATTACGTCGCAAGAACTCCATTCCATCTGCATCTTGTTTCACAAATGCAAATAGTTTCAAGCATTTCTCTTCAGCAGGGGTTAAAAAATCTGGTGCATCACGTTTTAATTTTAATAATCTATCTGCATCGTCTATATCCCAAACTTTAGTAACAAGCTCGCTGAGTTTTACTGACTTATCTGGTTTAAGCCAAGGCGAAACTGAAAGCGGCGAAAGGTACTGCATTAAGGCAACTTCAATAATATTAGATGCTGTTCTGCGGTCACCCCGTGATGCAAGTTCAATGGCAAAGCGTAGCTTAGGGTCAAGACGAACTGTAATCGTTTCAGATTTGCTTTGCTTGCTACCACCACCTTTTCTTTCTAAGTTAACTTCTAATGCTTCGGAATCCGACATAACCATCCTTATGGTGAACAAATTAAGAACTTAATATAACTTAAAATGTATTCTTTGACAATACAATATTTTTATGTATAATGTATTCACTTAGTTTACATAAAGGGTAGTTATGATAGTTAATAATGGCGGATTGGAAATAAATAAAGTGCAGTTGTTAGCAGATGGCCGCGTTGATTCCAGAAATGCATCACTTTACATAGGACTAAAAGAGAAGACGTTGGCAATGATGCGTAGTCAAGGGCGTGGGCCTAAGTTCATAAAGCGTGGCAGAGTCTTTTACTTCTTAAGTGATCTGGACTTGTGGCTAAGCGCAGGTGGTAAATGCAACAGTACAACGCAAGCAAGGTGTGATTTGAAGTGAATGGAGGCGGAATGCAAATAAAGCTAAATAAATAGCGTGTGCATGTTGTTTTGTGAGTTATTAAATAAAGGAATTGAAAAATGGCTAGAAAATCAAATGTATTAGCAAATGTAATTTTTGAGGCTGATGAGCCTAGGCGCATTAGTGGAGTGAACTGGGGTGGGGTAAACGGAATTGCCGTTAGTTACGAAAATATAAATCAATTATCAAATATTGATTTTCTAACGCAAAGTTTTAAAAATTATTGTGAATTAACAATTTCAAATTGACTATAAGGATAGTGGCGATGCTAACTCCTAATATTGAACAAGCGCATAAATTTCTCGGGTTACTTTCCAAAGAAGAGATTTTTACATTCCAAACCTTCGATGATTCTGACCAAGAGCGTGGAAATTTAGCGCGCGTATTTCACGGAACACTCGCGGAATATGCTAAATCATTAACCAAACTTAATCAGCAAGGTGCTGGCGTGTTCGTTATGATTAACGAGGGGGATGGTGTTAAAAAGCTACCCAGTAAAACATGCCGAACTAATGCAAACGTCATTGCTGTACGTGCTTTATTTCTAGACCTTGATGGCGCTCCGCTTGAACCTGTCCTTGAGGCAGGTGTGGCACCCAATATTGTGGTGGAAAGCAGCACTGGTAAATGGCATATTTATTGGAAAACAACCGATACGCCACTGGAAGACTTTAAAGAGCGCCAGTTGGCGTTAGCTGAAAAGTTTGATGGTGACCCTACGGTAAATGATCGAGCGCGTGTGATGCGGTTGCCCGGCTTTTATCATCAAAAAAATGAACCAGTGATGACGCGAATAATAGCGCCAGTTTTTGCTTAATAAAAAAGGCGTACCCGGGGGGGTGTGCCTTTTAATTTCACGCTGTCGTAAGCGTAAAAGGGATTGCTTGATGGAAATTATACCATGTAATACAGATAGTTATACAACTAACGATCTGTTTTCACGGCTAGGAGTCGATATGCAGGCCGTGGCAACCAAGCAGGCTGCGCAGGTTATATCGAACGCAAGTGCACCAGTTGGTGTTGGAAACAGAAATGTTTATCTAACAAGTGTGGCTGGAGCCTTAAGAAAAAAAGGCTTGTTGCAAGCAGCAATAGATTCGGCATTGCAGTCTATAAATGCATCGCACTTTGCTTCACCATTGCCAACTTACGAGGTACAGCGCATCGCTGCAAGTGTCAGTCGCTATAACCAAACTTATAGCAGTGCTGACATTATTAAAACTTTAAATGATGTTGGTAACGCAGAAAGGCTCGTAGGTAATTATGGTGAAGACCTACGGTTTGTAAGTGAATTAAAAGGCTGGTATGTGTGGGATGGCTCAATGTGGGTGAGGGATGCTGCGAGAGTGCAGTTACAAGAGTTCAGCAAAATGATTGCCCGTGCAATCTTTGATGAAGTTAGCTTTCACGGCGACAATATTGATATTGCAAAAGCTATTGCTAAACACGCATCTAATACACACAACCTAATACGATTAAATAACATGCTGGAAATAGCTAGTCGGGATCCTGTTGTCGCTATTTCTGCAAGTATCTTGGATCAACACGTCATGCTGTTTGGTGTAGCTAACGGTGTTATTGACCTTTACACTGGAAAGATAAGGCCATACCTGCGTAGTGACTTAATCACGCAGCACAGCCCTGTAATGTTTGATGCAGAGGCTAAGTGCCCAATATTTTGGCAATTTATGTGGCGTATAACAAGGATCTTCGATGGCATAAAAAACCCAAAGATCCGTAAGAAAAAACAACTTGAATTGATTTTATACTTGCGCCGAATGATCGGTTACTGTCTTACTGGAAAAACAGATTCACAAGTAATGTTTTTCTTTTACGGCAGTGGCGCCAATGGCAAGAGCACCCTGTTAAATGTCATACTAAAACTACTTGGACACGCGATGGCAAAGCAGACGCCATCAGAAACACTAATGTCTTCATTCGGGCAGAGTAAGGCAACTAATGATCTGGCTGGGTTGCAACGTGCACGTGTGGTCACAGCCAATGAAATTGAAGATGGTAGCTTCCTCTCTGAAAATCTGGTTAAACAAATGACTGGTGGCGATCCAATATCCTGCCGCTTCTTATACGCAGAGTTTTTTGAGTACATCCCGCAGTTCAAATTATTCATTTGCGGCAATCACAAACCTGTCATTAGAGGGACTGATAATGGCATTTGGCGTCGCATTCAACTCGTGCCTTTTTTAGTAACTATCCCAGAAGGTGAGCGTGACCCTAACCTTGGCAACAAGTTGCAAGCTGAACTTTCAGGCATCCTCAACTGGGCTTTGGTTGGATGTCGTGAATGGCAGAAAAAAGGTCTAAAACCACCGAAAGTCATCACTGCAGCTGTCGACGAGTATCGTGAAGAAATGGATATTCTTGGATCATGGATTTCAGAAAGATGTGAAGTCGGTATAGATAAGACGGTAAAAGCCTCAGATGCATATGAAAATTATGAATTCTGGGCACGGGCTAACGGTTTAAAGCCAATGGCTAATACTGCATTTGGTCGCAGAATAGTCGAACGCAAGTTTACTAAAACGCGTGGCAGTGCTGGCTATGTTTATCACGGGCTGGAGCTGAAGCCGCGTCTATATGATAACTGGGTGTGTGTTAATAATTAATTTAGTGTAGGGTATGTAGGGTTGTAGTGTTTTTTACTAAAGTACGCATAGAGATTTTAAATATTAGAACTTTTACTGAAAACACCTTCAACCCTACATACCCTACATTGACGCACTGGCATCACCAAGAAGGGCAAACAATTCAGCATCTGGCAAGCGCCCTAGCATTTGAGCGTAGTTTTTTTGATCTGCTTTTGTAAGAGTGTCTTTGGCAGGGGTGTAGTAGCCCATAAGCCGGCCGATTTCCTTAGCGGCGGCAATGGCCAAAGCCGGTTGTTTCTGCTCCATAGCTTGATCACAAGCCTCTGCCAGGCTCATTAATACTCTTTCAAGGCTAAGGTCAAGCTTAAGCGCCATGGAAGCCTGTTTAGCTGCAATTGCAGCTCGCACCTTATCATTCCTTAACAAACGACTGGAAGCCACATGCGCACTTGTTGCAGAGTAACCAGCAGCGCGTGCTGCACG
>CANNLO010000397.1 GCA_947505055.1 Methylococcaceae bacterium | reverse complement strand
ATAGTACTTGATATTGGGGCTGGAAATGGAATGTTGGGTCGTGTACTACAGCGGGCGTGTAAACAAGTTATTATTGATGCAATAGAGCCTAGTGAGTTTGCTACAAAATTGGCAGAACCTTTTTACCGTTCGGTATATCAGGGATATGCGCAAGACTATTCTCAAATGATTAAGACTACTCAATATGATTACATTATCTTAGCTGATGTAATTGAACATATTCCTGATCCAGCCGCTTTTTTGTCGGATCTTCTTAAAGATCTGCCAATTACGACCAAGTTAATTATATCTATTCCTAATATTGCTTTTGGCGGAGTTAGACTGGCTTTATTAAATGGCTCTTTTGATTATGTCGACTCTGGATTACTTGAGCGTACACATTTACGTTTTTTTACTTTGGCATCAGTGCTGCAGTTATTTAGTAATTTACAAATTTATCCAGAACGAACTTTGTCGCTTGAACGTAGCTTTTATCGAATGGAATTCCCACGAAACTTATTGAGTGCATTACCCTTTACGATTTTAAATTTAGCAAGGAAATCTGATGCGAGGGCGTATCAATATCTTTTTTTGCTATCTAAGTCACCTAGTGATTCAATAATCGAACATCATGGGGCATCCACCTTAAATATATTAATTGATGCCATTGTTGCTTGGCCAATAACTAAAAGGTTAGTCCATCGCTGGAGAAATCGTTGAGAATACCTCGTGTATCCATTTGCATTCCAACGTACTGCCAAGTTGATTATTTGAAGGAAACTTTGCGCTCTGTTCAAGCACAAGAGTTCGATGACTATGAGCTGATTATTTCTGATGACACGGCTGATGATACAGTCGAAAAACTTGTAGGCTCTTTCGGTTTTGATGATCGATTACGGTATTTTCATAATCCTGTTGCTTTAGGGTCGCCAGAAAATTGGAATGCAGCGGTCAGAAAGGCTCAAGGAAATTATATTAAATTATTACATCATGATGATAGATTTAGTCATCCTGGTGCATTGGGTGCTTTTGTTCGCTTATTAGATGATAATATAGAGGCCGATTTTGCTTTTAGTGCGAGTAGTGCAGAAAACGTTATTGATGGCTGTATTCATTATCAATGTCCTAGTAAAAAACAGGTAATTGAGTTAGGGATTACCCCTGAAAAATTATTTTTTAAGAATATTATAGGTGCACCAAGTGCCACTATATATCGAAATGGACTAGGAATAGAGTATGACAGAGCTTTGCAATGGTTAGTTGATGTCGATTTTTATATTCGGTTTTTAAAGTATAATCCCTTACTGATCTATTCAGATGAAGTTTTGATAGTAACAGCTACCAATGCGATGCATCAAATTACGGAACGTTGTAAGAACAATGTGTCAATAGAGATGTTTGAGTATATATATATCTATCAGAAGATTGCACAGAAAATCTCTGAAAATATAGGTGTACAGTATGTCTGGTTTAGGTTATTTGAGAAATATCAGATTTATTCACAAGCAGATTTGCAACAACAAGGAGATAGGTTCTTTATTGAGGAAAAGATATTACAGTCTTTTTTCGAGTCCTATCGTCACGTTCGCTTAAAGCGAACTCCTTACCGTATTTATGCACGACTACCTGAAACTTTAAAAAGTATAATTAGATTTTTTTACTATAAGGTAATACCATCTTGAGTCTTAAGGAATTTATTCGGAATAATTCTAAGTTATTAAAGTGTGCACGCACTATTCGTAATTGGCTGAATCCACTTTATGTAAATCCCATAACAGGTTGGCTTGAGTATATTCGTTTATTTAATGACTGGAGATGTTATTGTGCGTTGGATGGGATTGCTTATTTAGGAGACTTCTTTCCTTGTTTATATGATCGGACTCAAGAAACACCTTTTGATGCGCATTATTTTTATCAAGGCGCTTGGCTTTCCAGGCGCATCGGTATGGCGAAAACTACCAAACATGTGGATATTGGCTCTAGCGTACTTACTATTAGTGTATTGAGCGCCCAAGTCGAAACACTTTTTGTTGATTATCGACCGCTTAAAGTATCCCTTCCCGGATTGACTTCAATTGCGGGGAATATTCTGGACTTACCGTTTCCTGAGGCTTCAATTGATTCGTTATCATGTCTTCATGTTATCGAACATATTGGTCTAGGTCGCTACGGTGATCCGATTGATCCTCAGGGTAGTGTAAAAGCGGCACTTGAATTGCAACGTATAGTAAGTCGTGGCGGCAACTTGTTTCTTTCTTTACCCATTGGGCGAGAAAGAGTCTGTTTTAATGCTCATAGGGTACACGCACCCAGTTCAGTATTAACGTTGTTTCCGGATATGACATTGATTGAATTTTCATTTGTGGATGATGCTGGTTTGTATCATGAGCATCAATCAGTTGATGCAGCGATAGGGCTTGAGTATGGCTGTGGACTGTTTCATTTTCAAAAGGCTTAATGGTTTTTGTCGATTATGAATAATCGTCTTCCGGTGTTATTGTGTTAGTTAGCCATGTTCTTGGCGGCATTGGTAATCAAATGTTTCAATTTGCTGCAGGGCGCGCACTTTCCCTTAATAATGACCAGAAGTATCTTCTCGACTTGAGCGATTTTTCGGATTACCGCCTACATCATGGTTTTGAATTGAGTCGGGTGTTCAATGTGGTTACGGAACGTGCAGAAGCATCTACGTTACATCAGTTATTAGGGTGGCGTGAAAATAAATTGGCTAGAAAAGTGTTACGACGGAGGCAGTTTTCCGGGTTAAGAGGCAAAACTTTTGTGGTTGAGCCGTATTTCAATTATTGGTCAGATTTTTTTAATTTAACCGGTGATTGTTATTTGTATGGCTACTGGCAATCAGAACGATACTTTAAAGCAGTTGAATCTGTTATTCGCCAAGATTTTACGTTTCGAGAACCATTGAAAGAACACAATGCTGAACTGGCATTAGAAATGGCATCGATTCAATCTGTCAGCTTACACGTTCGTCGTGGAGATTATGTTAGTAATCCAAAAAATCATAATATTATGAGCGTCTGTGACTTAGAATATTATCGTCTCGCCATTAACTATATTGCCACTCATGTTGAACAACCCGTCTTTTATCTCTTTTCTGATGATATGGCTTGGGTAAAACAGAATTTGCCGATGGAGTTTCCTTGTATATATATTGAACATAATGGCGGTGCAGAAAGCTATAGGGATATGCAATTAATGAGCTTATGCTGCCATCATGTTATTGCAAACAGTTCTTTTAGCTGGTGGGGTGCATGGTTGAATCCTAATCCAGAAAAAATAGTGATTGCACCAAGAAAATGGTTTGCAAATGGAACCAATATTAAAGACCTTATTCCTGAAGGTTGGATAACATTGTGAGTCAAAATCAAATTGGTACGGCTGAAGCCTTATCGACAATTATCCGCGACAAAGAACAACCTTTAATAACAGTAGCTATGCCAGTATATAATGCGGGTAAGCATTTAAGGTTTGCAGTGCTTTCTATTGTGAGTCAATCCTACCTAAATTGGGAGTTATTAATAATTGATGACGGGTCAACAGATAACTCATTTAAGGATATTGAAGATATTGTAGATGAACGAATTAAGATTTTCCGTGATGGAATAAATCGTGGATTGGCCGCTCGACTGAACGAGGCAGTCGATATGGCTAGAGGTTCATATTTTGCAAGGATGGATGGGGATGATATTTCTTATCCTGAACGTTTTGCTCGGCAAATAGCAGCTTTAAAAAATGATCCTGAACTTGATTTGGTTGCTACTCGTGCCATCAAGATTAATGAGAATAATCAAGCAACAGGATTAATGCCTTTTGAAATTTCTCATGAAGAAATATGTGCTCGGTCCTGGTTAGGATTCTATTTTCCACATCCCACATGGATGGGTAAAATAGAATGGTTTTGCAATAATCGCTATAAAATACCAGGTTATTTTTGCTGTGAGGATTATGAGTTACTTTTACGCAGTTATAGCTATAGCAGATTAGCTACTTTGGATGATATTCTGTTTGCCTATCGATTTAGGGATAATGAGAATTGGCAAAAATTGGCGAGAACGCGGTATGCTGTGTTTTATGTCCAGTTACAACATTTTATTAAATTAAAGCAATGGAAATTTTTATTATCCGCGATGTTAGTATTCATAGGTAAGCTAAGCAATGATTTCTTAAAGAAAATGCCAAGAAATCCCTTTCGGTTAGGGAAAGTTTTTATCTCAGATGCTGAACAATTAAAGTGGAATAAAGTATTTGATAGCCTGAAAACTCGAGCTGCACTGCCATGAAAAAAATCTGCTTTATCGCGACTATTCCTGCGGCAGTTAATTCCTTTTTGCGCGATCATATCCAAGCTGCAGCAGAAATCTATTCAGTCACGGTGGTCTGTAACTATGAAGACAAGTATTTGCTTGAAGGTCTTAATGCGAAAATTGTATTTTTACCTATTGAACGAAAACCTTCACCTTTTAAGGATCTGTTAGCTTTAATACAGTTGGTTAAATTATTTCGTCAAGAAAAATTTGATATTGTTCATTCCCATTTGCCAAAAACTGGGCTTTTAGGAATGATAGCTGCTTCGTTAGCTTGTGTGCCCATACGAATCAACACGTTTCACGGTGAGGT
>CANNLO010000396.1 GCA_947505055.1 Methylococcaceae bacterium | reverse complement strand
GCCCTTGCTCTCCTAATCGACGAGAAATTGCAGGGTAATTCGGCGGATTACGGTCTGGACAAGCCAGAGATAATTCTGAAGACATCACAACAGGCCCTACAGGCTTTGCCGGCTCTTTTATCGCAGGGGCGGGCGGCTCTTCAATGATGGGCTGCGGAGGTGGAGGTGGCGCAACGGGCTCAGTCACTGAAGTTATAGGCGCTTCAGCCACTAATATTGGCGCGGGTTGTGGCCGTACGATTGGTTTTTCTTTCACCAACTCAACTTTTTTTGGTGGTGGTTTAGGTGGCTCAGGTGGTGGTGGCTCTTCCTTTTTCGGCGGTGGAGGATTAATCAAATTTACAAATAAAGTCACGGCTTCTTGCGGTGGAGGAATCAGTTTATAGCTCAATGCCAAATAAAGAAGTGCGCCATGCATTGCTAGCACTACAAGTAACCCAACTAATTTATCCAAGCGCTTAGCTTCAATCATTTTTAACATCAAAAAGATTGAAACTTCCGTTTTTAAGAATTGATTTAAGCCAACTATTTTTGATACTAACTTTCATTCGTCTCCAGCCAATATAAAGTGATGTAATGCTTAATGCTAAGCCAATTAAACTCCAAAATACCATCCATACGTCCCATAAAGGTCGGCTATATAAAACACCTAAATCCCAATTGTGGAGTGCAAAAAATAACCAGCGATAAGCGCGCCTACTATGATCAATTTTAAGTAAGACACGCCCCTCTGTTGGATCAATATATACGCGATGATCTGCCGAATCATTAAAATTGACACGCAAAACTGGCAAAGGTCTTTCTGTTAAAGACTTGCGATGATTCGGATAATAAAAATCATCATAATCAGTAATCAAAACATAGTCTTTAATTTTTGCTTTTGGCAATAAACGTTGAGCAGCTTCTAGTAAGGATTTATCTTTTTCTTCTTGTTTATGACGACCAATGGCTAAGGATTTCCCTGTCGCAGCATATGCACGCACAAACGATTGTCCACCAATAGTGCGCATCAACAACTCTACCGTTTGCATATCTTTAGGTAATATCGCTTCTGGAAGTGTGGCAAGTAATTCTGAAGAAAGTGGGCCTCCTTGAAATTGTAATAACTGCTGTTGACTAAATTTAGCTTTAGTAAAAATTTCCCAAGGATTATTGACCAAAAAACCACTAAGTATCCAAGTCAAAGTAATGATACCACCAGTTAAACCTAACCAAAAATGCCATTTAGACCATGACTCGCGATAAGGCTGAACTTGTCCATTATTGTAGATTCTTGTACCAAACCAACCTGGACGCCAGCGTAACCATCCAACAATCAAACCTACGAGTACAGCAAAGCAGGCTGTAAACGAAGTCCAAGTTAAAATAGGCTTGCGATAATCACTGAACCCCAATGAATCGAGGAATCGAAAGTAATGTAGCCATTCTCCAGAATAAGCCAATATACGTTGCAATTGTGTTGTCACTACAACAACTTCACCTGTTTTAGATGAAATATCCAATTCAGTTCCAGCGCTATCTCCAATCGCGACCTTGATAAAAGGTCGATAAGAATCAAACATCATCATACGTGTGCCTAAGTCTTTATCCACTACCTTTATTACTTGTGGCGTTGCCTCTTTAGCTATCCATGTTTTTGAGATTTGAAGCGCAGAATCAGTTGAAATATTTTGGATGTCACCATTTAAGGCGGATAGCGCATAATGTCGCCCAGCGTCATCTTCTATTTGCCATACTGGACTATCATTTAAAACAGTTAAACGCGCTTCGATAACTTTAGGCTTTAACTGACTCGGTTTAATGCTTGAAGCGTTTTGTTTATCATGGTCATGAGACTGCATAGCGCTACTAAACTTCGCACTACTACGCTGTTGCTCACTTAAACGCCACACTTCGCCGACACTGAGCAATGCACTGGCATCATGTAACGGGATTGGTTGGGCATGTGCTAAACGATCTTGTTGCGTGACAGCCGTGCTACCTGAGTAAACCATAACTAGGCCAGAAAAAAACCATAGGAGCATGAATACTCCAAGGAAAATCCCCAGCCAGCGATGCGCGATAAAAAGAAAACGCTTCATTTAGTAATCAAATTTCAGCTCTGTCAAGAAAGTGCGCTGAGGTGCAGAGTTAAAGGCAAAATATTTATAGTTATTGAGATTGTCTATCCCCGCTGATAAACGCCAATTCTTGTTGAAACGATAATTAGCGCGTACGTCAATCATAAACAATTTACTGGTGCTACCGTAATCGCCTCTATTCACATCGTTATTCTCAATCGTGTTGTATTGGTCGCCGACATAACGCAAGCCCATGCCATAAGATAATTTGTCATTTTGTCTATATGTTGCTGAAAGCGTAGCGCGGACATTGGGAATACGTGGCTGTTCGTTACCGACTGTTGCTGGATAATTTTTATTCTCAAGAATTCTAGAACGCGTCAAAGTCAAACTGCCCACAAGATCAAGGCCATTGATTGCCACATCTGTCCCTTGGTATGCCAACTCAATGCCTTGTGTACGAATTTTGTCAACATTCTGTATATTGGTTACAAGCGTATATGCATTGGTTTGAGAAATAAGTGCATCCTTCATGTTTTCATGAAAATAAGAAGCGCGCAATAAACCATTCCCCAAATCACGCTCTACTGTTAAATCAGTTGATACCGCATTTTCTGGTTTTAGGTTAGGGTCATTATTGACAATAGTGCCAGCAGTAATGCTACCTTGGAAAAGTTCAGACACCGTTGGCATACGATAGGCTTGCCCTATTGAGCCACGTAGCAACCAGACGGGAGTAGCTTGATATGAGAGTGAAAACTTAGGTGAAAAAAAGTTATCTTCCCTCGAAGCAAAAGACAGCTTAGATGTTGCATTGGCAACAGAGCCATCAAATGCTTCCCAATTCTCCCAGCGTCCGCCGATAGTCGCCTTCCAATCTGGCGCAAATCGCCATGCATCTTGTGCGTAAACCGCTTGCGTTTGCGTTTTCCCTGCAAAAGCTGAGCGACGTGTTGTCGCTGGGCCAGTTTTCCAGTTTGCAGTGTTTGATACAAGGGTATCTAAAACATATTCATCGATATGATAACCAAGGCTAATTTGATGCGCTCCATCTTTACCTTGCGGATAAAAATTAGTTCGTAAATCAAAAGTTTCCCAACCAGTCCCTTCAGAATCAGTCACCTGCCCCGCACCTCCAGCATTGGCCGCAGGAAGTGCTATTAATGGTTGACGATAAATATCTTTACTAAAATCATATTTAGTCGCAACCATTTCCCAATCCCAATTACCCGCGTCTTTATCATGCAATGACAGGCTGTGCATAAAGTGCTCTCTGTCACGCTCACCAATAATATAATTTGTATTAGCCAGCGTATATTTAAACCCATTGATATTTACATCTCCGCTATAGACAGGATTTCCAGTATTATCACGCAAATAACTCTTGGCTTTTTCCTTTTGATCTTCTTGCCAGAATCCCAAGGTATAAGCGCCTTGGATTGAATTAGTAAAGTCGTACGCTAGCTTAATCTTGGCTTGATCTTGAATTGTCTTTGTAATGTTATTTTCACCCAATATGACTCGAGGCAAGCCATCAACGCCAAGGTCAACAATAGCCCCTGTTACTACTTTAGCAGACCCTGCTGGTGTAGCTGATTGAGGTTTTTGCAAATAAGCTTGCGGCATAGCCGCACTGTTAAGTTTGTTGGCACTCAATCTCCAAGAAAAATCCCCTTGTCGTCCGCCTAAAGAAGCACTTAACTGATTTCCCGAAAAATTCTCATCTGTATTATATAGTTCATAATTTTGGGTAAAAGCTTGCACACTGGCATGCGCTTCAAATTTATCTGGCATACGGGTCGTTATTTGAATAACAGAACCTATTGAATTGCCTGGATATAGTGCGGAATATGGTCCATAAATCATATCAATACGCTCAATCTCTTCTGGACTGACCAATCCAAAACGAGGCGCAAAACTAGCACCATTTCCCAGAAAGTTTGATAGTAAAACATGATCCGCATATACCAGTGTGCGCGAAGTAACCAAGGTACCACTAGTCCGTGTTGAAACGGGACTATTAGTGTCACCGATATAACGCTTGCGCACTTGTACGCTTGGCAGGTACTTAATTGCATCTTCAGTATTAATTACATTAATACCATCTTGAACCTGTTTTGAAGTCACACCTTCTGAAGTGGCTGGCAAGTTCACAGGTACCGCAGGTTTAGCTACCGCCGTGGCGCGTATCTGCATCGATTCCATCTGCGTTGCAGGTGCCTCACTTAAATCGGTCTGCTTAGAAACAACATCATCTGCCATTGCCAAGCCGCTATAACCAAGTAATAGCGCACTTATTGTTATATTTTTTAGCATCACCTTCTCCCATGATTTATTTTTACCGCCGAATTGTATTAGATAAAATCATGGAGCGGAATGTGGCATATTGTCGCGCGACAATTTGTCACAGGTGAATATTTGGTGGTCTTAAGGTATTATTTTCATTAACGTTTTATAATGTAGTTCTTCACTTATCTATTACGTTGACGGGCCTAAACTAAACTCATGCATACACCGCAACCATCCATATCAAATGCAACACGGCTAAATATGCAGCGTTTAATTATGCTGCGTGGTG
>CANNLO010000395.1 GCA_947505055.1 Methylococcaceae bacterium | reverse complement strand
TTCAAAAATTCTTCGAAGCTGATGTCTTGTGATTTAGGTGGAATTAGCATATCTCATTAAAAAATTACCTATATGCGTATTATTATTGATTTTTAAAGGGGCTATTCCTTAAGTTGGCGCTTATGGGTTTCAAACCCCGTCCAGCTTGAGGTTCAGCGCATACTATAAAGTCTTGGTTTACTGGGTCCTCGTCTCCTTGTTCCCAAGCTTTGCTTGGGAACCAAAAAAAATAGCAAGCTCTAGCTTGCTTTATTCGGAAAGCTAGAGCTTTCAAGGTCGGATTCCCAAATGGAGCTTGGGAATGATCGGAATTGTTGGTTAGTTTATCGCTTCGTTTGTGGTGGATTGTCGCTATCGCTCCGAATCCACCCTACAGATTGATACGCCGTACGGCCGTATGTCGAATTGAAGCAATTGCCAGATTCGCTTGACTTTCGAGTAGATCAAACAACCATTAGGCAGCTGGCGACAACTGAAGGAAATGGGTCTCCAAGCGCACCCAAGATGATATCTTTTGGCGTGCGCAACACATTGCTAAGCGACGACTTCTTTAACTACTTCAGCGTTAACGCTGCCGCCGGCCAAAAACTCATAGTTAGTACAAAGCTAAATCAACCGTTGACGGATACACAAAAGTCTCGGTGCAACTCAACTGGGACAAATGGGACAAAAAACCCAGCCCCCTATGACACGCAAATCCATGTCTATGATTCGAAACTTACACGGCTTGGCGGCATTTGCGGAGAAGATCTAACTTTTCAATTTACGGTTTCGGGTATCTACATTCTGCACTTCAACTACGCATCGCAAAGTTCAGGGTACTACAACGCGTCCATCCTCTAGCTATTCTCCCTGAACAACACATCCCGCCGCCACCAGTTAAGCAGGCTAAGTCCGTAAGTCGTAGGGTGGTTTCGCGATAGCAAACCGCCGCAAACACACAATATCGAAAACAATCGAACAAAAAAACCTCACAAGGAAGCATCCAAGTGAGGGTTAGTTTATCGATCCGTATGTGTAGGATTGCTAGCGCGAATCTACCCTAAGGGAATATTCTCCACCGTACGTCCGTAAGCGAATATTTCTCATAGATTAAACCGCCGTAAGGCTTACAAAACGTTAATATGTACTTAGCTTTTCATGTTATTTTAGGCGCAATGATTGATTTATAGTCGTTAATGGCCAGTTACAATTTTCATAATTTAATCTTCTATGTTCGACAATATCAAGAAATTTTTCCGCGAAATCCGGATCAAATCAGACTTCCCAAACTATGAAACATCTAGACTTCAGATTAATACAGCTGAGTGCGCGCGACGTTTTGACACGACTCAGTTAGAGAAGGAGGTTGCAACTATCAAAGAAAAGACTCGTCATGTAGCAAGCGAGAAGTTCAGCATAAACTCCAATGCGCTCTATGCAAATATCTCCGCTCTTGATAAAGACATTCGGCGCACACAAGGATACCTTACGCTCTACGAGCGTGATTACAAATCCGAACTTAACGATCTTCATGCACAGAAAGATGTGCTTTTTAAAAAAAAGGACCATCTCATAACGGAAATGAAATCGCTGCAAGAGGCGCGCTCTAGAATACAAGAGTATCTACAAAATGACTATGACCTACTAGAATCTGCAAAGGATGATATTGAGCGCTGGCACGCCAAATCTAACCGTACACCATGGCTCTTCGGTAATGGAGGTAGAGAATTACCAAAGCATTCTATGTTTGGTCAAAGCTTCGGTGATCTTAATGGATACAAGCAAGACCGACAAACCGCAGTATCAGATATTGGAAATTGCAAAGAAGAAATTGCCAAAATCAAAAGCAAGCAGTTCCGTAACAAGGAACATAGGGTTGAAAACAAAGCGGCCACGGCCAAGGTTTTTGAGCATATCAATGCAACAAAATCGGCACGACAACAGATGTCAGAACTCAAAAATCAAGGAATGAAATACTTTACGATCAAAGAGGAAATGTCAGCATATTTGTCATCTCAAGCCAACCTGAAGGATCGTCTTTATAATCTAGAAACTGAACGTAGCGAGTTCATTGAACAGATGAAATATCGTTTGGGAATGTATGAGCGCGAAACCAGTATTGCTGAAATAATGGTTCTAAGGACCCAGTTCCTGGAAGAGTTTCACGCACTCAATAACCAAGAATTACGACGAGCAGATCATCGAAAACAGTGGATATCCGAACATGCGTGAAACAAAAAAAGCTAGGTTTTGTGGGTAGCAAGTATCCTCGATGGAGTAACACGGAATCGAGGTTTTTTGGCAATGATTTCCACGATTCCACTGCGTTACATCGTGGCTACTTGCTTTTAAAGGGCGAGTACCTTGTATCGCTTCCTATTGAAACTCAAATAGAGGCACTGCTATATCAAACTATGCGTAAGGAAAGAATAACTAAGCCTGAATTATAAGCTATTGCAGGTTAATTAAAAATCAGTCCGCCGTATGTTTGAGCCTCATTGCAAGGTTAAGATACAAGGCATGTCTAAGGCATCGAGTGCTGGGCAAACGATTAGTTATTTCAGCTAGGTACAATAAGATTAGCTATTTGTCAGCGGTTTGGCGCTGCGTTAGGCATGAGTCGCTTCGCCCAATACTTCAGTAGCCCATTGATTGAGGCTCTTACCAACAGCTTTAGCCTTAATGATCGCCGCCGCATGGATTTCAGGGAGAATACGCAACAACAGCTTGCCGTTGGCGGGTTTTTCTGGGGATTTTCCGACTTTAGCGTAGGTTTCTAGGTAGTCGTCAACGGCCTCTTCAAGTGCCAGTCGCAGTTCGACGACATTATCAGCATGAAAGCCGATAACATCGTTAATGCCTAACAATCTTCCGACTAAGATATTGTCTCGGTCGTCGAAATCAATACGGGCGGTATAGCCTTTATAGGTCAAGGTGTTCATGGTTTAACTCCAATGGCGGTTAAAAAGTCTCTAGCTTGTTCAACTTGGTATGGCCAAAGCTTCTTTGGCCGGATGAGGGCGATGGAATGCGGTAATTATGCCGTTATATTCGAACCTAACCCGAGAACCTCGCCCCTCAATGACATTGCAGCTTAGTGCTAATAAAAGAGACTCAAGCTTAGCCCATTCCAATTTAGAGGTTGTTGGCTTTGAAAATATAGCCTGCAATGTTTTTAGTCTGTTTTGAATTCATAAGCAAGCAATATGCTATCAAATAATGATAGCAGTTACAGGCGGCATTAGCAGCCGATTCATCTTGTTAAAACGCCTACGAGAAGATTGCATTTAGTAGTTAGCAGTATTAAGTCAGCTTTTGCTTTAATTTATTTGCGTAGCTTAACGCTTGACTTGACTGCTTTTGTACATAGAATGTAACGATGATAAAATTTGAATGGGATACCAACAAGGCGCTGGCTAATCAGAAAAAACACGGTGTTTCTTTTGAGGAAGCGAAGTCCATTTTCTATGATGACTTTGCCGTGCAATTCTATGATGATGAGCATTCAGGAGAGGAGCATCGTTTTTTGATGCTCGGTTTTAGTTGAGAATCCAGAATGCTTCTTGTCTGTCACTGTGAACGAGAATCAGGTAATACGATCAGAATAATATCATCTCGTAAAGCAACTAAATCTGAATGTATTCATTACAAAGGTAACGTGTCATGAAAGCGGAATATGATCTTTCTCAAATGAAATCCCGAAAAAATCCTTATGCATCAAAACTGAAAAAATCAGTGACTATTCTTTTAGGTGAAGATGTAGTCGGATATTTTAAAGAAATGGCAGAAGGTACAGGTGTGCCTTATCAAAGCCTAATCAATTTGTATCTTCGTGATTGCGTGCAGCAACATCGAAAAGTTGATATTTCTTGGCAGTCAACCATAAAGACGCTTTAAAGCAAGTAGCCTCGATGAAGTAAAACGGAATCGAGGATTTAATTCATGCTTATTTTTTAGTGATATAGGCATCTAAAGCTAAATTCAAAGCAAGTACATTAACGCGTGGTTCTCCTAGAAAACCACACTGACGGGATTCAGTGTTTGAATCAATCAGGGCATGAAGCATTTCTGGCTTCATAGTCCTAGCCTTAGCCACGCGATTAATTTGATAGTCCGCTGCCGCAGGACTGATATGTGGATCTAAACCACTGGCCGAGGCAGTGACTAGGTCGATTGGAACTGGAGCGTTATTTTTAGGATCTGCGTCTTTTAATGCCTGGAGTCGTGCTTTAATGCCATCAATCAACGCTGGATTGGTCGGCCCTAAGTTGGAACCGCTGGAAGCACTGGCGTTATAGGGAAATGGCGAGGTTGCAGAAGGTCGTCCCCAAAAATGACCTAGATCATTAAAAGGCTGACCTATCAAGGCAGAGCCGGTCACTTTGCCATGACTATCTGTCATTAAGCTGCCATTAGCCTGAGTAGGAAACAGTAACTGAGCTAGACCGGTTACCACAGCCGGATAAATCACACCGGTTAGCAGCGTTAATAATACAAACAAAATAATAGCCGGTTTCAAATGCTTAATCATGATCAACTCCTTTATACTAAATGATGTTACGCAGCCATTCAGCGATTTAAAAAAATAATGTAGTCGCTGTCGCGACGGTTTTTTTAATCGGGTATTCGCACCCGAGGGCGAGATACTTTCTTTTGC
>CANNLO010000394.1 GCA_947505055.1 Methylococcaceae bacterium | reverse complement strand
GACGGAGCGGAGGCGCGCGTCAGCGCGGAACGTGCCGACATTTGCGGCGAAGCCGCCTTGGAGTTCTGTCAATAACTGTACGGCAATTAGCACTAATGACTTAAATCACAACAGGAACGGACATTCAATGTCGGCAAGCCATCGACAGCACCCGACCCATAGGAGACATTCATAGTTACTCAAAATTACGTAATATCGACATAGCTAACTGTCGTCACGTCATACTTTTTTAGGTTTGTTAGGGTCGACAATCTCAACTCCTAAACCTGAGTGATTTAGCATGTTAAGGTCATGCTCACATTCGCTGTTACCAAAATCCCAGTAAAAGGTAATCGCATTATCAATCATATCATTGTCTTCTTGCCACCTAGTGAACTTACTCTTGCTGAATTTTCCTACAGATTCAACAAGGAAGAATCCATGTGCTTTAATGCTAGGTAAGTTTGATTCAGAAAAGTCTATGCCTCTAACAATGACTTCGTCAGCGTATATTTCATCTTCAATTGATAGGATTTCGGATAAGTCCCCATCAACATTGTCAGTGACAAAAGAACATTTAACAAAAGGGGTTACGAGATTACATGCGGCCTCAATATCCTTAGGGTCATCGGATGCCCCCAAGCGTTTAGCTTCAACAAATTCCGGGGGGAGTTGATTTGTATCTAGATCCTCACCGCAAGTAGCCCATTTAATCGTCGCTATTATTAAAGTTTGTGCCATGAGTTATCCTTTGTTAATTGTTAGTTATCTTTGAATTAGTCAATTTATTCTTTAGACTTCCACTTGATTGAAATGCTGTTAATTTAATTGAAAAATAACTACATCCAAGTTAAGTTAACAATATGCTACTCTATATTTAATGTGAATTTTTACCACCACATAAAACTAATTAACTTGACATTAATTATTCGAAATCGTTAAGCTTTATTTTGGAAGCTTTTTCATGATGCCTCAATGTTGGATAAATATTATTTTTTAATATGGTCCATTTTTATTCCTAGGGAATTAAATGATTGAAAAATTACTGGCATAGCGAGATTTAGAAGGTTGTGCGTATTCTTACCCAAAAGAGCCACCCATAACAACCGCAAAAAAGCCACCTATACTTACGTAAAAAAGCCACTGCCTATTTTGACTCAGGCAGTGGCTTTTATTGATCTAATTAACTCACAAAATAACTAGCGCTCCAAAGTGCGCAACTTGCGCATAGAATCCCCCTTTAGGTTAATGCGCAATGAACCACTTACCAAACGGTCAAGAATTGCATCCGCCATGGTAGGATTGCCACCACTCAGATAATCATGCAAAAGCTCAACATGAATTTGACTTGTAATCGCTGTCGCCTTACCACCGGAACGACTATCGATCACCTCCAGTAAGTCGCCGCGATTCTGCGGATTAAGCGTTGCAGCCCCAAAGTCATCCAATATCAATAAATCAACCTTGGATAATGCCGCTAACTTCTTTCGGAAACTGCCATCAGCGTGTCCCATCTGCAATTCCTCAAGCATTAATGGCATGCGCTGAAACAGTACAGACAGCCCATGCCGACAAGCTTGATTGCCCAAGGCACACGCAATCCAGGTTTTCCCACAACCGGTTGGCCCTGTCACAATCAGATTAATACCACGCCTGATCCAGTCCGAGCTCTTCAGCGAAGCCATTTGAGCCTTATCCAGCCCTCGATTGTGGTGATAGTCTATGTCTTCTACGCATGCATTCGCTTTTAACCTGGCAGTTTTTAACAGGCGTTTAAGCCGCTGATTTTCTCGGAAAGACTGCTCCTGATCAACCAGCATGCCAAAACGTTCTTCAAACGACAGTCCCTGTGCTACTGCGCTGGACAGTTGTTCTTCAAAGCCTTTGCCCATGCCGTTTAATTTCATTTCAGAGAGTTTTCCTAGGGTTTGTTGCGTTAACATCATGGTTCCTTTTTGATAGTAATGAGTGGTTTTAATAACCATTAGTGGTAATAGTCAGCGCCGCGGATATTGTCATGATCAAAGGCCGCTTCTTGCGCTATGACTGGCTTGGCCGCATGTTGGTCCAGATTGTTTTTAAGGATGGAGCGCACATTTTTGGTTTCAGTGGCACCGATCTCTAATGCACGTTTGCAAGCTGATTCCAATCGCTCATCCCCATACTCGCGCGACATTGATTTGATAGAGTTGGCATATCGATAACTAAAGTCACGATGCGGTGCTTTTGAGAATACGATTTGTAAAAATGCATGAGTGCTGACACCCACTGAGAGTGCCCAGTGAAGATCATGCTCACTATCCCATTGTGCAAAATGACGGTGAGCGCTTTCCATATGTAATGGATCGGTAGTCTTTCCCCCTGCCTCATAGCTACGTGCATGGCTGGCAACACGCTTTCCACCATGCAGAATCTCTATGGTGTTTGCGGTTAAAATGGCTTCCAGTTGTTTGCGAACCAAGACATGCGGCACACTATAAAAGTGCTGATCGATCTCGACATGATAGTCAAACCCTGCACGTACTTTAAGAAATTCCCGATACTCGTAGGGCTGGCTGACTAATGGTTTAAGCGCAGGTTTATCCAGAGTATCGAATGCACTCTGGCGCGAGCCAGGCAGTTTTTTAAAAGGACGGTTGTTGACATCTAACAATAGCGCTTTGATGGTTGCATTCAGCTCAGCCAGACTGGTAAAGATCTGCTTGCGGATGCGAAATAAAATCCAGCGTTCAATAATCAATACACCGCCCTCCGCTTTGGATTTATCCTTGGGTTTATAAGCACGTGCTGGAAAGATCGCAGTGCCATAATGCATCGCCATGTCCAGATAGGTTGGATGTACCACTGGTTCAGTGCGACTGGCTTTGGTGACTGCGGATTTTAAGTTGTCGCAAACCACCATCACAGGTACACCACCGAAGTGTTCAAACATGCGTACATGTGAAGCAATCCAGTTCTCGCGACGCTGATTCCAGACCGCTTCAGTGTAAATATAGTTAGATGCACCCAGTACGCCAACAAATATCTGCGCCTGCCGTATTTCCCCGGTGTGCATATTGTGGATTGGTACGGTAGGCCCGGCGTAATCAACGAAGACCTTCTCCCCTGCAATATGCACTTGGCGCAACGAACGTTTTAAGGTTTTTTCAAAGGCGCGATGTTGTGTACAGAAGTTGCTGTAGCACATACCGTCTGGATGCTGTTCTTTGTATTCCAAATGCAAGCGTTCTAGTGTCGCGCCTTTCATCTTAAGCCACTGATGAATCTCCAACCATTCAGGTATGGGTTTACGCTTTACTATTGGCAGCAAGGCTGGTGGAAATAGCAGCTGTTCTAATTCAGCATCGTCCAAATCCTCTGGCAGTGGCCAGCTAAGACCTGCGTTTTGTGCACGGCATAAGTAATCAGCTATTGCGTTACGTGAAACTTTCAGGACTTGTTGAATCTGCCGTTGGCTCATATTAGCTTCAAAAGTCAAACGCAGTACATCGCGAATCTTTCTCATAGATAGTCTCCTGTTAGACATTAAAGTTATTTTGCTAAATTAAGTAGGATGATTAAGATCACTGAGCCTTTCTCAATAAATAGCTGGATTTGTAAGTTATATTCAGAAACATTTTTAATTGATTGATACGCATTGCCTTATCTCCATAGAAAAATCACTGCTAATCAGCAGGTTTTAATAATTTGTATTTTGGTTAAATTACCTGACTAACAGGTACAGAGAGGCCTCGACCTTGACAGTCGATTGAAGAGCGTAGACAATACGGATTCAAGGTTGCAATCTTGATGTATGTGCCGATGGCTTGGGTCTCTACCCCAAGCCTTTCGCGCTTCTAAGGCTTAGTAAATCTTTTTTATGACCTCATAATTTTCTCCTGATAAATATTTTTTTTAAATTAGCTTGATGCATACCTTGTTCGGCTTGGCTCGCTGAATCATCCATACGTTAAATTCTACGGTCAGGAATAGACGGTTACGACCTACTTTGAAAGAAGGTGGCATTGGCAAACCCAAGCTCAATCTATTCCTTGCTGTACCTTTAGAAATCTTTAAAACTTTACTTACTTCATCCAGGTTCATCGTTTCCATAGTTCACCCTTTAGTACAATCACGAATATCACGATGTATCATGATAGAAAAAATTGGTACTTTAAAAATACTCCCCGTTTTGGACACTTGACCATATGCCACTGTATATTGACGATGCAGAGATTGAATCCAGATTTTGTACGCCTGTTGCACATGCGCTAAAGGCGATCAAGTTTGAAATGCAAGACCGTGCGGTGACTCCCAGTCTTGCGTTAAGCCTAATGAAGAAATATTTCCAACCATTGATCCCTGAATGCCACCAGGATGTATTGGGGCATCTGACCCAAGCTTCTTGGGAGGATTTAGAATTTACATATGCTGAGATGGTTTTTAGAAGTGGTCAACCCAATGGTCTGCTCTCAGAAATTGCCGTCAGCATTAACCTGATTTGCACTTTTACGACGCATCCTCCTAGAGACTTTCCAAACCCTGAGACGATAGAAATCACTTATTTCTTGCAGATTTGCAGGCAATTGAAGCTAGGAATTGAGGATAGTGTTCGATATTCAGATAATGGCAAGTTTGACATTTTACGGGCCTGTAAATACTGCTGGCGACAGCCAGTGCCTGGGCGG
>CANNLO010000393.1 GCA_947505055.1 Methylococcaceae bacterium | reverse complement strand
CAGGGTCAAATCCGAGTTAATACGTTTATTAATTGAAAAGCTTCCAGAACTGGCAGCAAAAGATGTAGAGTTAGCGGTAAATTGTGTATTCGAACAGATGATTACTGCTTTGGAGAAAGGCGAACGCATCGAAGTTCGTGGCTTTGGTTCATTTAATCTGCATCACCATGCAGCTCGTATTGGCCGTAATCCTATAATGGGTTAAGTGGTTCAGTTACCGAAAAAAGTATCTCTTCATTTTAAGCCAGGCAAAGCGCTTAAAGAACGAGTTGATGCAGAAAGTTGCAAGTACCCCATATCAGAGCAATAAAGCTTGATTCTAAAAAGGTGATGAAATGACTGAAAATAAAGAAATGACAATCGGAGAGCTTAGGCAATCGGCTATGGATGCGTTGATATTATTTAAAGATGGGAAAATAAAAAAAAGTCAGTTGAACGCTATCACAGACCACCTTAAAGCAGACATGAAAGCTATGAAAGTTGAGCTAAAGGCAGCTAAAGCGGTAAGAGATGAAGTAAAAGCAACGAAATGCGCTATTGCACAAAGAAAGCTACTAGGCAAAGAAAACAAATAGCCATAATCTAAAATGAGAAGCTCGGACATAGTCACTACGGCTTAGGTAAATACTCTCTTCAGGTGTGATTGCACCCAATCGCGCATTAGATCAGATAAAGAAGTATTCATCGTCGCAGTAGTAGTATTTCCAGGCTAACCAAAAAAGACATCATGGCAATTTGTGTCAGCCTTTTTTTGGGTGGTCGAATTTTTTATTGGTATTATGTTTCATTTTGCAGATAGGCCTGTTCTTTATAATGCCGACTATGCCAAACAAATCCAACTGCTGTAACCAGCATTAACCCTGCAAAAAACCAAAAATAATTAGCTCCGGCAAGTCGACTGGAACCATCGGGATTTTCAATGAAAAAGTTTACCGCGCTGGTGAACAGATTTCCCAGCGCAACTGCCGCCATATAAAAAGACATAACCAGTGATTTCATGGTCCTCGGCGCTTGAGTATAGGAAAATTCCAGACAAGTGATTGATACCATCACCTCTGCAGACGTTAGTAACAGATAGGCGAGTAACTGCCAGCCAATATTGGGGGGAAACCCTGCATCAATACGCGTTTGAATGCCAGCAACCAAAACAAACGACAAGACCGTTATAAACAGACCGATGGCTATTTTGTTGATATAACCGAGGTGCATAAAACGGTTTAGTCGCGGATAAAGTTGTTTATAGAACAAGGGTGTCAGTATGACAATCAGTAATGGATTGGCGGCTTGTATTTGCGATGGCAAAACTTCAATGCCAAAGAGTAATCGATCCATTTGTTGCGCTTGTAAAACCCAGGAGGAACCATTTTGGTCGAACAAAGCCCAGAACATTGCAATAAATAGATAGATGCCGCTTAAGCGGATCAGGCAACGCAATCCCTCACCGCTCAAGGCCTCGCGCACAAACCCCATCCCTGCCGCTGGTATATGTACAAACCGATAGCGCCCCGACCAAAATATCACTGTTGCCAGGAGCATCAATACGCCAGGCACCAGAAATGCGACTGATGCACCATAGGTTTTAAGCAGCCAGGGCACCAGTAGCATCGCGACAAACGCCCCAAGGTTAATCGTCAAATAAAACCAACTGAACACTTTGCTTAGCCACTGTTGATTGCTGGCACCAAACTGGTCGCCAACATGGGCGGAGACGCAGGGTTTTATGCCGCCCGCACCCAGTGCAATTAAAGCTTGTCCCACCAATAAGCCTGTTCGTGTGTCATCCAAGGCCAGACAAAAATGGCCCAGGCAATAGACCAGAGACAGCAACAGGATGGTGCGGTACTTGCCCAAAATACCATCCGCTAACAACGCACCTATAAATGGAGTGAAATAGGTAATTGAAACAAATAAATGAAAGTAGCCCTTCGCCTCGTTGGGCGTCATAGGTGCGAAATTGCCGCTGGCATCCATTAAGTATTGCGTCATAAAGACAACCAAAATTGCCCGCATACCGTAATAGCTAAATCGTTCCGCGAGCTCATTGCCAATAATAAAAGGAATGCCTTTGGGTATTTCAGTGGAAGGCGCAGGGGCGGTACGATAAGGCGTTTTCACAAAATAAAGTCTCTATTGGCTTTTAATTTCATTTATATATTTCTCATCCCAAGGCTCATTAATACTAAGCTAGAAGCTTAATTACTACAATCGCCAGCCAAGGTTGTTCATGGATGGGCCTGCCTGTAGGCCGGTAGTAATAATTTATCACCTTAAATCCTGCGGCCTCCATAAATAGCTTGCTGGACTCGAATTCCAGGTGATGCCCGTATCTTTGACCTGACCAGCCTTCGCCCTCACCGCGAGGATTAGACAAAAATAAAATACCATCGGGTCTTAAAGCTTCGTATAACTCATCAAGGACACGTGGCAATTCCTGACTGGGGACGTGAAAGAGTGAAGCATTAGCAAAGATGCCGTCATAAGCATGCCGTGGTAGTTCCAGGCTAAGAAACTTTTGATGAAGAATCTCACAGCCGGTATAGCTACGAGCCATAGCACAAAAGACTTCGCTACCATCGAGACCCACCGGCCTGTGTCCCAAGGACTGGAAATATTTAACATCTCTTCCCGGTCCACATCCCAAGTCTAAAATATCCAACTTTTTATCTTTTGGAAACGGAGCTAAAAATGCCTCATAGTTCTGAATCACATCGTGATCTTTTGTGCCATGCCAAAAGGCGTCAGCATTTTGATTATAATGGCTTAGAGTAACGGTTTCGATTTGATCTAAATCGACTGGTTTTTGTTCCATAAAAGGATAATTATCGCCACAGGCTGATGATTTATAGCATTGTAACAAGTAAGAGTGTAGAAGCTATTCAACCCTCTAGTGATGATCCACTTCTAAAAAGTCATAGCTAAATTATCATCTGAAATATCCTTTGGCGATTTATCAAACCTGCTTAAACCTTTTTTTGCGATAAAACGTCCCGCTCGTTTTGATTGCCGCCAGAGTCGTCGCCAATAATCTTCTTTATGGTATTCCTTAAGGCAGCGAAGATAGCGTACTTGTTTGGCTTGTTCGAGTTGCTGGAAGATCGCAGGCATCAGACCTTCCTCGATATTGTATTCAAATCCTGCTTTTAAATTAACCGGTGCAATTTGGTCAATAGATAAGTGCAATTCGTGGGTAATGGTGTCCATCATGAGTCTTATTGCCTGAGCTTTGCTTGAACAAGGTTTCAGAACATTATAAGGTGGATTCCATTCTCTAAGTGGTCGTAATTTATCGATATGTGTTAAGGCGACAACCACAGGTGGTAAGCTGTTTTGGTCTCTGGCTACAAAACAATTCCGGATGGCTTGCAGCATTTTTTTATCGGGATCGCGCGCTGCATTGGTTGCTGAAATTGCCAAAATAATCAAGTCACTCCTTACTATTTCTTCCGCAGCTTTTACAAACAGACGCTGACAGGCATCGCTGCCATAGCCTTCGCAATCCAGGATAATCGTAGACTCCAAACCAGACCGTTCTAAGTGATAAGAAATAATGCCTTCTGTTGTCGGGATTACATTGGTTTCTGCTTTTTTTACGCCAAACAGGGCATTGATGAGGCTTGATTTTCCGGCATTGGTCTGACCTAACACCAAAATACGAAACGGTTCTGCTACGGCAAGCGCTTCTCTGTGGTTGATTTTATCCAGTTCGAGCCGCGATTGTCGTGTGGCTTTAGTAAAAGCGCCATTGTCCAGCGCCATATTGCCGCTGTATAGTTCGATCGCATAATAGCCAATTTTTTTGATATAGGCGTCGATAAGCCAGCTCTTTAATTCAGCAGTGGAATAAGACAACAGACTGTCAGTTGTCAGAATTCTTAGTTCGCGAATCATTGCAGAGACTGGATCAAAACCTGCGGAGACAATACGGAAAAGTCGATACAGTTCGCTGGCACGCGTCGCAAACTTACGACTTTTAATCAGATCGCTCACAGACAAAATATGGCTGCCCGGTATGTTATCCGAAACATTAATGCGTAATTCTTGCGCCAGCGTCTCTACGACTTTGAGTAAATAGGGTAGCTTTACTTCCAATAAGGCATCTTTTTTTTGCGGATAATACTGTTCCGCCACTGCCTGCATGACTTCCAGCAGGGTTTGCATGTAAAACGCTGTTGAGGTTAAATCAGGATTGCTGTTTCGTCTTTGTTCTGCGATGGCTTCAATTTGTTTTAAAGCCAGATCAGTTTGGCTGGTTTTTGCAAGTGATGCTGAAATATCAAGCAGTTTCAAATCCGGATTTACCCGGTTAAGTCGTTGGTGCACTAACCACCAAATGCCGCTTAATACCGCAGAGCTTTCAAGCCATACAAGCAACATTTGCTGCTGCCATAGCCAATAAGTTCCGGCGACCAAAAGAACGCTGAGCGGGGAAATGATGACGGCAAAATGCAACTGCCAGCGTGTTTTCATTTTCATGATGCGGACTTATGCTGGATCTCGTTTACGTAGTTTTTAAGAATGGAGAGCCCTTCTTCAAACTGTTCCTTGTAAACAATTCGAAATAATTCACTGGATAACTCTTTTCCATTGCGCAAATTCTGAAAATAAACCGTTAGCGTTTTTCCAAAGGCGTAGGTGGTTGCAGCAGTGAGT
>CANNLO010000392.1 GCA_947505055.1 Methylococcaceae bacterium | reverse complement strand
ATAAAATATAACCATTAGGATTATTAGTTGCAGATTCAGGTAAAGCATAAACATTAGGAACCTGAACAGAATCTCTGTTATACATCAGTTTACATAGGCGCTGTTGATTGGGATTTTGTATCAAAATCTTATCAGCATGTCTAACACCATACTGATATAACCATAAATCGCGTCGATATTTAATATGAGTGGGGTTTTTTCTGAAATCAGCATCACTTGCTGCATAAAATATTGATTTTTTATTATTCAATTTGCAAAATGCAGTGACTACGCCAGTTAACATCCCTGCGGAAAGTTGCATATAAATGTCGGCATTGGCCTGTTTCATACCTTTCCAGATCGAGCTGAGCCGGGGGTGAAAAAACCTGAGCAGAGGAATACCCGCATTGGGTTGATAAGCTTTGATGATTCGCACGCCATCAATGACAAGTTCTTCATCTTGGCCATGATCCATGCAGATCATGGAAACTTGAAAACCTTTTTTTACCAGTGCTTTGGCAAAGAGGTTTTGCTGTACTTCTGCACCACCCACTATTTTAACGTGCTTATCGTCAGAGACAATTGAATAAGCTGTTGGTGCAACAAAGCAGATATGTGGTGCTTGCCCAGGCATAGAGATTCCAATGAATAGTTAAAATTGATATGTTGTTTGCACCATTCAACGCCACTTTTCAAAGCCAGAAAAACAATAGCTGTGAGCGAAAAAACTTAATGGCTAAATCATTAAGTTTTACTTTCTTGGGTTTGACTTGGGCAGTTTTATAGAACAAAAATTCCTTCTTAGGAATAAGCATAAAATATGTTGAGCAACTTTGATTTGAGATATAGATTAGCCTGCAGATCGGGGCGAATAAATTCGCCCTTATAACTGCTCAATTTATTTCGTTCGCATTACTTATCAGCATTTCGGCATTGAAACTCCTATATAGAATTCAACCCTGATATACAGTATGCAAGGTTCTGGATAGGCCCTTATTAGTTGGATTTATGCTTTCAAAAATTTGAAATAAAATCATGGGATAAATTTATTATTCTACGAACTCTACCCTTAATGGGTGCTAAATAATGGTTCCATATCCAGTAAAAATATGACTCCACGTGGTTAACTAAAGTTGCTTTACGCCCTGCATAATGACCAATAACAGTGGTCACATCGGTAATGTCGGCTGCGTAATGCTCAAGATTTTCTGTAAATTCACTTACCATCTGGGCTGTCCAATTATTATGATGATAACAGACTGTCCATATTCCAGCAGATTGTGGTGCGAAATTCCAAAGCTGCTGGGGTATCCAAGTAATACCAAGGGCATCGGTGAAGGGAAAACAATGCAAGCCATCGCTGATTACGGTTATACCCAGCTCGGCGAGAATTTCAACTGTAATTTTATCAAAGGAATGTGAGGGAGCTATCCATGCGTCTACGCGTACGCCATTTTCTGTGAATATCTCGTATCCACTTTGTAACTTGGCTTTCTGTTCGCTATACAACAGTCCTGCAAACTCACTTTGGTAGGTTATGCCTAATAAGCCACCGTTTTTATTCACATAACGATGCTGGTATCCATGCAATGCAATCGTATAACCTTTACTCTGCCAATTGCGCACATGTGCCCAAAAATCCTCTCGGGGTGGCCCGATTATAAGAAAAGGGTCACAGTTGTCAGGTACTACCGCAAGAAGAGGTCTGACTTGATATTGGTTCAAATGGGCTTCGATAATATCCCATACCTCCCAATCCATTGTTGGGCAAATGTCGTCGAAACGTATCAGATAACGGGGGACTACCTTCCTAGAAACCATATTTACCACAATTATATGTAATTAACCTAACTATCACACTTTTTTCCTATGCTGATTAAAGGGTTCTATTTTGAAATTCGGGATGGTAATTAGATAGAAATCATCAATTTGAAAACCTTACTGAAGGGCATAACTGAGTTTTAGCAAAGAAAAAGTCTACTATTCATGATGATTTACTCTACCTAAAGCAAAATGATAGATCATTGTATTTTAACGCCCAATAATTACTTTAATATTTTTAACCACATCAAAAGCCGTCATTAGTATGCGTGCCTTAACTGTTACAATCTGATTGCAATTGTAATTCTTTACGACAGTACCGCCAAACTCTGACTTGAATTGGTTTATACGCAATTTTTCCATATCACTATTACCCTCATACCACCCACCAAAATCGTAACATAAAATACCCTCTTGTTTGAATCTGAGCATATCCCGCCAATGGTGTAAGCGGTTTGCTCGACCGCTAAGGTTGCGTGAGGCATTATCGGCATTTTCCCGAAACAGTGAACAGGAGTGCAACAACCTAACTCGTTCTGTATTTCGATAATAAGCATGCCAAACCAAATCATTACCCTCTTTATCTTGTACTACAGACAAATCGAGTACACCTGCATCTGCAAGACGTTTTAAATATCGCCTATCCATCACATTAAGTTTTTTTGCGATGGCAAAACGATCATAAAAATTATGGAATCTGGTTAGTACGGCATTTGTATTTTTTGCCATCCAGTATTCATATATTATTTCGTCCTGTTTTTCCGCACGACGAATTTCGTATCGGGTATCTTTAGAAAAATTCTGTAATAACTCATCAGATTTTTTTGACAAATCTGTTATTAAAGTATAAAAATCAGTGCATTTCGCAGTTACAACTGGTAATGTCCTTTGGTGGTAAGTAAGTATATCGACTTCTTCTGTGGGTTCTTCATCAAACCAAACCTCGCATCTTTTTAGCAATTTGCTTGTATATTTTATCATTTAGCTAATTTATCACCTGCACTATCAAGAGGTCCCCTTTTGAACCGTAAACCGATGTTATAAAACCTGGAGGATTTATTATTACGGTTTGAATATATACATATCATATTATCCCATTCGTCAGGATAAACAGCTATTTTTGAAAATATACCTTTGCTAACAACAACATCATGACAAGTCGCATTATTGTAAACTATCACCAACTCTCGCTCTGATCTATGTATAGACTGAATCAAAGCATCAATAACGCCTGACATAACTATAGAGGGGAAAGGGTTATAAAAATAGACCATATTGTAGGAATCATAGTCTGTAAATAGTGAGGCATCACAAACAAATATTCTACTTCTTTGTGCATCAAGCCTTTTGAAATTCCGGATAGCAATCCCGGCAATATGTTCAGACAGCTCTATGCCATCAACTCGTGTAAATGGAAATTTCAGCATCGTACGCATTGCGCTTCCCTTTCCGCATCCGATGTCTATAATGGCGTCTTGCGGCAAAATCTTAAAATCATTGAGTACCTGTTCCAGATATTTGTTGCCCGATGGTGATGACTTAAATGCGCGCGTTGAATCAAGGCCAACCTCTTCAGGTTCTATGACTGTCAAAAAATCCAATCCCTGGAGTCTCTCCAATAACAGCTTTGTTCGACATGCCAGATTCTGCGGCGTAAACGAATTAAGATTCATGTATCTCTCTACTTCTTATATTTATGCACATAGCAATAATTATTTTTTAATAAAATACTCGTAGACATCGCTTAGTTTTTTACTGATGACATCTATAACGCAATTATTTTTTACCCAGTATTTACTATCATTCGACAATAGTTCTCTTTCTTTCATTGATCTGTTTATAGCTATTATAAAATCTTCGATGTCTCTACTTCTGATCACCATCCAATCACGTATGCATATTTTCTTGATATCGGAAAATTCGGTGGTTATCACTGGTGTGCCTACTGACATGGCTTCTAGTACTGCATTAGGAAAGCCTTCATCATGCGAAGTAAGAAAAGAGACATCTACTTGATTTAATATTTCAATGACATCATTTCTATTTCCCTGAAATATGATTTTTCCCTTTAGTTCCGAATCAAAAGAATGGTATATGCTAGCTATTTCCTTCTTATAACTATCCGTGCCATTTGCTAATTCGTCGCCCAAGAACAGGACTCGCCACTTTTCATCACTTTTAACTAAAGCCCTGGCTACTTGTAAAGCTAAAACATAATCCTTTACTGGTTTTATTGTAGCAACCATACAAGCCAAATTAATTGAGCTATCGCCAAAAAATTTATTTTTATAATCAAACTTGCATTTTGCTAGTTTTTCTCTGCCACTTTCGATGTCTATGCCATTCCAAACCACATGAAATTTTTCATCCTTTAAATGCCGATATCTTTTAGTAGAAAATTGCTTTCCGGAATAGGTGTTGGCGATAACGCCGTCAACCAAGTTAGAGCTTAAAAAATCCGCCATTTTTTGGTTAAGATTGCGTTTATAGTTATCACTCCTTTCCGAGTTGATTATAGGTATTTGTGTTCCAATTCCTGCCAGTCGGCTGTAGAGTTCGGCATCATATAAATATCCATGAATAATATCTGGCTGCCATTGTTTTATTAATTCATGCAGTTTTATGATAACCCTAAGGTCGAGCTTTACCTTTTTGTTGAGAGCAATGACTTCTACATTGCTTCCTTCCAGTTCAGAAAGGCGCGGATTATTACCGGACAAGGTAACCAGTAAAACACGGTGACCTTGTTTGACTAATTCTTTTGACAGGTTAATTATTTGCGTTTCTGCTCCTCCGTATTTCAGAGAGCTGATGACCTTCATTATATTCATTTTAGTGTTGCAGAAATGGCT
>CANNLO010000391.1 GCA_947505055.1 Methylococcaceae bacterium | reverse complement strand
CGCAACCCGATATGTTCACCAGCAATGAAGCTAGCGTTGAGTTGCCCATTCACCCCGCGTTGAGTGCGTTAGAGGCGATACAAGCCGATGACTTAACGCCTAAACAAGCGCTTGATGTGCTATACCAGTTGAAAGCCTTAATCAATCAAGGCTAAACGCAAGTTTAATAAACGAAAGCCCAATAAAAAAGGCGCTCAAATATTGCAAGGTAGTGTAATATCGTGTTGATAAATTAGTTTAATTCGTTAAGCTAAAAATATAAGTAGTAATAATTAAAAAAGGCTGAACTTAATCGTTCAGCCTTTTTCATTTGCACTGGTAACATTGATGAAATATATTGCTAGAGATTTCCATTGTAAGTAATGGAATCAACATCAATGCCGATATCCTTTCTAACTTCATTAATTAGCGCCAAGCTAAATTCGCGGACTTTAACCCATACATAAGGTTTATTACCGTCAGCAACTTCCAATAAATAATCCATCAGCTGGTCTTGTGCGTTCATAACGGCTTGAGGCGCAATCATTCCTATGTAGCCATATATTCGTATTCTTGCCCTATTAAGGGTGTCAAATCTCTCTCTCGGTAAGGGTTGTCCAGTCAATTGAATAGAGTCAAAATCGCCTAAAATATCGGAAATAATATCAATCATTAGCCGATACACCTGAATTTTGTCGTGAAAACCTTTTAAATGTTTTTCTTTAAATATATTCAAGTCAGATTTAAAAAATTCAATAGATTGCTGATTGGTCTGTTCTAACTTTGCTCGTAATTCAGTCAATGCCTGTTCGTGCCTATGTCGCTCCGTTTCCATTAATCTATTTGCCCAAACTTTACCTAGCCAATTAGAAAAAGCTAAAACTATGAAACCTGCCGTTCCAATTGGAGCTAATACGGTTAAGGCAAAGCTTGCAACTTCGTTTAGCATAGTGGTTACTTGCCAATATCTTTTTTAATTTGATCCAATCCAGCCGTAGATAAGTTTTGAATCTGTTGTGTAATTTTTGTCTCTTCTTTACCCAAAGAATCTAAGTTTTTAATGTGATTATTGAATGCATCTAATAAAGTTTGGTCTGGAAATAATAGGCGTCCATTGTCAACCTGCAATCTCCCCAAATTCTTTTCAACTAAATCTAAAGTAGCATAAGCTTCGTCAACAAAGGCAATTTGAGACTTGTCCAAGTCACCATATAGCTTTTCAACGGCTGGCTTGCCCCTCAAAAAATTATCCATTGCAGATTTTCTATTTGCTTCGTCCACATTCGCAGTTTTAAAATAGGTGATAACTTCAGCCCAATACTCAACAAGGTTTTTGCCACGTTCTGCAATTAACTCTTTTTGCTTAGATAGTATGGCTCTTGACTGAGCAATGCCTTCTTTGGAAATCAGACTATCAGGTGCCAATACTTTAACCATCGGCAAAGCTACCATTCTATTGTTTAGGTCAATGGATTTATCAGCGAATTTCTTTAAAATTGGTTGCGTACCATTCAGGAAGTTGGCGCCATTCCCATTAGTATTGTCAAAAGTTATGGGAATATCGGCATTGGGTTGATTGCTCGGAGTGGCGGAATTAATTTGAGCCTTGGTATTATCCATGATGGATAATAGATTGTTAGCAGCATTTCTAAGCGCCTGAGCATCGTGCCATACACGATAACTCGCCATGACTGAGTAACCAAATATAAGAACCCCAATGATAAGCGCTACCCGATTCTTTGTAGCTAATGTTCTGCCTATCGTAGCCGCATAACCTATAAGCACTGACATAAGAATCATACCCATTATGTTGCCTGATAATCTTGCATAGTCATAAGGGCCTGAAAGAAGTCCTTCTAATGCGAGTGGCAGAATTACACCACCCAACATTAAAAACCAAGCAATCATTCTCTCATTAGATTTAATTGTATTTATAGAAATAGACATTTAACGGGTCCTTGTTATTAGTAGGCTTATCCGGATAAATAATTCTACTTCTTAATTTAAATAACTACTAATTTACCCCCACTATTTAGCAGTAAATAGGCGTCTGCTGGTAAACTAATTTAATGATTATCCTAGATTTAGAAACTACTGGCCTCAACCACAGCACTGACCGCATCACGGAAATTGCCTTAATTGAACTGGATGAAAATGGCAGGCAGGAGGAGTGGTCCAGCTTAGTGAATCCTGGCGTTGAGATAAGCAGCATGATTACAGACCTTACAGGCATCACTAACGCCATGGTTGAGACTGCACCCACTTTCGCTTTGATAGCTGACAGTCTTTACACCAGGCTTACAGGTAAGCAACTGGTAGCACATAACGCTGCATTTGATTACGGCTTCTTGCAAGCGGAGTTTGAAAGAGTCGGCCTTAAGTTTGAAACCAACACAATGTGCACCGTTAAGCTTTCTAAAGCTTTATTCCCGCAATACCGAACTCACAGCTTAGATGCGTTAATTGAGCGGCATGCCTTGCCGGCTGATGAGCGTCATCGTGCTCTTGCGGACGCACGTGTTGTGTTTCATTTTTTACGTGCTGTAGAGGTGATTTCAGCTGATTAGAACTTGATATTGCCTGGCGGCACATTCAACCATGCGGCTACGAGGTCTTCTTCCTTAACGACTTTTGTTTTACTGGCAGGCCTAGGCTTTCTTTTAGATTTTAGGGGCTGAAAATACAGAATATCTTCCGCAGTAACGGGCCCTCGCGCAAGTCCTAACTTCATCGCTGGGGTTCTTCCATCCACATCCGTTAGACAGTAATTGTAATAGACCCTAAAGATGTCCAAAAGCTTGGCTAAATTATCAGGTTTGTAGGCGCTGTAGCCATACCATTTGCGACCTACATTGTTAGCTGAGGCATAAGCCCGCTCTGCAAAAGAAAGTCTCCTCCTAACCAACATAAAAAATCTGTCAATCGCGTGTAGGGAACCCTTTAGATACAATCTTGCAGCATGGTCATCTGAGTAGGTGCCCATGTTAGTTAGCCAGCATATCCGTTTTGCTGGTTCGCTTTTATTTGGTAATGGATGGTCTAACCACCAGTCATCGGAAAACCCTAAGGAGACGGCCTTAAGCATTGCTTCTCTGGTCATTAACACTTGAATCTCATATTCAGTCAATGTAGGATTTTTCTTCTTAACTTCATTAAACGCACGCTTGCAGGCCGCTACTGCTTTGTCTTTCTCATCTATGGTCGCTTCTTTAAGCGCGGTAACATACCATGCATCAGCAGTTCTATCTTTTACCCTATCCTGAAATGCAGACATAAATGCGGCTCGGAAGCCTGAGTCTTGGTCCATATACACACGAATTTTAGGTGCGCTATATAGCATTTTAGCCATGAGCAAAAAGTGAGCTTGCATGGTGTATGGTTCGTGAATTTGTGCACCAGTAGTTGGGAGCATAAGACTGGTGCTCTTCTCGTCACTTTCTTCAATATCATCACGGTCTGCCCCTGCAGCGTATTCTCCTAAAATTTCGGCGGTAAGTTCGGTAGCCCCTGATGCCAACGCAATGGCTTTGGTTTTTCGGCCTACTGACCTAGATGAGGTTCTTGCTGCTGAAGTAGCATAGTCATGTTTTAACCAGTAGCGCGAGTATTTTCGATATGGGGGGGCCTCACCGTAATCACCAGCGGCAATGGCTTTCTCTTCTATTTCGGCAGTATTAACTGAAGCATCAAAATTGAGGTGCATTCCAAAGACGTAGCCTGTCGTTAAGTCGGCAGTGCCGATTGCGTTTAATTGGACATTCCGTCTATCTTTACGACTGCGCCAATTAACAAGGTGCGTTTGGCGATCAACGGCAACATACATTTTAGGAAGCTGAAATCCGGTCAATAATGCTTTTTCGCGGCTTTGGATTAGGAGTAAGGCTTGTCTATGGATGAAGTCTATTTTTCCGTAAATCGTTTTACGGTCTAACCCAGTTATTTCAGCAATTCGGCTTAGCGCCACCTTATTCATCAAAAGCATGAATATCTCACGGTTTTTATGAGGCTGCTTGTGCTTTAAGGTTGATTTTCCTCCGACGGTGAATGTTTTTAAGCACGCATTGCAGCGCCAGCGTGCAGTTCCGGCAGCGGTAGTTCCAAACGCCGAGTAATCCTTACCGCCCGTTGACAAAGGAGTGCCGTGCATTGGACAGCTAACATTAGGGCATGAGGGCTCTATTTGAGATAGGTAGGATGAAATTCTCGCAAGGTCATCCACTACGGCTGCGTTGTTACGTATTGGCGGATATTGGCCACACAAGCAGCACTTCATTCTTGGGTCATTCTTGGCGGTTGAAACTTTAATATAGGCGCCTGGTTGTGGCAATGTTCCTTTTTTACGATAAGTTCTATGAAGCTCTTCAGTTACCCCGAAATTGGCGCAATGAATGTTTTTACAAAAATTAACATTCACACCTTCACTCGGAGCGGGGAAGCGATATCCTGCAGAAGAAATCTTGACCATAAAAATGCCTACTAAACATAAGTTTAGTAGGCATTGTAGGCTATTTCGCCTTAATTTATCAACACGATATTACACTGCCTTGCAAATATTGAGCGCCTTTTTTATTCATGCGGATTACTTTAATTAGTGATGATGGCCACCCGCGCCGTGCACGTGTTGATGCGTCACTTCTTCTTTATTTGCAGCACGCACGTCAGTCACCGTCGCACT
>CANNLO010000390.1 GCA_947505055.1 Methylococcaceae bacterium | reverse complement strand
CTATTGAAAAGCCCTGAATATAAGCCTCTAGATTAGCAGCAATGCCTGATTCTCCTAGTGTGGACAGATTCATTTTTGAGATGTTGTAAAACGATAAGCCGCCTGTTGCTCGTAACAGCAGTTTTTCCTGCGCTTCTTCTGGCAGATTCATGGCTTGTACTTTTTCAACCTGTGCAAGCACGGCTTCTTTGCTATCTTCCAATACGCCTTCAAGACGACGTAGTAACGTAAATGGCAGAATGATGCGGCCATACTGACTTTGTTTAAAGTCGCCACGCAGTAAATCGGCTAAAGACCAGATGAATGCGGCAAGGTTGTTAGTATTTTGTGTCATGGTTTATTGCTAATCTCGTTTATACCGAAGGGTAAATAGCTGGTGATATAAATACTATCGCATAGTACCACGACATGACTATGCAAAATGCGTTCTGATATGGATTGTGTAGGGTATGGATGAACTGAGGCAGCCACTTTGCGGATACTGACACCCATCTTTTGATTTATTGACATTTTCTTTGTTTTGATAAGTTGACGGGTAAATTAACGCTTTTTGACATTAAAAGGCGTAAAAAACCATCTCCCGAGACTGCTCATTTAATGTCCGTTTGTTGGTGTTAGCGGCGGTGGTAATCCGCGTAAAGATGGTTGCAAAAACCCCCTGTTTTATAATTGGGGCTCCGTCCCAAACCCCGCACTCGCCGTGAGGCAGGGGTGCTGGAATGATATACATTCCAGCACCCCTGCCCGATAGCGTAATAGTCTGAATTAGGTGTCAAGGTGCTTTCGCGGCATAAATACGCGGTTTTTGACCGCCATTGACAGTTGGACAGTGACAGACTGGGGTGTGCCAAAACCAGAACACGTGCATATAACCAACCAGCATGTATAGAAAGCTACATACTCGAAGTTCAATTTTTTAAATAGGTCTTTAAAAACAGTAAGTTAAAAACCATAAAATTTAGGTTTTTGAGGTTGTTTTATGAGTTTTCAAATACCATAAAATTATAACTCATTGATTTATAATAAAACTCAATTTCCACTTGTTTGATTTGAAATCAACAAGTTATAAAAACTTGAACATCGAGTACATAGGAAAAATTTCCACATAGTGAAAAGGGTCAGATTCAATCCGACAATAGTTTTCGTACATTATTTGGGGGAGAGACAGGGGCCAGATCTAATATTTTCTGGTGGTTTGCGGCTTAACATAACGGAAGACTATACGAAAAGCATTGTTTTCCGTCACTGCAAAAGTGTCGCTCTGACTGCCTCCCACGGTTTTACATGCTCTCCTTTTAGAGCTTTTCTAGTAAATCCAGAATTTTTTAGCATTAACTATTCTAGCCTGAAGATCTTCACGCACCATCATTTTAAACTTATCCACTGTCCTTCCGATATAGATCTCCAACTTGGCATTCGAGAAGGCCACATTTCATGCGGAGGAATTATGTCCGGAATCTCTTCAAGATATCGCTTAGAGTATCCATCTAAACAAGTCCTTGCTCTTTTTGCCCACTGCCTACCAAGGCCGAGATCACCTATTGATATATAAACCAGACTACATCAAGCAAGGGTCAGGATATTCGGTTTACCGATAGTGCATGTCTGATTGGAGACTGTATTCGTCGCCTCTTATCGGTTGTATCGCTTTTCCTCATAACCGCCATGACCTCAATAAGATTAAATGAAAATTCTATATAATAGAGTTATTATATTCATCAACCATTTGTTGGACATTGTAATACATAGCACCTTCATACTTATTTTTTAACTTATCGTAAATCTCGTCAAAGAATAACTGGTTGTCTTTTCTGTTTTTATAAATTTCATCCTGAATTTTCCTAGCAAATGTCTCACTTTCTATAGAGTCTTTTTTCTCTATCAATTCAATCCAGTAAGAGTCCATATCCTGTTTTAGTTTTTCTAGGTTTTCAATTGAATCTTTATTTTCTTTGTATTGTTCTATACAGAAAGCTACAATTGGAAGCAATGGAGTTGCAACATTAAGCACAAGGTTTGTAAATGTTATATCTGCTAACAAGCCGAAGGAAGCTATAAGAATGCTAAAAAATACAGAAAACTTAATAACTCTTTTTATATACTCTTTCCTTAGGCCTACATTCCAAACAAGGTTTGACCTTTGGCAAAGAAATCTAGCGATATCAAATGGGACACTAGCCACAGATGAAGCATACCAATCCTTCAAGTCTGCAAGGTTCTTTTTTTCTTTAAATTTTTCCGCGTACAACTTTATGTCTTCATTATCAGGAAGACTACCTACATTTACAATATTCCAATTTAGAGACAAAACTTTTGTGTCAAACTTTTCTTGAATTTTTGCTGCCAACTCTTTTTTGTTTTTTATAATCGGAACAAAAACCAATGTACTCACAAGAGTTACAACGATACTTATAAGTGCTAAATGGGCTGATAGATCGTACTTAAACCATAATAAATTACTATTTGTTAAGTAAGCAATAATAGAGAGTACAGCTATAAAAATTACATTTAGAAAAACCTGCCACTTCATGTAGTACTTTGCTCTACTGTACAAGTAACGCATAGAAGCTAGGCAATCTAAGTTTTCAGCCCTATTTTGCACATTTATAATTTTGTTTTCCATATTTTTTAGTTATCATTATCCATAGCCGGGGAAATCAACCCCGAAGATCTCTCTCCATTTATTTATAGACTCTCTATGTTTTCCTGCATCTTCTAGCCTTCTAGCTTCATAAGACCTTTGGTAGTCTAAATTTGCCCTATTTTGTATTTTTATCATATCTTCATAGCTTAATGAATTTATATTCCCTTGTATGCATTTTGGGTCATTAACAGAATATTGAATATTATTACTTATATAAAGAAAAACATCAGGCAAATTAACATTAACATAAGAACTTGCATCCGTTCTGTATTCGTAATGGTTCAATATCATGTTTTCAATAACATAAGAAGGCATTGTCGGCCTTTTATTCCAATACTTCATTATTCTTATAACATTAAGAACATTACCACTATTTTTTTGATTTATCGTTGTAACTCTATTCTTATCAATTCTTGGGTCTGTTTTCTTCCAATTACCGCTACCGTTAGGTATTAAGTAAAATGTTTTTTGGTAGTAGTCTTCTTTGGTAAAAAAACACGGAACAATATCAAAGCTCCAATCATAGCTTGTTAAGTTCAACACGGCTGCTTCTTGTCTTCTATTTATTCCAGAATTTTGGTACTGAGGAATATCCCACAATGAACTAACAAACTTGTTTACAACTTTTATTGAGTTGAGTTTATTAGTAAAATTTTCACATAAAGCCTTTAGTGGTTTATTATCGGGATCTATTATTATTTCAATGTTATCATGAGTATATTCATTATATGTTCCACCCATAGCATTCAAGCAAAACATCATATCAATATCATCAAGCTGTCTTTTTTTTGTTTTTCTAGCGAAAGAACCAAAGCTAATGTCTTTCTCAGAATATAGCTCTGGAAAACTTGAATCATGTATTGGGAAAGCATGTATCTTTCCCGTTAGCCAAGTTTTACTACTTTTTGCTTTTGTCACCTGATCACTCTCTAAACTTACTTTATCTCTCAAAAATTTATTAAATGCCGATGTTACAGTGGTCGCCATAAATTTCTAAACTTAGTTGATAAAAATTAGCGTATCCTTACCCCGCTTTCCATTCCTTGCTTTTCCATAATAACATCGAACATAATCCCCAAAACATACTTTTTAAATTCTTGATTGTCGGCAAAATCTTTTTATAATTCCGTAAAGTCAAAAATCAAGTCCTGGAACCTCTCTTCCATAATCTTATTGAAAGTAATTTTTGTGTTTTGGAAATCGGCCTGCCTGGTAGCCTAGATGTAGTCCTCATCATTTACTATTTCTTCTGGTAAGTCCTCAAACAACATCTTCTTAACCTTGTCGTTTTTGCTCCTCTTGGTATTCCTCCATCTTTCGTTAAACGACTTGATAATTTTGTCTAAAAAGTCCTTTTCTTGGTTTGTATCGACAATACTGAAAACGCAATAATCTCTACGATTAATCAAAATTTAACTAACTGCACTGTAAATGGTTCAGTGATAGGGGCTGAACAGATTGAAAACAACTTCAACAATTTACAAGATTCGAAAGCAAGCAGTGAAGTCACAAATTTGTTAGGGCAGTTATTAACTGAAAGCAAGGTATTGAGCAATAAAGTGTTGGCGAAGCTTGCCGACGACTGATCAAGAATGCTGTCGTGTGCTGGAATCACCTCTATCTCTCACAGGAGCTTGCTACGGAGAAAAACGAGAAACGCCGAGGGGAGTTGATCGAAGCGATTCGTAACGATGCAATCACCACCTGGAAGCATTTCAATCTGCACGGAAAGTTTGATTTCTGGGATGAGCGAAGGTCGATTCGATGGACTTACCTTCACCGTTCTGTCGTCCTGAACGTCGCCATTTTCCCTAAATGACCGTCCAATTTAAAATAACATTATTTTATGCATACAGACGATCTTTCCTTACACAGTCCTTACTTCATTCAAAAGGTCGGGGTGACGATCAAGTATTTTGAGCAATTTCACCAGTGCCAAGGGCGGCTTGGTCTTGCCATTTTCATAACGTGAGAAGGCATTAACACCTCCGCCAAACAGTTCTGCCGCTTCTCGCTGATTAAGCGCGAGTTTTTTTCGAACGCT
>CANNLO010000389.1 GCA_947505055.1 Methylococcaceae bacterium | reverse complement strand
TTAGTCATTGAAAAGATATTTGGGAAGGCAGTTCTAAAAATACGACTTTTAGTTTTATAGTAAATCAAGCTGCCTTTTTCAACTTTAGGAAAAATGATACTAATGTTTTTAGTATCGCTAAACATGGGGGCCCTTCTTGATACAGGGTCAGATGTAACTTTAATGGCGTCAGCTTTAACTGCTATCTTTTTGCCATTTGGTTGAATAGTATAGGCTTCGACAATTTGGCATTTTTCGGCAGTCTTGTCGTAGGAAATTTTGACAGTGGAATAGGATTTCATGCCATCGTCTGTATCAATTCGATAGAGCGCTTCCATTTGTTCATCGTAGGTTGCATCTTGACGAACAATTAACTGTATTTTGCTTTTTATAACCGTTATTGGGGGGACATAATCATCTGAAGCGAAGGCGTTACATGATAGGAATGCAAGGGCAAGAATCAATGCTTTCATTTTTGTTATCGCACTCATTTGTTGTTCACGATGATAAGGATTATTATCATACTTTAAACATGGTTATTAAAGTGAGGGGTTTGTGAACAAGATATTAGCAGCACTTCTATTTGTAGCCGTCTTACCGCTGCCTTATGCCTATTACGAGATCTTGCGTGTTGCAGTGTGCCTTGGGGCTTTATACATGCTTGTCAAAGAATGGCCCTTACTGGAAGGTCAGACTAAAGGTGCGTTAATAGTAATAGCTGTTCTTTTTAACCCTTTTTCACCAATATACTTATCGAAAATTATTTGGGTGGTAATTGATATTATTACAGGTGTTTATTTGATTCAGCTCAAGATAGATAAAAAGTAATTTATTGGCTAAATCTTAGAGATGGAATATTTAATCTTAATTGGGATTATTGTTTGGATAACCAAATATTTTTCTGATTATCAATCTAGCAACCATGATTATAAAAACAGAAATATAACCGCAAGAATACCCAATCAGCCGTAAAAATAACTTATGCCAAGATGACTTTAATGAGGCAGCTTTGGGGTGTCCATTGCGTCAAAAGATCAACATCTTAAGTATAACTTTTATAAGTTGGTTTTTTTAATGATGTAGGATGAAATTATGGGCTTATGTTTTCAGAAACGCATACGGTTATTTAAAGGATTAACACTAAATTTAAGTAAGACAGGCACATCCTGGACTATTGGTGGGCGCGGTGCATCAATTAACCTCAAGAATGGAAAAGCTACCGGGAATGTTGGTATACCAGGTACAGGATTATCTTATCGAAGCAAATTGACTGGTAGTTCAAATACACCTGAACCAAAAGTGCTAACTGAAACTAAAGGTAGTTCTGGGCTAGGCATTATAATCGTAGCCATTGTTTTGATTGCGCTTGGCTATTTTATTGGCAAAGCATCATAAGCATTACTAAAATGAATGTGCCCAGCAAAACAGATGATATTGTCATAGATGCACTACTTGATGCATCATTGGGTCTGCGGCCTTTTACCCTTTCAAACATTAAAGATATCCCAGAGTTCGGTTCAATTATCTACACCGTATTTTTAGATAAGACAGAGTTTATCTACGTAGGCATTGGGGGACTATCAGGTAAATCTGTGACAGATCGAAATCCACAAAGTCGTATCCGTCAACACACTCAAGGCACTCGAAGTGGTGACCAGTTTTGCATCTATATTCAAGACTTCTATGTTTTGCCAACATTGATTGGAAAAGCCTACACTCCAGTGAAAGGCTACCTGGATAAGCTAACTAAAGAGTTTATTCAAACGAGACTAACCTATAGATACTATGTCGTTCAATCTGACGATAGTGATAAAGTCGTTAGACGACTAGAGCGTGAACTGCAATCAGGGCAGCATGGCCATGCGATTCCAACATTAAATGGGAAGGCTAAGTGACCACCTTTGATGTGCTAAAGAAATTCATCATAAAAGATATGCGAACATCGCATATCTATCAACCAGTAATGCTTATCGAACTGCTCAAAAACAATGGCAAAAGAACAGTAACGGAAATAGCTAAAGCATTTGTTAATCGTGATCCTACACAAGTTGAGTATTACTCAAATGTAGTCAAGAACATGGTCGGTCAAGTGCTGACAAAGAACAGAGGTATCACTTACAAAGAAGGTGAAACATACCATCTCTCTGGTATGCGTGATTTAAGCGAGTTTGAACGTGAAGAGTTAATTCAACTATGCCAACAACGACTAGAAGGGTACGAAGCAAAGCGTGGCGAAGCTATGTGGGAGCATCGCAGACGAGGGCATGAACCTATCAGCGGTTCTATTCGTTATGAAGTCTTAAAGCGAGCCGAATTTAGGTGTGAGCTATGCGGCATCTCAGCAGCAGAAAAAAGTTTAGAAGTTGACCACATTCATCCAAAGAGTCTGGGTGGTAAAGATGACTTATCAAATTATCAAGCGCTATGTTATTCATGCAATGCATCCAAAGGCAATAGAGACTCAACGGACTTTCGTGATTTACACACACAATATGAACACCGAGTAGAAGATTGCCTTTTTTGTAATACCCAGCTAAAAGAACGCGAACGCATCATTGACGAGAACGCATTAGCCTATGTGATTCGTGATGGATTCCCAGTAACCCAATATCATTCGTTATTTATACCAAAGCGTCATGTTGCAGATTACTTCGGTCTAACACAGGCAGAAATTAATGCGATTAACCAGCTCATCAAAATACAGAAGAAATTATTAGATGAAACAGATGCAACAATCGACGGATACAACGTTGGGATTAACTGTGGCGAATCGGCAGGTCAGACAGTCTTTCACTGTCACGTTCATTTGATACCAAGACGTAAAGGTGATGTAGAAAGTCCTAGGGGTGGTGTACGTCATATAATTGCAGGTAAAGGCAGTTATTAATTATGGCAAATTTATATACTGCATCCTGCAAGTGTGGCTTCGAAGGAAGTGTGAGAACTGGTGGCACTAGAGAAACTTTTCAGACCGAATCTTACTTTCCTTTTTACTGTAAGCAATGTGGGCTAATAAACGTTAACGAGATGGAGCATCATGCCCAGTGCCCTAGGTGTAACTCAGGAGAAATAAAACCCTATGGTGGAGCAACTTCTTCACTTGATAGTAGGTTCAAAATGGTTACAAGCTTCCACTACAGTGCGCCAACTGAAGGTAATTTTTGCCCGAAATGTGGTGCGTTCACATTAAACTTTGAGTTGCAAATGATTATTGGATAATCAGAAATCCAAATGGGAATTATTAAAATTAAAAAGAGTTGGTTGAAGTTCATTTTACTAGCAGTGTCTGCTGCACTTACGTACTCTACTGTCTGTAAAACGCTTAGTGAAAATCAATTTAATTATGTCTACCCTATGGAAGCTGATTCAATAGGTATGCCAATGGCCTTTACTTTATTTAATCTTATTGCGCTCATACCTTTTGCGGTTGTTTTTTCTACGGCATCGTTGTCAAGAAACAAGGATAACGGCAAATATTCCGTTGCATGGTTGGCTTTTAAAGTTGCTAGCTACCTATTTAGTTATTTGCTTCTTACTTTTGTAACTCTTGTATCCGCATCCTATTGGAACACACCACACCATTATGTAATTTCCAATTGGTATTTAGCCTTGGTGGTTTTAATACAAGCATTTTTTGTTTTCGATTTATATCAAATATATAAAAGTTATAGGCCAAGGTAAGGTCTAAAAATGGATTTAAATCTCTATACCAAAGAATCACCAAGGCAAATTATTTTTGAGGATTATAAAATTAATCTGCCTATCTCAGGTGGCTGGGGGTATGACATTGAATCGGCTTGCATCATAGACAAAAATGACCCGACAGTAGATAACTTAATTTCATTTGATGGTGTGTCAGTAGAATATGTTTTTGTCGAGAAAAGAATATACGAAGAGATGATCATATTTAGGCATGAAGCCAATAAGTTTTGGGGAATACGCTGGGACCTCGAAGAGCAAAGATTGATTAAGGTTGATAATAGAAGTTTCGACATATTGACATTTGATGTTGTGGGTTTTTCTGAACAAATATGGAATGAACTAACTACTCGTTTTGAAGCTATCAAAGCTAATGATCAATGGAATTTGATGGAAGATTTAGATGCCTACAGAGATTCAAATGCATTTAAATTTAAACGTAAATTTTATTTTGACGTGAGTAGCTTTATTTAAACTGCAACAAAATTAACCTATAAAAATTATGAAAAAATTAATCCTGACATTATTTATATCTTTCTTGATGACTAGTGCTGCTTATGCTGCAGGCAGTTTGAGGGATGCAGATAAGGCTCACGAGAAAGGCGATTATGAAGAGGCTATTAAGATACTTACCCCATTGGCTACCAAAGGCTCAGCTGAAGGACAATTCAAACTAGGCGTAATGTATGAACACGGCCGAGGCGTAAAGCAAGACTATTCCGTAGCACTTAAATGGTACGAGCTCGCAGCCGACCAAGGGTATCTGTTAGGGCAATACAACTGTGGCCTTTTATATGCAACAGGCAGGGGCGTGCCAAAAGATGAATCAAAAGCGGCCAAGTGGTGGAAGTTAGCAGCTGATCAAGGCAGCGGGATGGCACAACATAGCTTAGGCGTCTTATATGAGAGAGGGAGAGGCGTTATACAGAATTACGACAAGGCTATTGCTTTATACATACAAGCGGCAGAGCAGGGCTACGTGGACTCACAAAACAACCTAGGGCTAATGTAC
>CANNLO010000388.1 GCA_947505055.1 Methylococcaceae bacterium | reverse complement strand
GCATAGGTATCTACACAACTTTTCAGTACAATAAAAACAATGAGTTGTAATGTGATTAAGCGCCCTCTCCTGTTGGAGAGGGATGGGGTGAGGAGAATAAAATCAATTATTTACATTTCCCCTCATCCCAACCTTCTCCCGCTGGAGAAGGGGCTAAGTTACTTGTGTAGATAGCTATGCTTATGGGGAGAGGCAGCGGTCTTTTTTGGCATTTGACGGTAAAAGTTGTAGAATGCGCGACGCAGTAAGAGCTTGTGGGTTTTGGAATGATTAACCGTAGACATAGTCATCAAGTCACAGCAATCACATTTTTTCTACCTTCATGAGTCTGGTACTTTTCCCTTGTAGAGCCATAGGCTGGTTTTATCCGGGAGTTCCCCCTATAAAAAACCTCGTTGTTTAACATCGGTTGAACTCTAGTTTTTTATGCCTGAAAGAAAATAAGGCTAAAGTGAGTTTATAGATGCCCCTGCTGATTAAGGAATGAGCACGAAATAACTTAGTCAACTTTCTCCCTCTCCTGCTGGAGAGGGTTGGGGTGAGGAGAATAAGATGCTCAAGTTATTTCGTGCTCATTCCTAAGCAACATCATTTCCTGAGTGTGCTTAAGTTCTTATCGTTTTGTTAATTTCCGACTCTATACTTACTGGTGCGGCTATAAGTTCAATCAATAAACAATTAAAGCATCTCTGAGAGGTGTAAACCAACTGTTGCTTTGGCCGATAGCGCATTTGGTTCATTGGAATCGACCATCATTGAAATTAAAAAGGGCAGTACGTTTTGAGTTTACATAGTTACCAATCAGTAGATCGTGAGCAATTAGCCAAAGACATCAGCGAAATTCACCAACAAGCTTTAGCCAATATCGGTATTGACGATTTTAAGCATTTAACAAAAATGGAACGCTGGGGGAAAATGTGTTCCATCGTTGGCTATGCTACAGCCTGGGTTTTCCCCAATCCAATATCCGCATTGTTAATTAGTCAAGGTAGTTTTACACGCTGGACACAATTAGTACATCCGGTTGGCCATAGAGCCTATGACAAAATTGAAAGTATAAACAAAAAATATACCAGCAAGAAATTTGCGCAAGGCTGGAGACGTTTTATAGATTGGCCGGACTGGATTACGCCAGCTGGTTGGCATCAAGAGCATGATGTATTACATCACTATAGTTTGGGTGAAAAAAGTGATCCTGACCAATTACAGCATAATATGGAATGGCTAAGACAATCAAAGCTGCCGATGTGGCAACGCTATACTATAGTGGCGCTTTTTTCCGGTATCTGGAAGATTGCCTATTACACGCCCAGGACACACAAGGAATTGCGCTTAAACTCGGCTAGAAAGCAGGGCGAGCCAGTACCGGTCATGACCCGCCTTGGGGCATGGAGCTTATTTACCAAACAGGGCAGAGGCTTATGGCTACATAGTATCTTGCCTTACACTGCCTATCGCTTTGTGTTATTGCCTTTGCTATTTTTTCCCTTGGGTGGTTATGCTGTTATCAGCGTATTAATTAATTTAATTTTGGCGGAAATTTTCACCAATATGCACAGTTTTCTGGTGATAGTACCGAACCATGCCGGAGATGATGTGATGATGTTTGATAAAAAAGCCAAAGGCAAAGGTGAATTTTATCTACGGCAGATTTTAGGGTCAGTGAATTATCCAACCGGTTCTAATTTAAATGATTTTTTCTACGGATGGTTAAATTATCAAATTGAACATCATTTGTGGCCGGATATGCCATTAAGTCAGTATCAAAAAATGCAGCCTCAGGTGATGGCTGTGTGCAAAAAACATAATATTCCTTATTGCCAGGAATCTGTTTTTAAGCGATTGTTAAAAGCGGTGGATATTATGGTGGGCAAAACGTCGATGCTGCAGCCACAAAGCGGAATTCCTTGCACAAGCTGAAGGGGGAGGTGATTGGTAAAGCCGACATTCCGCACCCCTGCTATCCAGAGCCAGCATATAAGTGAGTATACCGCTCACCAAGCAGATTAAGCAGATGGTGGTGGTACTCATTGGAATTCAGTACAACTTCTCGCCAATTGTCTATCAACAGTACATGGATACCCGCGAAGAATTGAAATACCCAGCGAGCAGTTGGCTTTGCGGTAGCGGTTCCGAGCTGAGTGGGAAATGTTTCTTCATGCTGTTGCAACGATTGGCGAATACGATATTCCAAGGCAGCATAGACCAAAAGACATAGCGTCATGATCATCATCAGTACCATGATGCGCTTTGGCGACTTGAGGAACAGTGTATTCGCCATAAACCAGGGGTCTTTTAAGAAGCGGAAGCCATGTTCGACCTTTTGTTGCCCAGGCGTATAGTGATCCAACATATCTTCGTTACTGAGTAGATTTTCATCTAATTGGTTGCTGGCAACAATAAAGCAGCTTTTCTGTTGAATCTTGCGCTGCCGCATGTCGAGCATGGAGGCTATACCCGCTTCAACACGATAACCGACCGTATCTGGAGTGCTATCTTTTTGAGGCCGCCCCTTACCTTTGAAACGTTTAATCTCGACGATCTGCGAATCGTGCAAGGTGACGAACTTCAATTTCTTTTGCAAAACCGCCAAAGCCGCTTCGGCATCGGCAACGCAGGCAAATGTTCGTTTAGCCAATGCGCTGAAGGCTTTGTAATCGACTTTACTGTTCTTTAGGTGTTGCCGATCTACCGTTTGTTCGGCACGCTCGCGAGCGCCTTGAGTATAAACGACCAGCCACCGCTGTTTGATGCCGCCATAGTTGGCACCTAAAACCGTGTAGGCACGTTCTGGTTGAGTCTGCATCCACTCATCAGATACCGCTAAAATTAATTCTTTGGTGCCGCCAATCGTTTCGGGGACTCGCGTTATCCAAGGAAAACTACCCAGATCTTGCAGTGTTTCCGCCGTATACAGGGCACTGTCGGCAACTATCAACGAAAGACCGACACCTTCGTGCAACTGTTCCAGATGCGCATTCAATGTTTGCCGAAAACTTTCTTTATCATTACTGTTGCCACTCAAGGCCTCCATCCATAAAGGTATGCCTGCCTGATTATCGGTAATCAGTTGCAATACCACCTGATTCAAATCAGGACGATGATCGCGGCTGTAGCCTTTAGTTATATGAATAATCTGTTCTGACGCTTCCTGGTCGCTGTTGTAGACACCATCAACATGAAAACGGGTGCCGTCTATATGTCCAACGTCGCAGATCAGATCCAAACGTTTGACCGACTGCCCGCCAGTTGACCGTACAGTTGTTCAGCCCCATATGCATAGATTGTATCCATTGACCGTCCAATGGTGTCATCGTTAAGATGCTCAGCCTCTATGCCCTCACCCAGTAGGCGGCCGATGGGTTTATCCTTGAAAAAGTGTGGCATCAGGTACAAGGCGCGATTGACAAAGCCAAGGCCGTTTAAGACCATGGCTTTAACGCATTGTCCGACCGATACCACGCGTTGTTCATGGTCTTGTATAATCACGGCATCAATCAGCTCTGGTAAACCTAATTCGTCAACCATACCTGCTACAAGGCCTAGATGATCTAAATTGTAACTACTGTAAAGGGATTCCTCATTCATGGATAGTCTCCAAAGCACATGATTCGCTACGTGTAGTTTAAATCATTCTTATCTTGGCTGGGGTGCGGAATGTCGGGTACAAGAACCGGAAAAATGTTTACTTAATTAACTCAAATCCACTATATTTTGCAGCTTTCTTATCGAATGTCAGCACGTTTTCGCAGGGGTAAGCACTTGCTGAATGGGCAATCAGTAAATCCGCAAGATCAAAGTTTTTACCAGTCGCGGCACTAATAAAAGCATGTAAAACTGGCTGTGTTTCAAATAACAGAACTGGCATCAGTAATAAATCATTTAGTGCTGCCAATATTTCGTGATCTTCTATGTGATAAACCGCTTGCAAGACCCAAATTGTTTCTAAAACCACAAGTATCGGTACAAATAGCTGCTGTTTTTGGTTTTCTGCTTGCTTAAACAGCATATAAACCAGTTGCGCTTGTTCGGCATCATCCTTCACCAAAAAACGCACCAGCACATTGGTATCCAGTGCTTTCATGTAAAGTCGGTCCTAATCTTTTGTTTTATCAGGGCGTCCATTTCTGAGATGTCAACGGCGGGACGACCAGCCTTAAATAAACGACCGAATACGTCATCTACTTTTTTAGTAACAGGCTTTAGCATTATTTCGTTGTTTTTGGTCAATATAAATTCAATTTTGTCACCCGCATGTAATGCTAAAGAATCACGTACCGATTTTGGAATGGTTATTTGGCCTTTACTGGTTAATGTAGCCTGTTGCATAAGAATCCTTACAAAAAGATATAAGTAAGATTTTATCGTATTACTTTTTTTACCTATAACCAAGTACTATTTTCAAAGGTTAGCTAACTTGTGTTACCAAACGGTTTGCATGAAGTATCAGACGTTAAAGAGCTGTTCGGCGACAATTACCCTGTCCGGTCGGCGACAACTATCTTGACCGGTTGACCGATATGTACGACAAGGGCTATTGTCGCCAAACAAATGCCGTCACTCCGTAATTCCTTGTTCGCCCAGGCTAACCACCCGGCCGCATTATTGATTTTTCTGGGGCTGGAAGGGATTATTCAGGCGGCGATTTCATCTAACAAATCTTGATGGAGCTCAGGAGGGCACTTGCGTAACGAT
>CANNLO010000387.1 GCA_947505055.1 Methylococcaceae bacterium | reverse complement strand
CTTTAATTTTTATCGAAGGTAAAATACCCACTTCAACGCAAATTTCACTTGCAGTTTGACGACCAACACCATAAATAGCAGTTAAAGCAATAACTGCATGTTTATGATCTGGTATATTTATCCCGGCAATACGTGCCATCTAGATACTCCCCTTGGTAGCACTTTATAGTTAAGAGCCGAATTATAGCATTGCATTAATTACGGCGCAACAATTATTATCCCTGGCGTTGTTTATGCTTTCCGTCTTCACAGATAACTCTAACAACACCGTTTCTTTTTACAACTTTACATTTTCTACAAATTTTTTTAACAGAAGCACGAACTTTCACAATTAACTCCTAGATTACTCTTGTGCAATGGTTATTTTTTTAGATTAGCTTTTTTCATTAAGCCATCATACTGCTGAGACATAACATGGGTTTGCATCTGAGAAATGAAATCCATTACAACAACAACAATAATCAATAAAGAAGTCCCACCAAAATAGAAAGGAACATTCCAGTAAACAATCAAAAACTCAGGCAATAAACAAACAAGGGTTATATAAAATGCTCCAATTAATGTTAATCGAGTCATCACTTTATCAATATAAGAACTTGTTTGCAAACCAGGCCTTATTCCAGGCAGAAAAGCACCTGATTTCTTTAAATTTTCAGCAGTTTCTTTAGAATTAAATACCAGCGCAGTATAAAAGAAGCAAAAGAAAATTATAGCTGTTGCATAAAAAATAACATATACAGGCTGTCCAGGAGAAAGCATGGTAGCAATATCCTGCAACCAAGCAAAACCTTCACTATTACCAAACCAACCTGCAATCGTTGCCGGAAACAATATAATACTCGAGGCGAAAATAGGCGGAATTACACCTGCCATGTTTAATTTTAAAGGTAAAAAACTACTTTGCCCAGCATACATTTTACGGCCCTGCTGTCTTTTTGGATAGTTAATAAGTATTCTACGCTGACCACGCTCAACAAAAACTACTAAAGCAGTAACTGAAATAGCTAACAGAAACAATAATATTATAAAAGCTCCATTCATTTCACCAGTTCTTGCTAATTCTAAAGTTCCACCAATAGCTTTAGGCAAACCTGAAACAATCCCTGCAAATATAATAAGCGATATACCATTACCAATGCCTCGTTCTGTTACCTGCTCACCCAACCACATTAAAAATATAGTACCGGTAACCAAGGTTACTGTAGTTATAACAATAAAACTAATACCTGGACTCAATACGACCGAAAGACCACCAGCAGTTTGATTCTGTAAAGCCAAAGAAATGCCGATTGCTTGAAAAGTTGCCAAAACAACAGTACCAAAACGAGTATACTGTGAAATCTTGCGCCTTCCAGACTCACCTTCCTTTTTCATCTGCTCCATAACTGGAATAACTACCGTCATCAATTGCATAATAATTGATGCAGAAATATAAGGCATTATACCCAGAGCAAACAAGCTTAATCTCATCAAAGCACCACCTGAAAACATATTAAACATTTCCAGGATCGAACCACTCTGCTGTTCAAACATAACTGAAAGAGCCTTAGGATCAATTCCTGGAACAGGAATATGAGCACCGACTCTATAAACAACAAAAGCCCCCAAAACAAAAAGCAATCTAGCTTTAAGTTCCGAAAATCCGCCAACCTTGCCAGTAACTTGCGCTCTAGGAGTACTCACTTAAACCTCTACTTTTCCGCCAACAGCTTCAATAGATTCCCTAGCACCAGCAGTAACCTTTAAACCCTTTAAGATAACAGCCTTAGTTAATTCACCTGACTTAATTATTTTTGCTTTTTTTGTAAAAGCAGGAACAATATTAAAATCTATCAAAACTTTGAGATCAATAATGTCAGATGTAAGTCCATTTAATTCATGAAGCCTGACTTCTGCAGAATACTTTTTAATCAAAGAAGTAAAACCAACCTTGGGTAGGCGGCGCTGGAGGGGCATCTGACCACCCTCAAAGCCAACCTTATGAAAACCGCCACTACGTGACTTTTGGCCCTTATGGCCTCTTCCACAGGTTTTACCCAACGTACATCCTATACCCCTACCTACTCGGACAGATTTCTTACGAGCACCATCACTTGACCGGATTGTATTTAAAAACATTACACTTCCTCAAATTTAAGCATGTACGATACTTTATTGATCATACCTCTGTTTTCAGGCGTATTAAGAACAACAACCGTCTGATTGATTTTACGTAATCCCAAACCAATTAAGCAAGCTTGATGACGAGGTAATCGCCCAAATTTGCTCTTAGTCATCGTAACACTTATTTTTTCACCAGCCATTTTACTACTACCCAATAATCTGTTCAACGGATAAGCCGCGCTTAGCAGCTATCTGGTTAGGACTATGCATTCCAGTAAGACCATTAATAGTTGCTCTCACAACATTAATAGGATTACTAGTACCAATACATTTAGCCAAGACATTATGAATCCCGACGACTTCAAATACAGCCCTCATTGCACCACCAGCAATAATACCCGTACCTTCAGAAGCAGGCTGCATATAAACTTTAGCAGCTCCAGTTGTATTCATAATAGCATATTGTAAGGTGTCACCTTTTAAAGAAACTTTACGCATATTTTTACGTGCTTGTTCTAAAGATTTTTGTATAGCAATAGGCACTTCACGTGCTTTGCTAACACCATATCCGACCCTACCCTCGCCATCACCAACAACAGTTAGCGCCGTAAAGCCAAAGACTCGGCCGCCTTTTACAACTTTTGCAACACGCCTTACATTAACTAGTTTTTCTTGTAACCCATCTGCACTTACTTGAGAAGGTGCTGTAGACATCTTATTCCCCTAAAATTTCAAACCGGCTTCACGTGCCGCTTCAGCCAATGCCTTAACACGACCATGATATTTAAACCCTGAACGATCAAATGCAACTTCAGAAACACCAGCAGCAATTGCCTTTTCAGCAATTAATTTACCAACTACGGCCGCAGCAGTTATATTCCCAGTAGACTTTAATGCCGCTTTTATATCAGCCTGAGTTGTTGAAGCGCTTGCTAATGTAGTCGTTCCGTCAGCACTTATAACCTGAGCATAAATATGTTGCGAAGTTTTATGAATCGACAAACGTGTAGCACTTAACTGTTTAATTTTACAGCGCAATTTTAATGCGCGTTTCATACGAGATTGTTTCTTATCCATTACGCCACCTTACTTCTTTTTAGCTTCTTTTCTTGCGACAAACTCATCAGCATATCTGACACCCTTACCTTTATAAGGCTCAGGAGGTCGATAGGCCCTAATTTTTGCAGCTACTTCACCCACTAATTGCTTATCAGTTCCCTTGATAATTATTTCTGTTTGAGTAGGCGTTTCAACTGTAATACCCATCGGAACTTCGAAGTCAACAGGATGAGAAAAACCAAGAGCCAAATTAAGGATACTTCCCTTTGCTTGCGCTCTATATCCCACACCAATTAAAATGAGTTTCTTTTCAAATCCAGCAGAAACACCAATAACCATATTGTTTACAATTGCTCTAGCTGTTCCCGCTTGAGCAGTAGCTTTCTTGTCATCTTTATTCCATTGTATTTGGATTACATTATCAGTAATATCTAAACTTACAGCGGAATTAATATCATATGATAACTGACCGTTAGTTCCCTTTACAGTCACATTATTACCTACCAGCTGTATATTCACACCACCTGGAATAATAACTGGAGCTTTTGCAATTCTTGACATAACCTAACCTACAGTTTAACAAACAGTACAAATGACTTCACCGCCATGTCCTATTGAACGAGCAGCTCTATCGGTCATAACACCATTTGATGTCGAAACGATAGCAATCCCTAGCCCGCCAAGAACTTTCGGCAATTCATCTTTAGATTTATAAATACGTAAACCAGGTTTACTAATTCTTTTAATATTTTCAATTACTGGCGCACCTTTATAGTATTTCAATTCAATAGTCATTTCTGTATGACTACCTATTGTTTCCATAAAATAGGATGCAATAAAACCTTCTTCCTTTAAAACCTTAGCAATAGAAACTTTCAATTTTGACGAAGGCTGTTTAACAATTTTTTTTCCAGCAGATTGGCCGTTTCTAATTCGGGTCAACATATCTGCAACTGGGTCTGTCATACTCATCTTATAATCTCTCTAAACTTGATCTAAAAGATCTTACCAACTTGCCTTTACCAAGCCTGGCACATCGCCACGCATTGTTGCTTCTCTAAGCTTGTTACGACTAAGACCAAACTTACGGTAATAACCATGTGGACGACCAGTTAAATTACAACGGTTACGAACTCTCGATGCGCTAGAGTCTCTCGGTAGTTTTTGAAGTTGCAAATGAGCAGAGTCTTTATCTTCAAATGTAGCATTTGGATCTCTAATAATTTCTTTCAGAGACTTACGCTTAACATCATATTTCTTTACTAATTTTTTACGCTTGTCTTCACGCGCAATCATTGATTTTTTAGCCATTTCAGTATGCCCTTTAGCTCTTAAATGGAAAATTAAAAAGCTTCAACAAAGCCAGACCTTCTTCGTTTGATTGAGCTGTCGTAGTAATAGTTATATCCATACCGCGTATTGTGTCAATTTTGTCATAATCAATTTCAGGGAAAATGATTTGTTCTTTAACACCCATGGAATAATTACCACGACCATCAAAACTTTTTGGACTCAGACCTCTAAAATCACGAATACGTGG
>CANNLO010000386.1 GCA_947505055.1 Methylococcaceae bacterium | reverse complement strand
TACAACGCCAATAGCAATTCCATAAGTGCTACCTTTTTTATTATTAGCAACTCTCTCATAGCTCGGCGAACACTAATAATATCAACTTTAGTGCAAGCTCCGTTCTGAATTGCGCCTCGCTAATTACATCCACAACCGCTACAGCCTGCCCCTCATCGAATCAAACCGATTTAGCTTACGGACTATTGTTTGGCATCAAACCTTATGATATTCAGCGTTGTATGCCTTGAATTTTCAGACTTATAAATACGATATTGCGTTGTAATTAAGCATTGTCGATGACTCATAAAACAGCCAATTCCTGCAAATAACGAAACTAAACATAAAAAAATCATTAATACGTTACAGAAGCTGGACATAAATTGACCTTGAAAAACTAAACGGTTTAGTTTAGTCTTGCTTATCCTTGATCATTCCTCACCAGGTTATGAAATCACTTCATTATATTCAAATGAATCCAGAACCCGCCGATTCTAAACGACTGGCTATTCTTAATGGTGCTAGCAGCATGTTTCTTGCACTCGGCTATCGAAATGTGAGTATGGAGAAAATTGCCCAGGCTGCACCGGTATCGAAAGCTACGCTGTATAAACATTTTGATAGTAAAAATGCCTTGCTGGCAGCGGTTATTTCAGAACTTTGTGGTTCTTTACTGCAAACCATGACCCAGATCAGTATTGAACCTGACGATGTGGAAAGCAACCTGACCCAGATCGCAAGCTCGGCAGTGGATTTGATTTTTACTGAAGATGCGCTGGCCATTTATCGGTTGGTGATAGCCGAAAGTCCCGACTTTCCGGAATTGGGACAATTGTTTTACCAGAGCGGGCCGCAAGCGACCTTGACTCAAATGGAAGATTATTTTCGACGCTTAAATGCCAGTGGCAAATTTACTATTACTGATCCGGCTTTTGCAGCAGATACTTTTTTCAGCATGTTAAAAGGCGATCTGCATTTGCGCTGCCTGTTAAGCAAAACCTTACGACCTTCCATTGAAGACAAAAAACGTCTGGTATCAAAAGTTATCGCTTTCTTCATGCAAGCTATGCTTAACCGTTAACTTAGGCAAAATGAAAGTCACCCAATCCAAAAACAGAGTATTAAAAGGATGAAAACATTAATGCATCAAATACCAATGCCTTTATTGGTCACTTTCACCCTAATGACGTTGAGCGGATGTGGAAATCATGCCGACTCTGGCTCCAAACCCGCTTCGCCTAAAGCGCCTAATGTAAAAATTGCCCAGCCCCTTTCACAAACAGTTACCGAATGGGATGAATATACCGGCCGTGTTGAAGCAGTCAATACAGTCGATGTTCGAGCACGGGTTAGCGGCTATCTTGAAAAGGTAAACTTTAAGGCCGGTGACAAAGTTACTAAAGGTGATCTTCTATTTCTGATTGATCCCAAACCCTTTACTGCCCAACTTAACTATGCCGAAGCAGAACTTGAACGCGCCAAGTCCAGACATGAATTAGCTAAAAATGATCTGACCCGCGCCGAGCGATTGTTTAAAGCTAAAGCAATTTCTGAAGAAGAGCACGATTCTCGTAGCAAAGGATTGAGAGAAACCGGAGCTGCAGTTCAGTCTGCCGAAGCCAACGTTTATGCGGCAAAATTAAATCTCGAGTTTACCAAGGTGCGTTCTCCGATAGATGGTCGAATTACTCGCGAACTAATTACCACTGGTAATGTGGTAAACAGTAGTGGCGCAGATGCCACCTTGTTGACCTCCATCGTTTCAACCAATCCGGTTTATGTTTTCATTGATGCTGATGAACGCTCAGTACTGAAATACCGGCGTCAGGCAAAAAAAGGCGGGCACGGAAATCTGGGTGATGAAAAAACGCCAGCAGAATTAGCATTAGCAGATGAGCTTGATTTCCCACATCAGGGTCATCTTGATTACATTGCTCCGCGTGAAGACTCAAATACTGGGACCTTAAGTTTGCGTGGCGTATTTGCCAATCCGGATGAATTATTAAGTCCCGGTTTTTTTGCCAGGATGCGGGTTCGAGCTAGCGCGCCTTATCAAGCCATCCTGATTCCGGATCGAGCTATCGGAACCGATCAGGCGCAACGTTTTGTATGGGTGGTCATTCAGGATAATCATGTGGAATATCGCAAAGTGGAGCTAGGCGCTCATATTGGTGAATCTCGAGTCATTACACAGGGTTTAAAACCTGATGAATGGATAGTCGTCGAAGGCATCAATAAGCTCAGGCCAGGAATCCAGGTGATTCCTGAACACATTACTCTGGTAGACAGTGCCAAAGAGTTAAAACCATGAATCGCTTTACCCATTTTTTTATTGATCGGCCGATTTTTGCCTCGGTTTTATCGATAGTTATCGTTATTGTCGGTGGTCTTGCACTGATTGGCCTACCTATCGCCCAATACCCCGAAATTGCACCGCCTACCGTGGTAGTCAGTACAACTTATCCCGGCGCCAATGCGCAGGTTGTAGCTGAAACTGTTGCAACACCTATCGAACAGGAAGTTAATGGTGTCGAGGACATGTTGTACATGTCTTCACAATCAACCAACAGCGGCTACATGGCACTAACTATTACTTTTAGGCCGGGCACAAATCTGGATAAGGCTCAGGTGTTGGTACAAAATCGGGTGGCTTTGGCTGAACCCAGGCTGCCTCAAGAAGTCAGTCGGCAAGGTATCAGCGTTAAAAAACGCAGTCCTGATTTGAGCCTGGTCGTCAATCTGATCTCTCCTGATAAGCGCTATGACAGTGTTTATTTAAGCAATTATGCGGTTCTGCAACTTAAAGATACGCTGGCCAGATTGCCGGGAGTTGGCGATATTATTGTTTTTGGTGCTCGTGATTACAGTATGCGCTTGTGGTTAAATCCGGATAAAATTGCCGCCCGCAATTTGACCGCCAATGATGTGATCAATGCAGTTCGAGAACAAAATGTGCAGGTAGCGGCTGGCGTGGTGGGGCAACAACCGACCCAGGAAAATACGGATTTCCAGTACACGGTCAGCACCACGGGCAGACTTTCCGAAGTCGAACAATTTGCTGAAATTGTGATTAAAAAAGGCAAAGAGGGACAGGTTACCCGCCTTAAGGACGTAGCCCGGATTGAACTGGGCGCCAGAGACTATAATTCCGGTTTGTTTCTGGATGGTGAGCAAACTGTTGGTCTCGCTATCTTTCAGTTGCCGGGTTCCAATGCGCTTGAAACCAAAAAAGCTGTGGTTGATGCCATGGAAAAACTTAAGCCACGTTTCCCGCAAGGTCTTGATTATCTGTTGGTTTACGATACGGTTGTCTTCGTGCAGCAGTCTATCGATGCGGTGATCAAAACCCTGTTCGAGGCGCTACTGCTGGTTGTACTGGTGGTGGTGATATTTTTACAAAACTGGCGCGCTACGATTATTCCTTTGCTGGCGGTTCCTGTTTCATTGATTGGAACTTTTGCGGTCATGGCGGCCTTGGGTCTTTCGCTTAATACTTTATCTTTGTTTGGTCTGGTGTTGGCTATAGGCATCGTGGTTGATGATGCGATCGTGGTAGTTGAGAATGTCGAGCGACACATCGCTTTGGGATTGTCGGCCAGAGATGCCACGCGAAAAGCTATGGAAGAAGTGGTTGGTCCCATCATTGCCACAGCGTTGGTTTTGGTCGCCGTATTTGTACCTACCGCCTTTATCACCGGGGTTTCGGGGGCATTCTATAAACAGTTCGCGCTCACCATAGCGGTTTCTACGGTCATTTCGGCATTCAACTCGCTGACTCTAAGCCCTGCCCTTTGTGCATTGCTGCTGGATAGAGCACATGGCGATAAAGACAGTTTTACACGCTTGTTTGATCGTTTTTTCGGTTGGTTTTTTGTACGCTTTAATCGTTTCTTCGATGCGTTCAGCGAGGGTTATGCAAAACTGGTTGGTAAGCTAATACGCATGACGGCAGTTGTACTGATTCTTTATGCCGGACTTAATGGGCTCAGTTTTCTGGCCTTTGAAAAAGTGCCTAACGGTTTCATTCCTCAACAGGATCAGGGCTATCTGATTATGTATGCCCAATTGCCTGATGCAGCTTCACTGGCACGGACTCAAGAAGTGGTGCAGCAAGCGACACGAATTATTATGGAAACAGAGGGTGTTAAGCATGTCAATGCCTATGCCGGTTTTTCGATTTTGAGCGGTTCCAGCCAATCGAATGTTGCCACCTTGTTCGCGAGACTTGACGGCTATGATGAACGCTCAGGCCATCCGGAACTCCATGCCAATGCGGTGATTAAAAATCTGGGACAGCGTCTCGCGCAGGTCGAGGGCGCCAATATAGCCGTATTTGCCCCACCGCCAATTCGTGGCATGAGTTCGGTGGGTGGTTTCAAACTACAAATTCAGGATCGGTCAAATGCCGGTATTGAGGCTTTGCAGAGCACTACCAATGAGTTCATCGCCAAAGGCAGTCAACAACCGGGCCTGGTCGGGTTGTTTACAACCTTCCGTGCCGGTGTGCCACAACTTTTTCTGGATGTTGATCGTACCCGAACCAAGGCTATGGATGTCGCTTTAAAAGATGTTTTTGATACTTTGCAGATTTATCTGGGTTCACTTTACATAAATCCTAAATCCTGCAAGCCCTAAAAACCAGGCGTCAATCCCTGCCTTTTTAAGCTCAAATTTTATTTTTTAAATCCGCCGCTGCGGTTTTGCCCATGCATTTATGGCATTTGGTCCTCTCCACATTCGAAATTACAATAAATTACGCCAAT
>CANNLO010000385.1 GCA_947505055.1 Methylococcaceae bacterium | reverse complement strand
CTGTTCGTTACGCAAGATTAGCATCACGAAAATCCAAAGAAAGACCATTTTAAAACTCTTCCCACCCATCGTCATCAGTAGTCGGTGATGCCTGTTTAACGATAGCCACAACAGGGAGTTGATCGAAATTTTCTGTTTTTCGCCTGACTCTGGGTAAAGAACTGTCCACCCCATGAACTTCACCCTCCATTTTAAAATGCTTAACCGTAACCGTTAATTGCTGGGTCTGCTCTTCCATCGACTTTGCTGCCGCCGCAGCCTGTTGTACCAGAGCCGCATTTTGCTGGGTGACATCATCCATCTGGCAAATAGCCATATTCACTTGTTCAATACCGTTGGTTTGTTCTACAGAAGCCGCACTGATGTCTGACATAATCGTTGTTACACCATTTATGCAACTGGCAATGTCTTGCATGGTTTTTCCTGCTTGAGCAACCAGCCGACTGCCGTCCTCAACTCTTTCTACCGAATCGGCAATCAGACTTTTAATTTCACCTGCTGCAGACGCCGCTCGTTGTGCAAGATTACGAACCTCTCCAGCTACTACCGCAAAGCCCCTCCCCCGCTCTCCGGCACGCGCTGCTTCAACTGCGGCATTAAGCGCCAATATATTAGTTTGAAATGCAATGTTATCAATCACCGAAGTAATGTCCACAACCTTACGCGATGAGTCATTGATGCCACCCATCATTTTTACCACCTGCCCAATTACCTTAACGCCTTTGCAAGCAGTATCCGAAGCATTAATAGCAAGTTCACTCGCATGATGGGCATTAGCGCTATTCTGTTGCACAATTGAAATCAATTGCTGCATGCTGGCAGCGGTTCGTTCTAAACTGGCGGCCTGTTGTTCAGTACGATGAGCTAAAGACACATTACCATTTGCTATCTCTTTTGCCGCAACATGAATTGATTCAGCAACATGTTTGATTTGACCGATAATATCATTCAGATCATCCACCATGGAATTGGCATCTTCCTTCAATTGCCCCAAAGTACCTGAATAGTAATTGGTAATTTTCTCGGTAAGATCTCCATGAGACAAAACATTGAATACACGGGCAGCTTCATTGAGTCCGCATTCGGTCGTTTCCATAAGCTGATTGATCGACTCACTGAGCTCCCGGTAAAAACCCACCTTGCCCTTCATCACAATACGCCGGGTAAAATCACCCATAACAGCACCTACCAAAATAACGGCAACCTCTTTTTCAACTGCCACCTCTGAAGTGCGATCCAACCATTCAACAACTACTCCCAACCTATCCCCTTGTTCGTTGATGACAGTATTAGCCGTTATAACCATGGAATGGCCACCTAATTCCAAATTGGCAACATAGGAACCAGCCAATGAAACCAGTAACTGTGCCTGATGAGCCGGATCTTTGTGAAATTTATCAATACAGGTACCCACTAAATTATCTACGATAAAATCCGAAAACTGTTTATGAATATCCGTTTCGGCTTTATTGAGAATAGCGAGGACAGATTTATTGGCGTAAACAATTTTACGATCATTATCGGCGATCATTACGCCGGTAGAAACGTTGTCCAATGCACTCTTAACGCGTAAATTTGCATCGGAAATCAATTTGGCAGCAGCCACATCAAAACCTAACCTGATCTGCATGACCTTAAGAGCCGCCATTACCTTACCAACTTCATCCAGACTGTTAACGTCTATAGTCTTGTGATAATTCCCTTGGGAAATCTGACCAAAATGACGAATAATCGCATTAAGAGGTTGCACAATAGCTCGCAGTAAAGAAAAACTAAACCAAAGCGCCAAAAAAATACCCGCTGCAATTAACAGGCAAGCTAAAATTAGTATCTGGTCATCGCGCGACTGACTCTTTTCTAATTCCCTAGTGGTATCGTCTAACTGCATTTGCAACAATTTTTGAGCGGCAGCATCAACCTGCTCGTAAAGCGGGATAATTTTATCTTCAACGATTTGCCTTGCAAGTCCGATATCTTTCCCTCGCAGCGACAAAATAACCGGTTGTAAACCTTCATTAACCAAACGATTTCTCACGCTTGCAAATGAATCCGCCTGTTTTTTTTCATCTGTACCTAATGGGCTATTAAGGTATTCGTCCAAAATAACAGTAATCACTGCGATGTTTTTTTCAACTTCGGACGTATTTTTTGAAATCAAATTGTCAGTAGGATTAAACAGAATGGCTGAGATATACAAACGATTAGTCAACATCAGCTTTTGTATTCGGGTAAGCTGGGTCAAAGGCAACATGTGATGATTATGGATAAGATGCAAACCTTGACTAGACTTGCTCATCCCGAAAAAACCAAGCCCACCTATTCCAAGCAACAGGAAGGACATAATAGCGATGATCATCAATAAACGGGCTTTGATGCTAATATTTTTTGTTATGGAAAATCGATCACGCAAGTTCTTTTTAAGAATTTTTCCGTCACGGATTTTTAAATGTCCGGCCTGACCCTTAATAAACTTGGGATATGCAGCGCGGGCCTCAGCAACCTGCTTTGAACTGGGTTTGCGACGAACAGAAAGGTAACCGATTAGCTTATCGTTTTCATACAAGGGAGCAACATCAGCCAACACCCAATAAAAACCTCCATTTTTACAACGATCTTTAATTATCCCACTTCTTGGATAACCCTCTTGCATAGATGACCACAAATCATCAAAAACTTCTGTGGGCATATCAGGATGGCGATTAATTTTATGCGAAGCGCCAATCAACTCCTCCCGAGTAAAGCCGCTAATTCGAACAAAATCTTCACTTGCAAAAGAAATCAACCCATTTAAATCGGTTTTGCTAACTATAGAATCAGACTCTGTAAGAACATGCTCAACATCGGTAATCTGCATATCTTTTTTCCTGGAATGTTTTTCTAGGGTAATTGCCGTGAGAGAATTTTACACAAAAACGGGCTTACAACCCAAGCAATCAAAACACCCTGTTACGTTGGGTTACACAAAACGGTAACCCAAATTACAAGACCATTATCAGATCAACGCTCATTCACTTTGAAGAAAGACATGACCTCTTGTAACTGCATGGCCTGTCCACTCAATTCCTCAGCTGTCGCGGCAAGCTCTTCTGAACCGGAAGCGTTTTGCTGCGCCGCCTTATCCAATTGACCAACCGCATCACTGATCTGACCGATGCCTTGCGCCTGCTCTTCTGAAGAAGCAGTAATTTCTTCAACTAAATCAGCGGTTTTCTTGATATTTGGAACCATTTTCTCTAACAGTATTCCCGCTTCTTCGGCAATTTTAACGCTATTTTTTGCCAGACTATTAATTTCTTGCGCAGTAACACGACTATTTTCAGCCAGCTTTCTAACTTCGGCTGCAACTACCGTAAAACCTTTGCCATGCTCACCGGCACGCGCCGCTTCAATCGCAGCATTAAGTGACAACAGATTGGTTTTATAGGCAATATCTTCAATCAAACCAATTTTATCGGCGATTTCTTTCATCGCTTCTACAGTCCTTTTTACTGCTATTCCGCCATTAGCCGCTTCTTCTGCAGCTGTCGTCGCCATGCTATTGGTTACTTTAGCGTTTTCAGCATTTTGTTTTACAGACGCGCTTAATTCCTCAATTGAGGCAGTCGTTTCTTCTACCCCTGAAGCCTGCTCAGTCGCACTTTGACTGATAGATTGGGCTGTTGCGCTGATTTCCTGTGACGCACTGCCTAAGGCATCCGAATTGGATCGAACTTGTTGTACCACCTCAACCAAGTGTCGATGCATCTCTCTCAAAGAATCTGCTACATCACCAATTTCATCTTCCCTTACAATTGTTATTGCTGTTTTAAAGTCACCTTCAGCCAAAGCTCCGACTACAACTTTTAATTCATTCAAAGGCCCGGTAATGCCGCGGGTTATAAGCCAACCCATCACTCCGGTAAATAACAAAATACCAGCCGCAATGATGTTCAGCATCTGGCTGGCACTGGTCTTGGCCAGGACAGCGTCTTCAGCCCCTTTTTTTGCTATAACACCGTTATATTCAATAGAAGCTTGTATAGCAGCATTTAACCTTTCGGCTTGCTGAACAAACTGAGTGAGAGCTTCACGAGCTTGATCATTTTTGTTGTCACGGGAAAGCGCCAGAATTTGTTCAATGCCAGGCTGGTATTCTTTGTAGGCTGTGACAGATTCGTTTAATAACTGTTTGTCTTTCTCGTCGGCTAAACAACTTGCACCATTACAGCCATCAAACTCATATTTTTTTAAAGCGCCACTAAGCGAGTCTTGAGATTCTTTGATCATGAGTTCGATTTCCGCCATTTTTGCCACATCAGTATTAAGCACATGTCGATAAATACGGACCCGCAGACGACCAAAGGACACAGATGCTTCATCTAATATCTGAATACTGGGAACAACATTAATATTACCAAAGTTGGCTTTATCATAAACCTCTTGCATTCGGTTTTGTCCCAGCCATGCAATCGCAACCAAACCAACAATAGCGGCAGAAACCAGTAAAATCATCTTTCTAACAATAGTCATCTTCATTTTTATTCACCTATAAATTAAAAGCACATGGATATTTCGAACGGTATGAAGCTTTTTTTGCATTCTCAAAGCTTACATTTCATTAATTTCATGACCACCATCGTAATCACCAACTTGTTTGAGTTGAGATAGTTCTTTTACCGAGAGTACACGATTAATATTCAACAAAATAATAAACTCGTCACCCACGCGACCCATAGCCTGAATAAAATCAGTTCGGATCTCTGCGCCGAAATCAGGTGGTGGCATAATATTCGCAT
>CANNLO010000384.1 GCA_947505055.1 Methylococcaceae bacterium | reverse complement strand
TCCTTCATCAGTGCCATTAAGGTCATTTCACCCTTAAAAATGGCCAACACGTACGACTGTTCGACCGTTAACTCAGACTTGGTGCCAACTTGGTGCTGACTTGGTGCCTCAACCACTTCTTGCATGGCCGATAACAAGGCTTTTAACATGTATTCAACAAAGCCTGTGGCATCGCTGGCTTTATCAGCAGCGCTTAAAGCCGCATAGTATTCGACTTGTTGATGACGAATGACGGTTTCTACCGGCAAATACGCCAATTCAGGTTTCCACTGCGACAAAATCAAAGTTTGCCATAAACGTCCCATGCGGCCATTACCATCACTGAAGGGATGAATAAATTCAAACTCATAATGAAATACACAAATGGCTACCAAAGGATGTACCGGCATTGTTTTTAACCACGCCAACAAATCCTCCATTAATCTCGCGACCTGACTAGGCGGCGGTGCCATGTGCATTAACTGCTGATCACGATAAATACCGACACCGGCGTGACGCCACTGGCCGGCATCATCCACCAAACCCAGCATTAACTGACCCTGCGCGGCCAATACATGGTTAACATTATAAGGTTGCCAGTTTGGCAGTTGCTCATAAGCGGCAAAGGCATTACGGACTTCTTGTATTTCACGCGGCAAACCTAATACCCGCTTGCCCTCCAATACCGCTGTCACTTGTTCCAAAGACAAACTGTTATGTTCAATAGCCAGCGAAGCCTGAATAGTACGAAGCCGATTGCCTCGCCTTAGTTCCGGCAATAATGCGGCATCAGCATGACCCAACACCGCACTCCAAAGCCCCAGTTGCTCACTGATATCAGCAACCAAGGTCAGAATAGACGGTGTAATTTGAAAAGGTGGTTGATAAGCAGGCATAGATTAAACAATCATTCCTTACTACCGGTCACAGCTTTAACTTCAGCCAGTAAATCACCAAACTTGCCGTAGTTTACTTTTACGCCATCATCCAAATCCAGTTTGATGCGTCTGTCGGCATAGTGTTTTAGGCTGTCGTCAAAGGCACGCAGTTCTGTTTGTTTTTTCTCCAGAGCCAGCAATTCTTTCTTTAATTGCGAAGATTCACTGGTGCTGGCATCTTCCAGTTGTTTTTTTAACTGATCGGCATAGGCGTCATATTTACCCAACAACGGCGTAACGTATTCGGTACGCATTCTGGGCAAGGTGCTGTCGTTATAACGATGTAAATACACCAAACCTTCAAAGGCTTTTTGTTTACCGGAACTAAACAGCCAATAGATCGGGCGTTTTTTATAGGTTTGTAGATGATCTTTATAGAATTGGTTAGAGAAATAGCGCCGAATCGTTTCCAAACTCTGTTCACCGCGTTTGGCCGTCAAGGAACCCAGGCACAGGCTTTCAGCAACAAAACTAAGGTTGGCTTGCAGACTTTCTTCACCCCAAACTGTGCGTACAAAGTCACGGAAACGGTTGGTGGCATCGTCTTTAAACCAGTCTTGATCGGTTAAGGGGATTATGCCGTCATCATCAGCGGTAAAGGTTTGATAAAGTCCCAGATCAAAATCCACATTCCCCGCATTTGCATAAATCAAACCTTCTGCGTCCAAACTGTAACGCCCCATCATGCAGCCAATCGAATAAGAAATTAGGCGTTGGCTGTCTTTTTCACGGTCAGCACGACCCAAAGTGATTTGTTCTTCTGGCACGTCGGGCGTCAATTCGTCTTGCAAGCCGTAGGCGTCGATGAACAAACGGTTGTTTTCTTCTTCGAGGCGTTTCATCTGAATGATGGCGGCGCGGTTTTGCGTTTGCCATTGTTCAAAAGCGGCTTTTAAGGTGGGTTGTTTTTGGCGAATCAGCGGGGTTTCGGTGAAATCCCAAGAGGTTTCGTAATTGTTCCAGTCGGCTTTTGAAATCTCAATACACTTATTTCCTAAATCAGTTATTTGTTCATGCTGTTTTGTATTAAATGGTAGTTTTGCAATTTCACCTGCGCCATAATTAAGTGTTGGCGACATTGTACGCAAAAAATACATAGCTAAATTCGAATTCAAGAAAGCAAGAATTGAACTTATATTTTTAGAAAATGCTGCCATTCCTGCATTTGAAAATATAACTCCCTGCGGATAATACCTACACGAAAAGTCACCAGAACTAATTGCTGACCAGCTAACAGATTCACGGAAATAATAATCTGTATTTTGTGGTCTTGAACGCTGTTTTCCATTCTCATCTACGAAATTTTTTATTTCCTCTCCGTTATTTTCCCAATTTACAATAAACTCTTGGTTTCCATACCATTTACGAAACTCACCACCCTTGTTATAAGGAAACCATTTTTTTCGTGATTGTTTAGCTTCGATGCAATTAGGAATTTGGAATCCTATTTTCTTTATTTCTATTTCAGACCATAAACGTATAAACCTATCATTATCGGCAGTAACTAGACCTTGCCGTGAGTCTGCAACTTTCTCTAATGCTGGACTGTTAGTAAAAATATCCCGAACTTTATCACTCACCCAATAAGCCACAGGACTACCTGAAATTTTCTTGAAATCATCGGGTTTTGCGTTGTAAAACCAGCCGCACAAAGGATTTTTAATTGCTTCTAATGTTTTTGGTGCTTGGTTTTCATGTCCTTTGAAATCGGATAATTTAATGTAACTGCCGGTGTAATTCGATATGTGCGCTTTTCCCAACGTAAAGGTACAAATTGGAACAGTTGCGCCATCAAACCCTGAGTATTCGAGTTGAATTAAACTGGTTAAAGTGGCGTTATCAATAAAGTGCGTTCGTAATTCTTCATAAGATGAAATGAACATCCATACAAATGGCGACATAAAACCAAGTTGTCCAGATTCTTTTGTAAATTCCAAACCTCGAATCATAGAAGCCGAAAAAAGATCTTTTTCAAATCCGTTGTAATTTTTCTTCAAATAATCTTTTAATAACGGGTTCAGGTATTTATTACCCATATACGGCGGATTGGCGATAACGGCATCAAATTTCATCGCTAAAATTTGCGCTTGTTGCACAAACGGCATTAAAGTTTTTGCGGCCGGTTTTTGAAAACTATTACCCGTCTCAATCAGCGTTTGTAATTGCTTGTTTAAGTCCTTTAAAAAATCAGCCTGAGTGGCGGGAACCTGAGTTAACGAGCCAAAGGTTTTCGCGTGTTCAAATAGATCTATAACACTCTGCAAGGTTTTAAAATCAACATCATTCAGCACATCAACCAAGTCACTTTGGTCATCGTCAAAGAGTGACTCGTTAGTGCCTAACGATAAAACATTATTGACATCCAACCTGCGCCATAAATACGGCACATCCAAATCCTTTGAGGATTGCAGCGCCAACACATTCAGCTTGATGTCACGCGTAAAAATACGTCGATCATCTTCCCTGGCTTTCATCATTAAGGCAAAGCCTGCCAACTGCGCGGCGCGGTCGTCTATATCCAAACCATACAAATTATTTTCCAGAATCAGTTTGGGAATGTCCCGACTGCGATAACCCCGTTCTTCATAAATGGCTTTCAGCAAGTTGTAGGCTTCGACCAAAATATGACCGGAACCACAGGCCGGATCAATCACTTTGATGGTTTCCGGTTCGATACTGGTGGGGGTGATCGCGGCTAAAGCGGCGGTTACCGAGGCTTCTTGCTCAGCAGGTGTTATGTAATACTCCATCTGACTTTTCAGGCTGGAATCCGGATAGGTCATCATCCACTGCCTTCCGACCGAGTTCTGCACCAGATATTTGACTATCCAGTTGGGCGTAAACAACTGGGTAGCAGCAGGAATATCCTCGCTTTTTACCACCTTGCCGATCACCTGATCTTTCTTCTCGGAGATATAAAACTGATACAGCCAACCGATAATTTCAACTTGCTCCCAGTCTTCCTCGGGAATGCCATCTACCAAACCACGCAATATGGAATCGGTGCGGGTTAAATTATCGGGCAGCAATAATTCGGTTTCATCATCCAAGGCTTCAAACAAAAACGGCATGGCCTGATGCAGTTGATGGCATTGTCCCAGTAACAAATCACGATAGAGTGCTTCATCTTTGTTACCCGCCAACTTGAGTTCAACGATGTGATTGCGCTCAAGACCCAGCGCTTCTGCTACGTCTTGGGCATGATCGAGTATCTCAAAACTGTTGGTTTTTTCCGGATGCGATAAGACGCGGAAACCATGTTCCAGATAATCCGGTTTTAACTCCATAAAGCGAATGGCACAAAGTCGGTTAAACCAAGTATAAGCCACCTGCTCTACCAAGGCAGCAAAACCCAGTTGTTCAGCGCGTATAGTCAGTCGCTTGCGGGCTGGTGCCAATCCGGCATCAAACGCATTGCCGTCAATCTGCATCACCGAACCGGAAACAGTCGGTTCGCTAATCGTTAGCGTATTGCCTTTATTGTAAACACCAAACTGGTTAAGCCGCTTACCGACCGCTTCAATAAAGTCACGACGGGCGATAGGCGCGTATTTTTTAATGTTGTTGGTGTTCATGAGGGAATGAGGGCTGTGGGTTTTTTTGGGGTTAACATGGGGTGCTTATCATGCTGTTTGATATAAACACTCGGCAACAATACCTAATTGGTTAGCGGCTATAACTAAACGATTATCGAGACTTAATAACAAAGCCTTATGGCGGTTGGCAATAGCAAGATGCAAGGCATCACCGGCACGTAAGCCGGTTTGCCAATGCTTGAGTAATTCGGTTGCCGTTTGATAATCACTATCTATGACAGGTAACCAATCAAAATGGGGTTTTAATAAAAAGTATTTTTCTTGTACCT
>CANNLO010000383.1 GCA_947505055.1 Methylococcaceae bacterium | reverse complement strand
CTTGATATGGAAAAACTCATTCTTTCGGCTATGCTTTCTATCCAGCAAAAAATAGAGCTAGTAAAAAGTTTTTTTCGATTACCCGATACCTTATATACGGAAAATTACTCAGAGGGATGAGTGCGAATATTTATGGGACGATTAATAACTATAAACAACAATATAACTTCCATTCAAATCTATATTCAGCATTTATAAAAAGATGTTACGACTTATGCTCTGATGATGGATATATAGCCATAATTCACACAAACACTCTTATGTTTATCAGCTCGTTCGAGTCTTCAAGAAAATTTATTGTTAATAACACCAGCATTAATATTATGGTCGAATATGGTCTAGACAGGGTGAATTTGTTTGGTACAGGCATTCTTCTTGACGCTATGTTTTATGTACTCAATAAGAATAGTAGTGATGAAAAATCACTATTTATTGATATGAGCCATGGTCTGCAAGAGAAATACAAGAAAAATATGCTATCCGAAGTCTTAAATGATGTTGTGAGTTCTAAAGATAATAATAGAGTCTACTTTGTAGAACAAAAGAAATTTAGTGACATAAATACGGCACCATTTATTTATTGGATATCCGACGATTTTAGGCATAAATTCAAAGACTTGAAAATAGGAGATGTATATAAAAATTGCCAAGGATTGGCGACAGCAGATAATAACCGTTTTTTGAGATATTGGTGGGAAGTAGGTGATTCAAATATCTACACAATTAACAGCAATGAGAATAATGTTAAATGGTATTTATATGCTAAAGGAGGCCCATATAGAAAGTGGCATGGAAATAATTGGCTTGCAGTTAACTGGGCGGATGATGGAAAAGAAATACGCGGCATGGTCGATACGAACGGGAAACAACGTTCACGCCCACAAAATGAATCTTTCTACTTTAAAGAGGGTATTACATACTCAGCTTCAGGTGGACGAAAAACTTCATATAGAATATTACCTAAAAACTGCATCTTTGATGTTAAAGGGTCAAGTATTTTTCCTTTAAAAAAAGGTGATGACCTATTTTACTTACTAGCCGTTCTTAACTCAAAATTATCAAATTATGTGATTGGTTGTCTCAATCCAACTGTTGAAATACAAGTAGGTGATATAAAAAGAATACCTTATGTTAAGCCTTCAGAAAAAATAGAAAAGATAATTACCAAGCTAGCATCTACAAATATTGCAATTAAAAAAGAAATTGACACGTACTCAATTTGTGAATTTTCTTACGAAGGAAGTCCCGTTGCAAGGAATCAAAACGAGCACCAAATAAGACAAAGAATTAAAGATTTCTTAGAATATGAAAATAATATTTCCACTCAACTACTAATTAATGATGCGGTTATTAATAACTGTGTGTTCGATACATATAACCTTTCTGATCAAGATAAGGCCATGGTTCTGACTAAAGAAGGCAACAGTATCGGTGGGCTATCGGTAACAGCTCAAGCTAAAGAAGCTTATCTTTCTCGAAATGAAACGACTAATGAATTCCCCCTAAATGCTATACATGTCTTTATCGAGTCGCTTCCAACAAGAGATTTTAGTCCCGAAGAGCAAGACGCAATTGAAAACGAATTCCCAGCCCTTTACCAAAACAACAATGACCTAGAAGAATTCTGTATTCGCCATCAAGTCAACCCTATTAATGTCTGGTACTGGTTCAAACAAAGCAATGTGCTTCCCAAACAGCGCATGAACGATTTGGCGATGGAGTTTTTGGCCGACATGATCCGTGAGATCCTGATGGAAGATGAAGATGGCATTATCCCGTTGGTAGCCAATGCCGGAGAAAAAATCCTGCTCGATCGTATCGAAGAGAAATTTCGGGAAAAAGGTTTTACTACAGCCCAATATGCCAGCTTTGATTCTGTGCTGGGGCGACCGCTAAACGATTACCTGAACACCACCTTTTTTGCTGCACTCTCCGACCACCTTAATTTGTTTATGTATCTGCCCAAGACACCTTTTATCTGGCATCTTTCCAGCGGCCCGGAACAAGGTTTTGACTGCTACATCATCATCTACAAATGGAGTCGCGATAAGTTGCTGCGGATACGCTCGGTTTATATCGAGCATCGCGAAAGAGCCTTGATGAATCGCCAAAGTGATTTGGCAAACAACGACAGCGCCGATGCCCAGAACGAGAAGGAAAAAATCTTTAAGCAGTTAAAAGAGATTGAAGCCTTCAAGGTGAAAATCGATGAACTGCTGGCCGAAGGTTATAACCCAATCCTTGACGATGGCGTAGGCAAAAATATCGCACCGTTACAGAAAAAGAAGATGATCCCTTACGAAGTATTAAACCCAGGGCAATTGAAAAAATACCTCAATGCCGATTGGTAAACGACAATTAGGAGAAGAAAATATGTTTGCACTGCGTCAAATTATTGAAGACCCACAAGATGTTATTGCTGTTCCAGTCGAATTTCGTCATCGTCCGATTGAAATTATTTTTATGGCGTTGGAATCAAATGCGCCCGATTTACCCGCGCAAAATGGCATGACAGCCACATCAAAAACACTACGGGCAAATTGGTTTGAAGGCTATAACGTTGAAGAAGATGTCGATGTTTTAGCCTCTTTACCGCTTGATGAAGCCTTAGAGGAATGGGAGTGGTAAAGCGTGGCGAGGTGTATTGGGTGAATCTCGACCCAACCGTTGGAACTGAAATCAAAAAGACGCGCCCGTGTTTGATTGTGTCACCTGATGATTTAAACGCTACTTTGCCGCGTGTAATTATCGCGCCGTTGACAAGTAAAGGTCAGAAACTGGGTTGTCGCCCTGAAGTTGACTTTGCCGGTAAGAAAACCAGAATTTTGTTAGACCAGATCCGCACGATTGATAAACAACGTTTGCTTGGAAAAATGGGCGAAATTAATCATACGTTATGGCATCCTGTTTTGTTGGAAATGTTGCAGTGAGTAATGAAAAATTTAGAGAATATAAATGACCGGCATTACTGAAATCACAAATTTATCCGAATACAAAACTTGGGTTAAGCAGTCCCTAGACCATAACAAAAACGCGACTGTGTTTTTTTACAGAGGTCATGGCAGTATAAATTTTGAAATGCAGCCTAGTGTATATCGTGTGATCGATGGATAAAGTTACAGGGATTCTGAATATCACTTGTATCAAGACATGTTACATCGAAATCCATCTGCCTTTTCTGAGGACAAAACAATCTTTGAGAAGCTGATTAGAATGCAACATTATGGGTTGCCAACTAGATTGCTTGATGTGACTGAAAATTCGTCAGTTGCTCTTTTTTTTGCTTGTAACGAAGAAAGAGAGAAAGCTGTTGATGGGAAAGTATTCTTTTTTTGGACAGAAAAATCAAAAGTAATTGATAAAGTAATTGATAAAGTAATTTATGCTAATGCGATACCTCCCAGTACGCTTGCTGGATTGGATATTCAATTAAATATTTCTAATATAGGGCTACATATATTGGGAGAAATGAACTTTTTCTTTGATTTACAAATAACTTCTTTATACCCAACAGGATATGAAAAGTTCGATAACAATTTTAGAGATCTACTTGTAATCTTTAAAAATTTATTACAACAAATAGATGGTACTGTTGATTTGATGCAAATCATAGCGACTTTCAGATTACCTATTAAGACGTTAGAAATAGCTATTTTCGACGAATTACAAGGTGAGCTTAAAAAATCATCTGAGGCTGAGCTAAACCAAGACGAAAGAATTAAAATTTTAACTGCCAGACGTGCTTTAAATGATTTTATGAACGCTTATTACAAATTCACTAGAAATACCATAGTAACGTTATGTGAAAAAATACATATTCCTTATAGTCATGACTGGAAAGATTGTTTGGGAGAATTCTTAGCCTCATTTACATATTTCAATTTTGTTTATCCGCCATTAAATAACGAGAGAATTCGCAGACAACAAGGGGCATTCGTTATATTTCCACCTGCACAATCAAGCTGGACTCTTGAAATGCACCAATCTTCGTTAAGTGTTGTGGTAAAAGCAGAAGCTAAACAGAATTTACTCGATGAACTCGCCCAAGCAGGTATAACAGAAGATTATCTTTTTCCAGAATTAGATAAACAGGCTAAAGCTGCACGACAACGCTATCCTATGTCGGAAGTGAGTACTGGATTAAACCATGATTGATACTTGGCTAAAAAACGATCTCAATAGTATTTTTGCAGCACATCCCATCGTTGTTTTGATTGATGAATCTGGTGATGGATATTTTTTATTGCCCCTACTCGAAAAAGCCTATGCTGTTTATTGTGCTAATTCTGATCTTGAAGAACTCCATGTTAAATATTTACTTGAACGTGAGCAGCCTTCAGCTAAGAAATATCTGATTTATACCCGCACGCCTAAGGATAAGCTTAAGTTTGTTCGGGAGTATTGTGAAACGCACGGCTGTCTTGAAATACGCTATTTGCAAAATTACATCAAAGACAAGGTTCATCAGACCTTAAATCTAAATATCAATTTGCCGAAAGACGAACTGATCACGGCAGCTAAAGTCAGTATCGGTAAAGACAAAGGCTACTGGTTTGATGTTTGTCACAAGGGTGCTACGGAAATATTCGATCTTAAAAAAGAGCTACTGCCTTTTATTCATGATCCGGCGGCTTTTGAAACAGAAAAATATGATGCCCAGCTCAGAGAAACCTTCTATCGCAAGGTCAATGACTTACTAAAGCAGGAATATATCCCTAAACCTGCGATGACGCTGGCTAATGAAGTAGTAAAGACCTTATTGGATGGTTTGGTTGCTGGGAAGCCCCAGCCAATACTGG
>CANNLO010000382.1 GCA_947505055.1 Methylococcaceae bacterium | reverse complement strand
CGGGAAGCTCGGCCCATCTGGTAAGCAGAGTGTCCCTATTAAGGACGTATGGGCTTACCCCTTGGAGAGAAAATTCAAACACGAGCTAGCTGGGTGATTTTAGTTGGCAGGTTAACCGAATATTTACGGATAAATTGGCTATTTAAAGTCAGCTGTTTTTTAGATGGCGAATGAATTATCCCTGGCTCGTAGATTATCTTTCTAGGATCCCGAACTTAAAAACAAGGCAAATAACGAAAAGCCAGTGCAGGTTTATGCACTGGCTTTTCGTTATTTATAGTGATGTGAAGAAATAACTATGACTGATGGGCTTTTTTTGTAACAACCGAACGAATCCGATCAAACGTCATTAATCATTTTATTTTCTTTGACACTTGCGTTTTTGTAATTATGCCTAAGCCAACCGCTTAGGCATATCCACAAAAACTTATTTACCGTATCTTTTACGGAACTTATCAACGCGACCCGCTGTATCCACAACGCGCTGCTTTCCTGTATAAAAAGGATGGCATGAAGAACAAACTTCGATCTGCAAATCCTTACCCAATACAGAACCGGTTTCAAATTTATTACCGCAACCGCAAGTTACAGTAATTTGCTTATATTCTGGATGAATTTCTGGTTTCATATCACTTTCACATTAACCGCAAGGGCTACATACTTTATTAAAGAACCCCGTATAATACGTAATACATTAAAAGTTCGCAACTCAATTTAGTTTTATGCGCATTATTACCTTAAATGCAAATGGCATTCGCTCCGCAGAGCGCAAAGATTTCTTCACCTGGATGCAGGGGCAAAGCGCTGACATTATCTGCATACAGGAAACAAAAGCTCAACTACATCAGCTTAATTCAGACCCTTTTTGCCCTGAAAACTACCACTGTTTTTACCATGATGCCGAAAAAAAAGGCTATAGTGGAGTGGCTTTATACTGTAAAAGACAGCCGGATAAAATCATTAGCGGCATAGGTTGGCAAGACGTTGATGCGGAAGGGCGCTTTATTGAAGCTCAATTTGGTGACTTAAGTGTTATCTCGCTTTATCTGCCTTCGGGCTCTTCCGGAGAGGAACGGCAAGCCTTTAAGTTTAAATTCATGGAGAAATTCACGCCTTATTTGCATGAATGTGCACAAAACGGACGCGACTATATCATCTGCGGCGACTGGAACATCGCCCACAAAGAAATTGACTTGAAAAACTGGCGCGGAAATCGAAAGAACTCGGGCTTTTTACCTGAAGAAAGAGCCTGGTTGGATCAATTATTTGCGGAGGAGCATTGGCTAGATGCATTCAGGTTGGTTAATCAGGAAGCCGAACAATATACCTGGTGGTCTAACAGAGGCCAATCCTGGGCAAAAAACGTTGGCTGGCGCATTGATTATCAAATAATCAGCAATGCACTTAAGGACAAGGTAACAGCGGCGTCAATCTATAAAGAGCAGCGATTTTCTGATCACGCCCCGCTTATTATGGATTATGACTATGTGCTTTAGAGCGGCTTTGATAACGCATCAATAAAAGCACTAGCACGATTGCAGGCAACCCCACTGTTGATGCATAAATAAAAAATACCGTGTAACCAAAGCTATCGACAACGACTCCGGAGAACCCTCCCAATAGCTGAGCAGGTAAGGTCATCAGAGAGCTGAATAACGCATATTGTGTGGCGGTGTAGGCGCTACTGGTTAAACTGGAAAGGTAAGCGATGAACACCGAGGTCGCGATCCCTCCGCTTAAATTATCCGCGCTGATAACGCCGGCGAGTAACAACAGATTGGGAGCGCTGACGGCCAAAATAGCAAACAACAAATTAGTTGTTGCCACCATCACCGCACCTAATAACAGGGGTCGCATAATCCCATACCTGACAACCAGCACGCCACCCAGCGCTGCGCCGACTATCGTCATAACAAAACCAAAAACCTTGCTGATATCAGCAATATCTTTTTTACTGAAGCCCAGATCAAGATAAAACGGGTTTGCCATAACCCCCATGGTGATGTCACTCATTTTATAGACGGCAATCAGCATCAAGATCAATAAGCCGATTTTGCCATTACGAGCAAAAAACTCCACAAAGGGATTTAGTACGGCGTCCACGAAACCTGAACACAGTCGCCGCCAAGTGATTCGATGCTGTACAGTACTATCCTCTCGACTATCTGGCGTATGCGCCGACTCTTTAAGGCAAAGTGTCGTCACCAGGCCGATAGACATCGCGGCCGCCATCACTAGATAAGCCACTTTCCAGCTAGCATAATCAGCAATATAAAAAGCCCCCGCTCCTGCCATCAACAAGGCAATTCGATAGCCCAGCACATAAGTCGCAGCCATAGCGCCTTGATATTCCGGGGTTACTGATTCAATACGATAAGCATCGATGACGACATCCTGCGTAGCCGAACAAAATGCCACCCACACAGCAAGCAGGGCAATCTGCTGTAATTGACTGTGCGAATCTGAGCTTCCCATGCCCACTAAACCGATCACTATCCCCAGTTGTGCAAGTAACATCCAGCTGCGTCTTTTGCCCAATAATTTAGTCAAGACAGGCAAGGGCACCCTATCGATCACGGGTGCCCAAAAAACCTTTATTGAATAGGTAACTCCGACCCAGCTAAAAAAGCCTATGACCGATCTTTCCACGCCCTCATCGCGCAGCCAGGCTGACAAGGTAGAAAAAACCAATAAGAAGGGAAGCCCTGCAGAGAAACCAAGAAATATCATGCTCCGCACGCGCGGTTGAACATAGATTGAAAAGGCCGATCGCCAGCTATTAGTGCCAGTCATAGACCTTTTCCGATACACGATGACATGAGCCCAAAGCTTCTACTTTGGCTGCTCCTGCATGAGTTGCGCTTACCACATCCCTGTGGTTTGCTAAAGAAGTAGAGCGCCGCGCCGAGGCGCAGCGCCTATTTAAGGCATCAACCATTAACCAGATAGTGAGTAACAATACTCGCCACGTAACCGGCGGCAATCGCTGGTGTCCATTTCAAGTGACTGAAAAAGGTATATTTATGGTCGGATTGACCCATTAAGGCTACACCCGCAGCAGAGCCAACAGATAACAATGATCCGCCAACCCCGGCAGTTAAGGTCACTAATAGCCATTGGTATAAATCCATATCCAGATTCATATTCAGCACAGCAAACATCACCGGAATGTTATCAACAATCGCTGAAATTACACCGACTAAAATATTTGCCGTGGTAGCGCCTAAACCGTCATACATGGCGCCAGACAGTAGCTCAAGATAACCGATATAGCCTAGTCCACCGACCGCAAATACTACGCCAAAGAAAAATAACAGCGTATCCCATTCGGCGTCACGCACCTTATTAAAAACATCAAAGCCTTCTTCTCCTTCAGAACGATGATTTGTTTTCAAATAATAACCATAAAGCATCAGCGCAGATAGGCCCACCATCATGCCCATAAATGGGGGCAAGTGCAGGGCTTGTTTAAAGCTTACTGCGGTCACAATAGTCATCAAGAACATCAAACAAATTACAATCGCACCTGGCTTTAACTGCACCGCTGCTTCATTGGACGCTACTGGTTGCTCATCAGGCACGGCAAAATACATCACCGCTGCCGGTACTGCGTAATTTACAACGGATGGTATAAACAACTTGAAAAAATCAAAAAACTCTGCGTACTCAGCCTGCCAAACCATTAAGGTTGTAATGTCGCCAAAAGGACAGAACGCTCCGCCCGCATTAGCGGCAACCACTAAATTAACAAAACCGATGCTGACAAACTTTGGGTTATCCGCACCTACCGCCATCACCACGGCGCCGACCAGTAAGGCCGCCGTCAGGTTATCAGCGACAGCCGACAAGAAGAACGTAATAACGCCGGTAATCAAAAACAATTTACGATAGCCAAACTGCTTTCTTACCAACCAGGAACGCAAGGCTTCAAACACATTACGTTCGGCCATTGAATTGATATAAGTCATCGCAACCAACAGGAATAGCATTAACTCAGCATATTCTTTCAAATTGTATTCGAAAGCTTCATGCATAGACTCAACGGAAACGCCTGTCTGCGTGGCTAAAACAGAAGCATTCGCCCAAATAATACCCGCTGCCAGAATAACCGGCTTGGATTTGCGCAGATGAGTAAACTCCTCAGTCATAACAAAGCCATAGGCAATGATAAAGATCAAAACGGTATAAATACCGCGTTCCGTACCCGTCAGACCGAGACTTTCAAAACCACCCGCCATCGCCAATCCTGGCAAGCAAAATAAAGCTAACAAGACAAAAATAGACCGCAACAAAATAACCCCCTCGTTATTATTTAAATAATTAATCAAAACACCCAAAAATTAGGGGCCAATATTATCACCATACAATAACCTTTGTCATTTTATGACCTACAGTATATGATTATTGTTAATAATTAATAGCCTGGATAGGCACTAAACGCTCACATGTATCAGTATAACGAAACCGACCAAACACTCGTCGACCAACGGGTAGCCCAGTTTAGAAGGCAAACGGAAAGCTTTTTAAATGGCCAGATTTCAGACGATCAGTTTCGCGCCCTGCGCTTAATGAATGGCGTCTATATTCAAACTCACGCCCCGATGTTGCGTATAGCAGGTCCCTATGGCCTGCTTAATTCAAACCAACTTCGAAAATTGGCTCATATTGCCCGTAAATATGACAAAAATTACTGTCATTTTACTACCCGGCAAAATATCCAGTTTAACTGGCCGCAACTGGAAAAAATTCCCGATATACTCGAAGAATTAGCCACAGTTCAAATGCATGCGATACAAACCAGTGGCAATTGCCTTAGAAACACTTCATCGGATCATCTG
>CANNLO010000381.1 GCA_947505055.1 Methylococcaceae bacterium | reverse complement strand
CGGTAGCTCGTCATCCACTCATAAAGCACTCGTTCACGTCTTGCTAGCCAACGCACAAACCAATTGCCAGGCGCCGTTACAGATAAACCCGTACCATCATAAGCACCGGGAAATTCTAATTGTGGATACCGATCGGTGACAATAATTAACCCTTGATGACGCTGTGCCATCATTCGTTTAAAGCGACGCAAGCGCCGTAGTGAAAACGCGTAGATGATAAGCGCAACCAATAAACCTGGGGTCTTTTTTTCACGTTGTGCCCGTGTGCTATCGGTTTTACGCGCGATAAACTTATCCAGCAAGCTACCAATAAGTGGTAATTGCGCAATAGCACGGCCAATATTACCAGACTGCTTGCCTAAATGCGCAGCAACGGCAGGGCCATAGCCTTGCACCCAGTTGAGAATTTCTTCACTTACGGTAGATTTACCTGAACCATCACAGCCAATAATCGCAATTAACGGTGCCAAGGTAGTACGGTCATCCTGAATCATTATGCCTCACCTAACGCTTTGATTGCATCATCAATATTGGGCGAATTATAACCTAAAACCTTATCCAGCTAAGTTAGAGACAGCACCTTTAACTAGATATCAATTTATTAATTTAGATTTTGGGTCTAATCGATACCAAGTCATAAGACGACCTCGATCTTCTGAGCAAATTAACTAGCGATCTGAATCATTAAAATTGATTATAAATATAACGCTTTGTGAGAATGGATTGGGAAGATTGCCATATTTAGCGTGCAAACCTGATATCATAGATAATAATAAATATTAGGATGTGATTAATTCATGGCACTCAAAACTCATTTAAAAAAACTCCTACCCAACTTTTTCCTTGCTCATTTAGGCATCCATGACGGTATAAGAAAATTCAGCTTCAACGAAAACCTTGACGTAAAAAAAGACATTCAAACCAAATACGGCTTCAATGGTGATCTTCTAGAAATATTTACGAACAACAAGGATAAAGTTGTTCACAAATGGCATCATTACATACCAATATACGATCGGTATTTTTCAAATTTTCGTATGAAGAAAATTCGATTCTTAGAAATTGGAGTATCTAAGGGTGGTAGCCTTCAAATGTGGCGAAATTATTTTGGTGAATCAGCAACCATTTATGGCGTTGATATTGATCCCAATTGCGCTCAATTTAACGGAATTGCTGGTCAAGTAAGAATTGGTTCCCAGTGCGACCCAAAATTCTTAGAATCCGTTATCCATGAAATGGGCGGAGTAGATATCATCCTCGACGATGGAAGTCATCAAATGGATCACGTACTAAAAACATTTAAGTTTTTATTCCCAAAATTAAATGATGGCGGGATATATATGGTTGAAGATTTACATACGGCCTATTGGAGAAATTATGGTGGCGGATATCAATCGAAGTTTAATTTTTTTAGCTTTGTTTCAGAATTAATAAACGACATGCACCATTGGTATCATTTTGGCGGTGTAAAACATCCTACTATTAGCAGTTTTTGTCCTGCTATCCATATTCACGACTCTATAGCTGTGTTTGAAAAAGAAGCTGTTCACGAACCTACGCATTCTAAAATATCTTAATTCATACTACATTCTCTTGTAAAAGTTAGTTTATCAGCTAGCTGCAAGTACCACTTAACGAAAAAAGTGGCGTTAATTAGGGTATGACTAAGATAAATTAATCAAATGAATCAATCCGATACATTTTTTTTCTAAACCCATCTTTTATACCTAATAACATAAACTTTAAGCGCCCAAAACCATCATTTAGAAAAAGTGGATAAAAAAGCATTCTGAATATAATCTTAAGAACACTTCTAACCTTCCAATACGTTGGCACATAACTTCGAGTAAATAAATACAGTACATTTCTAAACCAGTAGTAATGTCTTACCGGCGCTGACACGGCAACATCAAAAATAATTAAAAAACTTGCTCTACCCTCACCAGATTTGTGACTGAGCATAGCCTTATTGTTACGCACAATCAAATATCCATTACCTCTTAGTCGCCAACAATACTCAAGGTCGACATGATCTATAAACAATTCATTTAACATCCCCCCAATTGCTTGGAAGGATTTTTTGGGAATCAGGCTGCCTGAACTTATTATTGAGTCTACAAAATCAATCCCTTCAAAGCCTGGAACTATCTTTCCTTTCTGAAAAGGAGCTACTTTTGATTTATTGCCCTGAAGTTTTTTTGTATATCGATCATAAGCTCGAGGTCCAATTAATCCAACATTATAGTTAGCACATAGTAATGCTAGATAAGATTCATATAGCAACTTAACCATATCTGGATCTGGCAAACTGTCCTGATCCATTTGCAACACAAATTCTGCTCCATCCTCATAAGCCCAAGTCATTCCTAATGTTTGAGCCCTAGCTATGCCTAAATTATCACCAAAATTTAGTACCTTTATCCTAGAGTAATCATAAATTAAATCAGCTTTTGAATTATTACAAATCACGACAAAACTGGTTTGCCTCAGCAACTCATCCACAGCAGGACTTAAATCTTCTTTTGTTGAGTTATAAGCAACCAAGACAGTATAGATTTTTGAATTATCAAGATAAGTTTTCATAAGTTTTCCAGATAATTAATTAATTTCGATACTACATTTAGCATCAAGATTGTAGACTATAATTAATCTATATATTTGATAGCATTTATTTTAGTGCGAAAAATGTCAAACTATGAGAGAGTCCATGAAATTTAATCGTTGTTGTAAAGCTAGCAAAAAGTCAACCGATCCAACAGTTTTTTCTACCTCGCAATGTGATGAATTATTTGCAGCAGTGCTTGTGCATGATGAACTTTACCTAGAGGCAAAGCTACCGGATGCAATTAATCTTGATTACAGCCAAGAACAACTTGCAGAGTGCTATCACATTTGCCAGCAACTGTGGTTAAGTGGTGTTGATAGAGCACAGATATGCCTAATGATAGAAAAAATTTATCATCAGGGCTTTCTTAGTGCTGAGGATAAAATTATCTACCATGGCATGCGCGCTAAAATTAAACATCTACGCTTTGCCTATGTTACTTTTGATGAAAGACACCGCTACCCTACAATGTTTCATTGGATGACAGGCGTAATGGGTAATTTACAAGATGCTTTCAAGCATAACCAGCGTTTCGCATTGGTGCGCTCAGCCCTGTTAGTGCGTTTTTTATTAACTAAATTTTTTTACGCTTTAATAACAAAAGAAATGGATTGCTTTCAACCTAGCACGCCTGAAAGCTTTCAGCATTATGTACACGATGAGATTAACTTCATTCGTCTGCATCTCACAAAAAAAGAAATTACCGGTAAGGAATTTCACGAAATGCGTAAAGTGATTAGCCGACAAGTAGCCATGTATGACAATCTAAAAACGCTTTACCCCTCAACTTACCACTGTAGCATTTCAGAATATCTGAGCACACTGAATGGCTTAATGGGTAGTATGCACGACGCACTCATTGCCAAGAAATTTGATCAGACACAAGATTATTACAACGATACTTTTGTTATACCTGAGGACATTAAGCAGCGCCTGATAAACCTTACTAACAAATATTTAGAGTCTGCATAATTATGTCTCTGAAAAAAATACCCCTTAACAATGTGATTGCCGTAGTGGGCTGCGACGGATCAGGTAAATCAACTTTAACCGCTGATCTTATTACTCATTTAGCCGAGCAGAGACAAGTGGAGTGGCTGTATCTTGGCCAATCATCTGGCAACATTGGCGAATGGATTAGAGGCTTGCCTATCATAGGTGCAGCATTTGGGCGTTATTTAGTACGTAAAGCAGAGCGAGCACATAGCAAAGAAGCCTCCTCGCCAGACACGTTAACTGCGCTGGTGATTTTTTTACTTTCCGCATGGCGTGCACATAAGTTTCGCCGTATGTTGAAGCTATCTCGCCGTGGTGTTTTGGTGATTGCGGATCGCTACCCACAAGCAGAAGTGCCCGGCTTTTATTTTGACGGCCAAGGCCTCAATTTAGCCAATGCACAAAGCTGGTTGGCGCGCCAACTATTAAAACAAGAAACGCGCCTTTACCAATGGATGGCAAGCCACTTACCTACACTACTGATACGCCTTAATGTTGATGCTGAAACTGCCCACTCACGTAAGCCAGACCACAAGCTATCCATGCTACGTGATAAGGTGAGGGTGATTCCAACACTGCATTTTAATGGCGCACCTATTTTAGATTTAAATGGTCGTGACCCCTACCCACAGGTGTTGGATGCTGCGCTAAAAGTGATACATACTGCAACTACATCTAAAAATTAATTTTGTAGAACCTTTCAAGAGATTTACATCCTAGCAACAGTTATTAGTGCGCCTTAGCATTTACTTGGATGCAAGTTATAATGACAAGAATATAAATTTGCTAATCTCATTAACTTTCAGTTAAGTTGAATACTGAGCCCACTATGTCTGTATCTATGAACCCTCATGACGAAAGTCATCTTCTTACTGGCGTTGTTGCGGTTATTGGTTGCGATGGTACTGGAAAATCTACCCTAACTGCTGATTTACTGATTCACCTGCAAAGTAAGGGCGAAGCCGAACGCCGCTACCTAGGCTTAATTTCAGGGGAAATGGGCGATAAAATTAAATTTTTGCCGTTTATTGGAGTTCGGTTAGAGCGTTATCTTGCCGCCAAGGCTGAACGTGCGCAAGACATGAAACAGAAGCCACCTGGAACAATGACGGCCATAATCATGCACATTTTGTCTATATGGCGTGTCAGCAAACTTAAACACGTCATGCGTTTAGCAAAGCATGGTATTTTGGTGATAGCTGACCGTTATCCTCAAGCTGAAATTACTGGTTTTCGTTACGATGGCCCT
>CANNLO010000380.1 GCA_947505055.1 Methylococcaceae bacterium | reverse complement strand
GCATCCCCAAGCAATTGTTCAATAATCCCTTATTGAATCTAAGGTTCATCCATCGTTACAAGCTACTTGCGCAACTCCCTGTTACATGAAAGAAAATTTTCTTATCAGTCTTGCACTATTCAGTTTATGTAACCTTGCTATGGCTGAATCAAATTTAAGCCCGGCTGAGCAAGCTGAAATAATCATGGCCCATAATCACTGGCGTAACGCCGAAAAGATCCCCGCATTACATTGGTCAACAGCACTTGCAGATATAGCTCAGGATTATGCCGACACCTTGAAAACGAGAGAAGCTTGCGAACTCAGGCATAGTCAATCAACTGATTTGGGTGAAAATTTGTTTTGGGCCAGTCCGATAATATCTTCTGATGGAGGTTCTAAAGTTCAACACTTATCGCCACCCCATGTAATTGATGATTGGGGAAGCGAAAAAGATGATTATCGATATGCTACAAATACCTGTGTTGCAGGCAAAATTTGTGGCCACTATACGCAAATAGTTTGGGGAAGCACGACTGAAGTCGGTTGTGGAAAAGCAATTTGTCCTGATAAGTCACAAGTTTGGGTATGTAATTACAAGCCGGCAGGAAATGTTGTCGGCCAGAAACCTTATTGAAGATTCGGGCTAACTACTGGTTGCGTGGACATTAGCCTTGTTAAGGTCCTCGTAATCTAACACTATTAATTGTGCGTCTAAAAATGATCAATAAAACAGGCTGTTGTTAACTCATGTTACTGGGCTTTTCTGAATATCAAATAATATTTATCGCTTTAGTATTTGTTTGGACCGGCTTTGTCCGCACAGGACTTGGATTTGGTGGTGCTGCTTTAGGCTTGCCACTGATGTTGTTTGTGCAAAACAATCCGCTGCTGTGGTTGCCAATCATTGGTGTGCATTTATTGTTTTTTTCCGGTTTAACACTGATAAACCGTCTGCACAATGTCGATTGGCCTTATTTACGGCGTTCTTTCAATTTACATTATTCCTCCTGCTATCGTAGGCGTTTTTGGGTTATTGAATCTCCCGTTACTATGGCTGAATAGTTTTATTTATTCGGTTACTTTGTTTTATGGCTTTACCTGGCTGTTCAATAAAGGTATTGAAAGTCATCATGCCGGGGTAGACAGAGCGTTGCTTATTTTAGGAGGTTACATTGCGGGGATTTCCTTGAGCGGCGCACCGTTGATGGTTGCGGTCTTTATGAGGAATGTCAGCAGATACCAATTGCGCGACACGCTGTTTGTATTATGGTTCATTCTGGTAAGTATTAAAATGACCACCTTTCTTGTCCTGTCGGTTGATTTGCATTTTGTAACAGCACTGGCTCTTTTACCCATTGCAGCCATAGGACATGTCCTGGGCTTGAAAGCGCATAACACAATTATGCGTAATGATTTGCTTTTTAAGCGATGGATAGGTGGTGGTCTGGTTGTTGTTAGTCTTTTGGGTTTATGGTATTTATTTAAATAAATTTCCTCAATACGGGTCCTGGCGGAAAAGCTTTGGTGGTCGGCGCGGTAAACTGGATTAAGCCTTTACTGGATAAGATCAGTTATTTATTGTATTTTAATTTTTAACATGATAATTTCAAGTCAGTCCGCAAATAAAATATCCAGATTATTGTGGATGTGTTAATGGGGAATAAAATTTGGTTTCCACTTTATCTGCATGGCTGCAGACTACCAAAATCGAGTTACACTCATTATAAATAACTAGTTAATTTAAGGGTTTGTTATGTTGCACATGAAAACAAAAAAAATCACAGTAAGTCTCTGTCTAATATCAGTATTATTATCACCAGTCCTAAGTCAGGCTGCCTCTGAAACCGGGACGATAGCCGCTACAAAGGCAGCCGATCAAAAAGCGGCGTTGGCAAAAAAGGCTGCAGAACGACAAAAGGCAGCTGAGGAAAAAAAAGCCGCTGAAGAAGCGCTTAAAGAAAAAACGACTGTTAAGTAAAGCATGTAGCAAGTCTTGAACAGTCTGCTATGATCGACAGATCAAGATTTGCAAGCATTTTGCGTGCGTTGTCATCCAGATGTGTGACAATGGCAACAAGTAAAGTGTAGAAACTGATTTTAAGAATCTGGTATAAAGCTAAAAGTTAATGTGATAGCCGGAGATTAGCCCCCTTAACCATTTACTGTTTATCCCCTGTTATAGATAAATTGCTGCCATGCGCCGCCAATAATAACCGCTATGTGCTCTATCAGCCCAAATCGGCATTTGATGGCTGATATTTTTTTGCGATAGAATTGAACTAAGTTGTTGGTTATTTTGTAAAAAAGGATCTTCTTTACCGATTACCAATGTAATATCCATTTCTCTTAGTTTCTTCAAACGCCAGGCGCATTCCAGATTAGGCAGAAAATGACTGGGCGTATGAAAATAAACATCTTCATTGTAAAAGCCATCAAATAAATCGTTAAAGCACTCTACATTCAGCGTCAGATCGTAACGGCCTGAAAAAGCGACCAGCTTTTTAAATAGATGAGGATAACGAAAGACAATGTTGGCGGCATGAAATGCGCCCAGACTTAAACCATGAGAAATGACACAATCATGCGGATTTTTGTTTTGCATAAAGGGGAATACTTCGTTCAGAATATATTCTTCAAAATCCACATGTCTTGCAATACGCCAGGCAGGGTGCGCCCATTGACAGTAAAAGCTTTCTGCATCAATACTGTCGATACAATAAAGTTGTAACCAGCCGTGCTCTATTTTGTGCCTTAAAGTTTCTACCATGCCGAGCTTTTCATACTCATAAAAACGCCCAAGACGAGAAGGAAACACCAGCACTTTGGCGCCGGCATGGCCAAATACCAGTAACTCCATATCACGGTGTAATCGGTTACTCCACCATTTGTGATATTCGCGATTCATTTATAGCTCCTGTTTTTTAGCAGTAAAATTATTGGAGGAGGAGGGGGCAAGGCAATAGAGGTTTATTTCCATCTCGCTTACCAATGACTTAAAAAAATCATCAAGTTGGTTAATCAGCTCAAGCTCCTGTAATGCTTCGTTTTTATAGTTATGATGACCTGCTTCCAGAATGTATAACTGTTTCTCACAATTAATGGCGTTAAAAATTGCAAATTGACCAGGGGGCGCGACGCAGGGATCGAATAGTGCACAAGCGCAATGCATTGGGATTTTTATGCGTTTTGCAGCCGAGGCTGCATCGTAATAACGTAGAGTATTTAGCGTGATTTTTTTATGTGATCGATAAAATTCCTGCAGACTTCGGGCACTACCATTGGTTTTTAGTCTTAAACGTAAGGGTTGATGACCAAATGTGGGTACATTGAGATGGCCTTTGTTTAATCTTGTTTCCCATGCCAATGCCAACCCGCCAATACCTCCACCCAAACTTACGCCCAGATAGCCCAAGTGGCCGGCCAAGTCGGGAAATAGACTTAACAGAGTGCTGACGGCTAACCATAGGTCATCAACGCAGCTACCCAAAATATAATGATCCTTAAGGTGGATATCATGCAAGACATGCCAATAAGGTTCGTTAGAAATGGGGGGGCAGGCGCTGAGCGATAGGCCGCGAAAGCAGGGGAACAGTATCGCAGCATCTTTAAAGGGTAAATGAAAATCAGGGCCTTCACGACCGCCATAGCCATGACCGACAACAAAGCCCCGTCTGATGATCCCGGAACTTGGTAACAATAACCAGCCTAAAATTTGGGATTTATCAGTAGACGTGTAACTTATGGCAAATACCCGCCATCCAAACATGTCTTCCTTTATAAATTCAATTTTTGGTTTAGGGGCAACGGTTAAGGCATTTTGGTAGCGTTTTTGCCAGAAGCTATCAAAATCCTTGGGTTCCTTCGGAGGTTTAATAGCCAGCAACTGGTTAAGAGAATAACCGTAGGTCGGGTCAAAATTATAGTTACTGGTATCCATAACGGTTGATTTGTTGTCCCTTATCAATATATCGTCTTTATAACATGAAGAATATTACAGGATTATGTAAGTCAATCTTACAATCCTTTCTATGAGCGAGCTTATAGTATTTTGCGTGTGTCAGCAAAATGTATCAGGCAAATCAATACTAGAACCTGCATAATAGTAGAAAGATATTAATAGTCCCTGGCAGTAGAAGCAGGACAGCAGATTTCAATTCATTTACAAAAATTTAATGGACATCATTTTTAAAGAATACAGCCGGGTAGTCTGGCAAAGAAAAGGCTATTTTTTGTTAGCTTTGGTCGCATTATCTTTAGCGATGATATTGGATTTAACCGCGCCGCTTTATTATAAAAATATAGCCAACGGCCTCGCACAACCTTATTCAGAGGCAACTCTGGCAATGTTGCTGGATAATTTAAAGCAGATTGGCTTTATCTATGCGGGCATTTGGCTGGCATGGCGCTTTTTGGAAATTGCGATTGTTCCCCTCGATGGCGGCGGCGTTAATAGGCTGGAAAAACGCTGTTTTGAAGTGCTTAAAAAACAGAAAGCTATTTTTTTTGAAAATAATTTTTCCGGTAGCTTGATCAAGCAGGCCAATCGTTTTTCGCGTTCTTTTGAAACGATTATGGACTGGTTTTTGTTTCAGTTTTTCACCAATATTGTCGCCATCGGCATTTCCTTTGCCATTTTTTATCGCCAACAGCCGGAATTTGCCTGTTATTTTTTGGCCTGGGTTATTTTGTTCGTTACCTGGAATGTGGTGTATTCGATCTGGAAACTGCGTTTCGACAAAGCGGTAGCGCTGGCAGATTCAGGCGTTGGTGGTGTTTACTCAGACGCCATCAGCAATATCTTTATCGTTAAAAGTTTTGCCATGGAAGCAAGAGAGCAGGGGCGTATCAATCAGGCTTCTGATTTTGTTTATC
>CANNLO010000379.1 GCA_947505055.1 Methylococcaceae bacterium | reverse complement strand
TAAATCTTCAAGATGAAATTGAATAGCTTCTTCAATAAGCGTAATGACTTCTGATTCAGATTCACCAACAGCAATACAACCGGGTAAATCGGGAACAAAAGCCCCATAGCTAGAATGTCCTTTTTCAATAACGACCATATAACGCATTTCTTACTCCTTCAAATTCGCTTGTTTAAGCACACTGTTTAACGCTCCTATTGGAACATCAAAGCTGTAAGGCGGATTCGCCGCTAGGCAATCCGCCACTTGTGCCATGTGGGTATTTTGGTGGCGCATCGATTGGCGGTTTGCTAACGCGAAATCGCCCTACAAGTTAATTTTTCAATCTGTAAAAAATGTTCGGGATTATTACGGGTTATTGATTATGTTATGGGTACAACCCATTAACGGTTCAAAAAACAGATTAAGCTCATCCAACAACTCGTTTTGTTGATGCGTTTGATTAGCGTAATTGTGATGACCTGCATCCAGAATAAACAGCTGCTTTTGGCAGTTAAGCGCGTTGTAGATTGCAAATTGTCCGGGCGGTGCAACACAAGGATCAAATTTTGCGCAAGCACATTGCATCGGTATGCTGATACGCTGTGCGGCGGTTGCGGCATCGTAATAACGTAATACTTTCAGTGTTTGTTTTTTGTGGCTTCGATAAAACTGCTGCAAGCTTTTAGCGCTGCCTTCTGTTGGTAATCTTAAGCGTAAAGGTTGATTGCCAAAGGTGGGGACGTTTAAATGCCCTCGCGCTATTCGCTGTTCCCATGCCAGCGCTAATGCCCCAATGCCGCCAGCAAAGCTGATGCCTAGATAACCCAAGTGACCGCTTAAGTTAGGAAATAACGCTAACAGGGTGCTGGTCGCCAGCCATACATCATCAACGCATCCGCCTATAATGTAGCGATCGAGCTTATCAATATCATGTCGAACATGCCAAAAGGGGTCGGTAGAGATGCCTATTTGCGTACTCAGACCCAAGCCGCGAAAGCAGGGGAATAACAGCGCTGAGTTTTCAAACGGGAGATTGAAATCCGGTGCATCACGTCCGCCGTAACCATGACCAATAATAAAGCCACGTTTGATAGCCCCGCGTTTTGGCAACAACAACCAGCCTCGGATGGGGAAGTTATTTGTCGAGGTATAAGTGATAGTAAATATCAACCAATGTGGATTATTGCTATGTACCTTATTTAAATAGGGTTTCGGCGCAATAGTTAAGGCGTTTTGATAGCGTTTTTGCCAGAAATCATCAAAACCTTTCGGTGCTTTTGGTGGCTTTACCTCTATTAATTGATGTAAAGCATAACCGTAGGTTGGATCAAATCCATAGTCACTTCTATTGCTAATATTGTTGTCGTCTGACATTGAAACCCTCTAAAGGTCGCCTTTATACCATCGTAATCATGACAGAATTATTTATACTGACGAAGGCGAAATTACAATTAAACAGTGTTGGTGGAGGCTCAGCCAACGGTTGCTTTGGGTTTATCTTAGTTAAGTCAACCGTGTTGGGGAGCTCAGCTGGTAGAGTAGTGAACGCTTAATCTATACTTTAAGCGGTCAAGTTTTTGGTTTTTGGCTGCTTAAGCTTCCCCCTTTGAAAAAGGGGGATTGAGGGGGATTTATTTAAAAAATCTCCCCTAACCCCTCTTTTTCAAAGAGGGGGACAGAAGTAAGTGAGTAGTAAAAAATCGAAAACATGACCGTTCGGAGTATATAAGTCGCGGGTTAGAATTTCTCACGCCCCACCAATAAATGCAAAGTGTTATATGAGAATTTAGGGCTTTTTATGTCCGAAATTTTATTTCTCCTCCCACTTCTAAAAAACGCCCACAGATTTTGCCGATTCTACGTCCATTTCACAATAAAACCCGTTCTATACCGCCTTTTGCCGCCTGTTTGATATAGGTTTTCATCCAGTTTTTACCCAGTATATGCCGGGCAATTTCTACAACGATGTAATCCACCTCCAGTTGATCCACGTCATCTTTAAAGCGTTGCAAGCCCTGTACACAGGATGGGCACGAAGTTAGCATTTTAATCGGCCCGTCGAAACCGTCAGCGCGTAGCTGGGCAGTGTCGTTTTGTAGTTCGGCGGCTTTGCGATGGCGCACTTGGGTTGAAATGTCAGGCCGTGCTACAGCCAACGTGCCAGATTCGCCACAGCAGCGTTCGGATTTATTGACGGGTGAACCGATCAGCTCGTTGACGGTTTTCATCGCGTCTTGTTGCTTCATCGGGCTGTGGCAAGGGTCGTGGTACAGATAACGGGTACCATTGATACCTTCTAGTTTTACGCCTTTTTCCAGTAGATATTCGTGAATATCGATCATTCGACAGCCGGGGAAAATCTTGTCAAATTCGTAATCCAGCAACTGATCCAGACAAGTGCCACAGCTGACGACGACGGTTTTAATGTCCAGATAATTCAAGGTATTGGCGACGCGATGAAACAGCACGCGGTTATCGGTGGTGATTTTTTGCGCTTTGTCATATTGACCGGCGGCGCGTTGCGGATAGCCGCAGCATAAATAGCCCGGCGGTAATACGGTTTGTACGCCGATTTCATACAACATGGCTTGCGTTGCCAGACCGACTTGAGAAAATAACCGCTCGGAACCACAACCGGGGAAGTAAAACACCGCCTCGGAATCGGCACGGGTTTTCTCGCGGTCGCGGATGATAGGCACGATCTGATCACTCTCAATACCTAATAGCGCCCTTGCGGTTTTGCTGGGCAATTTATCCGGCATTTTTCGATTCGTAAAGTGGATCACATACTCACGCATTTCCGGCTTGCCGGTCGAAGACGGCGGTTGCTTAAGCTGTGCTCGACCCCAAGGTCTAAGAAAAATATTGCCCAGTCGTTGTGCTTTATAAGACCATTCAATGAGTAGTTTGCGCATTATTTTTACGCTACTTGGGCGACCGGTGGACAAGAAGGCAATCGCTGCCATTTTTACCGGATTAAAACTTTGTTTGCCCATTTTACGCAGCAAATTGCGCATATTCATCGATACTTCGCCGAAGTCAATATCCACCGGACACGGGTTGAAGCATTTATGACAAACGGTGCAATGGTCGGCGACATCTTCAAATTCTTTCCAATGAGTGATGGAAATACCGCGCCGGGTTTGTTCTTCGTATAAAAACGCCTCGATTAACAAAGACGTGGCGAGGATTTTATTGCGTGGCGAATATAACAAGTTGGCTTGCGGCACATGCGTTGCACAGACCGGTTTACATTTACCGCAACGCAGACAGTCTTTTACCGAATCAGAAATCGCGCCGATGTCACTTTGCTGCATAATCAGCGACTCATAGCCCATTAAGCTGAACGACGTCGTATAAGCGGCGTTAAGATTGCCGCCCGGCATCAGTTTGCCTTTGTTGAAACGGCCTTCCGGGTCAATGCGCTGTTTATAATCATGAAAACTGGCGAGTTCTTCAGGGGTTAAAAACTCGTATTTGGTAATACCAATGCCATGTTCACCAGAAATCACGCCGCCCAAATCGCGTGCCAGCGCCATGATACGCACTACCGCCGCATTAGCTTCTTGTAGCATCTCGTAGTGATCGGAGTTGATCGGCAAATTGGTATGCACATTGCCATCACCGGCGTGCATGTGCAGGGCGACAAACACGCGTCCGCGCAATATTTCCTTATGCGTTGCCTCGATACGTTTAAGGACGGGGGCGGTCGTGTCGCCTTCAAAAATTTCTTTTAACTGCGGCAGCAACTCCTGCTTCCAGGATACGCGTAGCGAGCGGTCTTGCAAGCGGTGAAACAGCGTAGGGTGTTCTGTTCGATTACTCAGTTCGCTGACGCTGATGCCTAATCTGCTAAACGCTGCCTCCGCTTCCGGTAAGGGTAAATCCAGATGGTCATAAAGCCATTGCCAACGTTCGCGCACGGTGGCTATGGTGGCTAATGCCAGATCGCGTCGATCACCAAATAATTCGATTTTATCAACACTGTCTTCATAAGCACGCAATGGCAAGTCACCCGTCAACAACTGGCTAAGTGCCGCACACAGCCGCAATTTATTGCGTAGCGATAATTCAATATTAATGCGTTCAATGCCATCGCAATAATCGCCCATGCGCGGCAATGGAATCACCACATCTTCATTGATTTTGAAGGCATTGGTATGTTTGGCGATGGCGGCGGTACGCGCTCTGTCCAGCCAAAACGTCTTGCGGGTTTCGGGGCTGACGGCGATAAAGCCTTCGGCATGACGCGCATTGCACAAACGCACCACTTCCGAAGCCGCTAAAGCGACTTGTTTTTCGTCATCACCGACAATGTCGCCGATCAACACCATTTTTGGACGACCCTGATGCTTGGCTTTAGTGGCATAGCCTACCGCTTTGACATAACGCTCGTCCAAATGCTCAAGACCCGCCAACATGACTCGTGCTGAGCCTTCTTTGGGCAATGCTGCCAGATAATCACGGACTTCTAAAATAGCCGGTACGGCTTCACGCACTTGACCGAAAAATTCAAGACAGAAAGTGCGGGTATGTGGCGGCATTTTATGCAGAATCCATCGCGCCGAGGTGATGATGCCATCACAGCCTTCTTTTTGGATACCCGGTAAACCACCGAGGAATTTATCGGTAACATCCTTGCCTAATTCGCCCTTGCGGAAGGCTTTGCCTGGAATCATCAACTGTTCTTCGGCAAGCAATTGTTGGCGCTTGCTGTCGAACCGTTTTAAGGTAAAGGTGACTTCTGCCTGTTCATGTATTTTACCCAGATTGTGGTTGAGGCGTTCAACGTCCAGCCAGTTACCATCAGGCATAACCATGCGCCAAGATGCCAAATTATCCAACGCGGTTCCCCACAGCACGGCTTTTTTACCC
>CANNLO010000378.1 GCA_947505055.1 Methylococcaceae bacterium | reverse complement strand
ATAACGGCAACATACTGAAATATAACTAAACAACCACCAGCTTTAGCTGGTGGTTGTTTAGTTTATCAATGGCTTTGGGTTGTGTGGCGTTTGTTGGTTATGTTTGAATAGCACATTAGAGCCCAAGGTACTTTTGGTTAAATGCTTTGGTAGGGAGAGTAGGTCAAATTATCTCCACGCCTTTTAACTAAAAGCAATGCTAACTCGCTGAATTTCAGTGTAGCGTAATTGTAACATTCAGCGGGGGAGGGGGGGCAATAAATTTGTTATGCCTTGAGGGCTTTCAGTTGATGATGTTTTTTTGCCACGGATAAATTGAAATCGAATCTTTTGCGATTTACAAAATAGCTAGTTACCAACGCTATGGCTTGAAAATCGGCATCAAGGAGTGATGCCGATTCTATTGCCTACCAAGTGTGTGCGGTGAGGCGTATATAAAAAGTATCAGTAGATGGATAGAGCAGACTTTATTGAGAGAAACTGGTCTTCTCGACCCTATGGTTATACGGCTACGCGCTGCACATCATCCTTCGTAAATTAACCACCACAAAATCCCACAAAAATAACACTATAAATACCGGATTGGTCAAGCAATAACGCCTGATTAAACGCCGGTCTTGCAGCATTCTAAATAGCCACTCAAGCCCTGATTTCTGCATCCAGATTGGGGCTCGCCGTACATGTCCCGAATGAAAATCAAACGCGGCACCCACGCCGATTTGTACCGGAACATGGATGCGTGGCAAATGCGAGGCAATCCATTTTTCTTGCTTGGGTGCGCCCATGCATACCCATAAAAAATCAGGTTGATACTGATTGATCAAGGCAACCAACTGTTCATCTTCTTCAACAGACAAAGGCTGAAAAGATGGCGAAAACCATCCGACGATATCTACGCCCGGAAAACTTGACCGCATAGCGATCACCAAGTCGTCTAAAACGTCTGGCTTACCACCCAGAAAAAAATGTTTCCAGCCTTGAGAGCGACCTTGGTCCAAACAGCGCAACATCAACTCCGGACCACAGACGCGCTCCTTAATGTTCGCCCGATGCACAGTCCGTGCGTACCAAACCAGCGGCAAGCCATCCATCGTGATTAAAGATTGGTTGTTGATGCCTCTAAAATCCTTATCGATAAGACTGGTTACTACCGTATGGACATTGGCAGTACACACCTGATGCGATTCCCGTGATGTTATCCAGCATTTAAATAATTCTAGCGTATAACGGTAATCGAGAATAGGTACACTTAAACCCATTATATTTATGGATTCTGGGAATTTTTCGGATTTTTTGTCTAGAAATTGATTATACATTTTGTAAGTACAGAGAGAATTTCATGAAATATCGTGCCGCCTTACATTATAGCAAGCTTTTGCTTTGGCTTCTCAGTCATGGCGACCGATTAAGACGTTAACCCACAAAAGGTAACAATTTATGGTCGGGCAGTTTAATACAGTCTAATATAAAACGAACCGACGGCCCATTTAAAACGCTTGAGCGTGCCAAAAAAGCCATCAGAACTCTAAAGCAGACAAATACCTTTAATGCTAAAGTCACTGTTAATATAGCCACTGGTAGCTATTACCTAAATCGGCCACTGAATTTTAATTTAATGTATTCAGGATTACCCGGTAGAGAAATGCTCTGGCAAGGCTATTCTGCTAATACCATGAACTGCTATATTTTCATCGGACAACTGCCCCTTTCGAATCATATGCGCTGTTTCAATTCCAGCGATTGTTGCTTTGGTTGAATAGAAAGCTTTAAAACCCATCATCAGATTCGTTATTTTCTTGATGAAACGGTGATCTTGTTCGACTATGTTGTTCATATGCTTGATCTGAAGAGTTTCAACATAACTGATTAACTCAGAGAACATTAAGCCAATGGAAGAAAAATACACAATTTACTGATGAATATATCAATGAGCACTGGCGTGAACTAATGATGACCGGCTTAAGTAATTATGATGAAGCCTATTATAAAAGTTATCAATACAAGGAAGACCGTGGAAATTCAACTAATTGCTCCATCTTATCGAGTTGCTGAAAGATCCTAAACAAACCAGCTTAAGGCGAGCTTTTACAGTCTGGTTAAACCGTGTACTATTACCAGCTAAAACGCTTGATGCTCACTTTACAGAATTAAATGATCTTAACGAGGTAAACACCCTGTTGGCAGAACGCATAAAACAATGGACACAAGATTGGAAGCAAGAAGAATGTGTTTTGATAGTCACACGCCTGATGAGACAAAAATTCGGCATCCATCCTTAGCTGGACACAACACTGGCACAATTACAAAATTTACCCGTTACCAAACTGGAAGATCTCATAAAAGCCATTCTTGACTGGACAACTGTTAGCGACTTAGACGAATGGCTTAAACAATAAACCACTATTCAGATACACCAGCTTGGTAACTGAACCCCCTCGGAACGCCAAGTCCCAGCTTGGCCGGAATGACGCTGCTTTTATTTGTGTAGATTGCTATCCTTCAAGGGATGTTATCTGTATGAACATATAACGACATGAATTGGAAATTTAATTTCTAAAAGCCTTTAGCACAGTTCGGGCAGCGCCTAAAACGCCACCCGAAAAGTATAAAGACCTCCCAACAAACCTAAACCCCCACCGCAACACTAATCACATCGCTCCACTGTCCCACTTGCTGATCGTGTAAACGATAGATAGCCTTATATTTCCATACCGCGCCCATTGCGGGAAGTGGAGATAAATCCGTTGAATTGGGCTCCATATTAACAGCAAGAAAAACAAAATTATTGCCATCACTTCTGTCCGTCCAAATTTCCAGCGCACTGGCACCGCCTTTAGTCCAACCAATCACCGGATGCCCTGCCTCACTATAAACGCTTAAAATCGGCTTCCAGATGCTGGTATCAACAACCTTCTCGGCACCTATCAGCCATAAATCTTGACCTATACTCGGGGTATAATTTTTATTATTTTTAATATCTTTTGCCAATGCGGCAAGCCTTGGAATAACGCCGGGTTGAACAGCAGACGGAATTGGTTCTGGCATTATAGGTAGTGCCGGCCAACCTATACTAAGACTACCGCCATCACGCTGCAGATTCTTAAAGTTTGTCCAAGACTGAGAATAAGCCTGCGCCACACCCATACTTTGCAGTGTATAGCGGAAACAGACCGCATCTGCTTTTAATGCCTCCAATGTTTGGGGGCTAATCCCTAAAAGATCGGCATAACGAGGCAAATTAGTAGCAATATGCTCTAACAGGTCAGCTTTGTCGTCGTCAGTATGGGGCATGAAAGGTAAAGTAGCCATAATATGTAAACTCCTACTGGTTGATTAAAAAATTACAGACAAGCATTTAATTAAATCAATAACCTATAATGATTGACCGGTACTTAACAAAGACTGGTCACCGATAAACAATGACAACTCATCGGTATAAAACGATTGTCCATTGGTATAAAACGATTGTTCATTGGTATAAAACGATTGTTCATTGGTATAAAACAATTATTCACCGGTATAAAACTTTTATTCACGGATAAAAAAAGCTGATCAATTTACATCAAGGATTAAATAACACGAAGCAAAACTGGCTTGATAGTGAGCAATCACGGTAACTCTCAGGCGTAAATAAAAAAGCACTTTATCGGAAAAAGCCACTCGTCTTGTTATGGCTCACAAGCTTCAATCTGGAAGCCAACAATTTTTTGCCTTTATATACCCGATTAATAAAAATAGCAACCAGAATTACTGTTTGCCAGACCATTGCTTCTGCTTATCAATCATTAACTTGGCGCAACCCACTTAAGGCAAGACAAAAAGGAAAACCTAACCGTTCGCCCTGAGTTGCTTGAAGAGTGAGTGGAGGTAAGAACCCCCTTACCGCGTGCCTGTACTTTTTTTGATTTTTTTCGTGCTTTCATGTTTTTCGTGGACCAAAAGCAGCTGACCTAGACCTGCAGCCAAAATATTAAAATCATTAATTTCACTAAACAAGCCAGCATCTATTGATAAAAAACCATCATAAAGCATAATTACTGCCTGATGATATTTGTACTAGGATTAGCCAAAAAAGTGATTATTGCGGATTCAATGGCAGAATTTTCCTCACCCTTTTTTGATGCCGTTCAAGCAGGTGGGCAACCCCAGTTAATTGAAGCGCGGATTGGTGCACTCTCCTACACACTACAATAATATTTCGATTTTCTCAGGTTATTCAGACATGGCAATCGGTCTGTCGTTGAGTTACCGATGAACTTTAATTCACCTTACCAAGCCACCAGCATTATAAAATTCTGGCGACGTTGGCACATGACATTATCGCGTTTTTTGCGCGACTATTTATACATACCTCTAGGAGGCGGCCGTACCAGTAAATCACTACGATATTTTAACCTGATGATCACCATGCTACTGGGTGGACTATGGCACGGAGCCGGTTGGACATTTATTATCTGGGGTGGACTACATGGATGTTACTTGATGATAAATCACACGTGGCGCAACCTAAAACAGCGCATGGGCTGGCGTGATGGAGGCAAGTCATCTAGCCTCGCTGCCGGTTCACTTACATTTTTAATGGTAGTGGTAGGTTGGGTATTTTTTCGTGCAGATAGTTTTTCTTCAGCGATTGCCATGCTCCAGGGGATGCTAGGTATCAACGGAGTATCTAAATGGCTGATCTGCAAATTGCCGTATTTAAGTCGAGAGATCGTGGGGCTCTATGTGAAATAGAGTGGGTAATTGAATTTTAATTTCCCACAAAGAAAATAAATCATATTGATAAAATTATTAATATTGCGATAACCTCTGGCTCGGCGTTTAGCCAGTTGAATCTTACAATTGATGCCTTCAAGAATGCCGTT
>CANNLO010000377.1 GCA_947505055.1 Methylococcaceae bacterium | reverse complement strand
TTAAAGGCCCTGCAAGGTTTGCCAAATGTTATTTGGGTGGATCAGGTTGAGCAGTTATCATCATTGTTTGAACGCTATAGAGTCAGGGCCAGTGTTTTGTTGCTAAGCGCATTTTGTTTGGCTACAGTTGGCTTGGGATACAGATTTGGTTGGCGCAACAGCGTCACTATCATGTCGGTTCCAGTTGTTGCGTTGGCGGTAACCTTGGCCATGTTGGGATGGTTTAACCAGTTGTTTAGTTTGTTTAATCTGTTTGCCTTGTTGCTGGTGTTGGGTATAGGCGTTGATTATGGTCTGTTCTTTTTTATGGCGGGTGACAGACGGGCCAGTACTTCGCTGGGCGTTACGCTGTCGGCCTTAACGACTTTATTGGCGTTTGGTTTGTTGGCGACAAGTTCCACGGAAATCGTCCATGCTTTTGGTTTTACGGTAACTGCCGGTATTGTTACGGCGATGCTTTTTGCGCCCTTGGTTGGGCTTAAGAAATTCAAAAAATAATAATGAAAAACAATAAAGCCAAAATTATCATTATCGGCGCCGGGCCTTCAGGAAGTATTGCCGGTGCCTTGCTGCAAAACCAGGGCTTTCAGGTGACAATTCTGGAGCGTCAGTTGTTTCCTAGATTTAGTATCGGTGAAAGTCTGTTGCCGCAATGTATGGAATTCATCAAGCAGGCCGGTATGTTGGAGGCAGTCGTCAAGGCCGGATTTCAGTTTAAAAATGGCGCGTCTTTTGTGTGCCGGGATCAGCAAACCGAGTTTTCTTTTGAGGATAAATTTAGTCCGGGTATCGGTACGACGTTTCAGGTGCAAAGAGGTGACTTTGATAAGTTGCTGGCAGACGAAGCGCTGCGCATGGGCGTTGAAATACAATGGCAGGTCGAGGTTGTCGCAGTTAATTTTCCAGCTGACAAACCTGAGTTGACAGTGCGTAATAGTCAAGGTCAAATTACCACTCAGTATGCGGATTTTGTCTTGGATGCCAGTGGTTTTGGTCGTATTTTGCCGAAGTTGCTGGATTTGGAATCGCCTTCAGGTTTTCCGGTCAGGCAGGCGCTGTTTGGTCATATAGAAGATTGTATTAGCGACAGACACTTTGATAGAAACAAAATACGCATTACGGTGCATCCTGAGCATAAAGACGTTTGGTATTGGCTAATTCCGTTTAGCAATGGTCGGAGCAGTGTTGGCGTGGTCGCGGAGCCTGAATTTTTCCAAGCTTGGGACAATTACGATCAGGCCCTGCAAGCTATTATTAACCAAGATCCCAGTTTGAAAGAATTGCTTGAACATGCAATATTTGATCAAACTATCAATACGATTAGCGGTTATTCCGCTAATGTAAAAAGTCTGTACGGTAAAGGTTACGCGCTGTTAGGTAATGCCGGTGAATTTTTGGATCCAGTGTTTTCGTCCGGCGTTACGATTGCCATGAAATCCGCCAGCTTGGCAGCCGAAATTTTGACCCGGCAATTTAACCATGAACACGTAGATTGGCAACAGGATTATGCCGTGCCCTTGCAGCGTGGCGTGAATACTTTTCGGGTATTTGTTGACGCCTGGTATGACGGTCGATTTCAGGATGTTATTTTTCACACCAAACAGCAACCCGAAATTAAGGCAATGATCAGTTCCATTTTGGCGGGTTACGCTTGGGATGAAAACAATCCCTACGTCAAAAATGCGCGTTCCAGGTTGGATATTCTCGTTGAGTTATGTCGTTAAAGATCAATAGTTATGTTTTTGTACTATCGTTATTGTTGTCAGCTTGTTCTTTAAACCAGGTGCAGGAAAGCCCTGAAAACTATAGGCTGATTCCGATAGCCCAGCCTTTGGGACCTACCAGACGTATATTGCAACAAATCAATGCCTTTTGGTCTGATCGTGAGGAATCTTTGTTGGCTGTTCTGGAATTGGATAAGCAGCATATTGCAATGGCGGGACTCAGCAATGACGGACTCAGTCTATTTAATATAACTTATGACGGTAAAACCGTAATGTCTGATAAAAGTCCGTTATTGCCGGAAACCGTTAAACCTGAATTTATGCTTGCTGATTTGCAATTGGTTTATTGGCCAGTGCCTATGTTGCAAAAAATACTGCCTGTTGGATGGTGCCTGGAAACACAGGTGAACAAACGCTTGTTATATATTAACGATAAAAAACAGGCCGAAATTAATTATTTATCGCCCGAAACCGACTGGCCTAAAGTCGTTGAACTGGTTAATTTTCAGTACCATTACCGCCTGTACATTAAAAGTTTAAATTATGAACTTATACCTTAATGATCTAGGCTTGTTGTGTGCGCTTGGCAACAGCAAAGCTGAGGTATTAAAGCGTTTGTTGGCTGGTGACCGTTCGGGACTTGAGTTAAGCTACGAGTTTGGGATGATAGTCGGTGCTGTTGTTGGGGATCTTCCGGAAGTCCCTGAACAATACAGTATTTACAATTGCCGTAACAATCGCCTGTTGCTGGCAGCGGTCAGTCAGATTGAGCACTCGGTAAAGGCTATGATCAAACGTTTTGGCGCTGATCGAATTGGTATTGTGCTGGGGACCAGTACCTCAGGTGTCCGTAACACTGAGCTTGCGCTGGATTATTGGGCCGAGCATGGCGAATTGCCTGAAAGCTTTCATTACAAACAGCAACAAATGGGTGCTGGCGCGGATTTTCTGGCGGACTATTTAGGTGTTAAAGGTCCTGCTTACACGATTTCAACAGCCTGTTCTTCCAGTGGTAAAACCTTTGCTTCAGCTCGACGCTTAATCAACCAGGGCGTTTGCGATGCATTTATCGTGGGTGGCGCAGACAGCTTGTGCGGCTTGACTCTTAACGGTTTTGCGTCACTCGAATCGATCAGTATCGGATTGTGTAAACCGTTTGGCTTGCATCGTGACGGCATCAATATTGGCGAGGCAGCCAGTTTATTTATACTAAGTAAAGAACCGGGACCGGTAGTTCTGGAGGGTATAGGCGCGACTAGCGATGCCTATCATTTTGCTGCGCCTGATCCTGAGGCGACCCAAGTAATTCGGGCTATGCAGCTTGCGCTGAATGAGGCAGGCAAAATACCGGCTCAAATTGATTATATTAACTTGCATGGTACGGCTACCGTTTTGAATGACGCCATGGAAAGTAAAGCGGTAAATACTTTGTTTGGAGCAACGGTAGCTGCAAGTTCCAGTAAAGGGATGAGCGGACATACGCTGGGCGCTGCTGCTGCATTGGAACTTGCTTTTTGCTGGTTATTACTGACTGACAATGATGAATCAGGTGTACTGATTCCCAATAGTTGTGATGATGAGGTTGATCCTGATTTGCCCCGTGTATTGTTGCTAAAACAGGGTGAGATGCTCGGCCGTAAAATTAATACCTGTCTAAGCAATTCATTTGCTTTTGGTGGCAATAATTTATCTATTATTGTGGGACGTGCATGAACGATATAGATGATTTGATTCCGCACAGTGGCTGCATGGTGTTGCTGGACCGAGTTATTGCCTATGACAATCAGAGTTTGACAGCTGAATTGGTGGTACGTGACGATGGCTTGTTTGGTGATCATGAAACTGTTCCTGCCTGGGTCGGTATTGAATATATGGCACAAACGATAGCGGCCTATGTCGGTGTTATGGCATGCCAGGTAAATGATCCTATACGACTTGGTTTTTTGCTGGGAACCCGGCGCTATCTAAGTAATGTGGGAGTATTTAAAGTGGGTGCAAGATTAACAATACAGGTAGAGAAAATTTTTCAGGATGAGGGTTTGGGCGTTTTTGATTGTCAGATTCTAGGCGTAGATGTCGACGTTACAGCCAAGCTCAACGTTTATCAGCCACCGCTAAACAACATGAGTGTAATATGAAAAATACAGTTTTAGTGACCGGTTCCAGTCGTGGTATCGGTAAAGCGATTGCGTTGTATCTGGCTAAGCAAGGCTTTGACCTGGTTGTACATTGCCGCAGTCAGCTGAATCAGGCAGAAGAAGTTGTGGCTGAAATTAAGCAGTTAGGTCAACAAGCCCGTATCTTGCAATTCGACATTGCCGACCGTGGACAATGTAATGAACAGATTAATCAGGATATTGAATGCCACGGTGCCTATTACGGCGTGGTCTGTAATGCCGGGATTACGGCTGATAACGCCTTTCCATCGCTGACAGGTGAACAGTGGGACAGCGTCATACACAGCAATCTGGATGGTTTTTATAATGTCTTGCAACCGGTGGTAATGCCTATGGTCAGGCGACGAAAGCCTGGGCGTATTGTGACCTTATCTTCGGTTTCAGGATTGATGGGCAACCGTGGCCAAGTCAATTATAGTGCCGCAAAAGCGGGCATTATTGGCGCGACAAAAGCGCTGGCTTTGGAATTGGCAAAACGTGATATAACTGTTAACTGTGTGGCACCGGGACTTATCGAAACTGATATGCTCAGTGACTTGCCATTAGAAGAAATTAAAAAATTGATTCCGGCACGTAGAATAGGTCATCCCAAAGAGGTTGCCGCCGCAGTGGCTTTTTTAATGTCTGAAGATGCCGCTTATATTACCCGGCAGGTTATTTCGGTCAACGGTGGTTTATGTTGAAACGTGTCGTGGTGACGGGCATGGCAGGAATTTCGCCAATAGGCAATGACTGGCAACAGGTTGCCGAGCGGCTCAAAGCCAAACATACCGGCATTCAGTACATGCAGGACTGGAAAAAATATCAGGGTTTGAATACTCGTTTGGGTGCGCCAGCCGAGTTTGCCAAGCCAGAACATTATTCCCGTAAACAAGTTCGTAGCATGGGCCGAATCGCTTTAATGGCAACTCGTGCAACGGAACTGGCACTGATTGACGCCGGATTGCTAAATGATCCGTGTCTTAAAAGTGGTCAGATGGG
>CANNLO010000376.1 GCA_947505055.1 Methylococcaceae bacterium | reverse complement strand
GAAGGTGGAAAAGACGTTTTTGTTCACCATAGCGCAATTAACGGCGCAGGCCGCAAGACCTTAAGAGAAGGCCAAAAAGTTACTATGGAAGTAACTCAAGGTCAAAAAGGTCCGCAAGCCGAGAATGTAACCCCAGCGTAACAAACTCATAGATAAAGCCCCAAATTTCTAAATTTGGGGCTTTATCTGCTTTACCCTAGCTTTAAGTAGAACTTTCAGATACACCTGGAAGTTTTTAGCACATCTAAATCATTGCTTTTTCTTTAAGCTATAATTCATTTATAGTCGAAAGCATGATGTCTTTATAACCTCCCCTCTCACAACCACTTCGCTAAATTATTTAGCCTGTGAAATATATTCCGCACATTTTAAAATGAAGACTTAACTACTACGTTAATGATTCATGATTAATAAAGTAAAAACCGACAAATATTAATCTCCACAAACACACCACTCAAAAACCAATAATAAATCAAATTAAAAACACCAACCCATTGATTTAAAATAATATAAATAAAAAATAATCGTCATTTCTTTTTTTACATTAAGCAACAAAACCCTGACTGTCACACAACCTTAACCATTCTGTCATTTTATGTTCATGAATTTGACATGAAACTGACACTTTTATTCTTTAATGTATACAGATCTTTATTTAACCCTGTATATAGCCATGAAAAAAACAGATGCGGCAATAAAAATCAAGCCAACCAAACGATTGGAATGCTTTATCGCGAACTCAGAGGCGCTGATAAAAGAAGCTCAATCATTGCGTTTTCGTGTATTTGCAAAAGAAATGGGAGCCAAACTCAAAACAGAATCTGAAGGTCTAGACTATGATGAAGTTGATAGTTATTGCGACCATTTGATTGTCTATGACAATATCAATAAAAAAATAGTCGGTTACACCCGTTTACTGAGCCAAGACCAAGCTGAACATTTAGGACAGTTTTATAGTCAAAATGAATTCAATCTAGATCAAGTATTAAATATGCCGGGGCGCTTTTTAGAAATTGGTCGCACTTGTGTTGATCCCGATTATCGTGGTGGCGCTGTTTTAACAACACTTTGGTCGGCACTTGTCCAATATGCACTGGAAGGACAGTTTAACTATTTACTGGGTTGCGCCAGCATTACGCCAGGCCCTAGCGGTTTTGCCATTGATGCGGTTTATCGAAATATCGATGAAAAAAATATAGCCCCCGCCTCATTACAAGTTACTCCAAGTATTCCGGTTCCAACTGAATTACGATGCCAGCGTGATGAATCTGGCATTCCACCCTTACTTAAGGCATACTTTCGTTTCGGTGCTGTAGTCTGCGGTGAACCTTACTGGGATGAAGACTTTAACTGCATGGATTTATTTGTACTATTACCGCTCGATAAATTACAGGAGCGCTACAGCAAACATTACATGCGAGGCTATCAGACAGGGAATGAAATTGAAAATACGGCTGTACTATAAACTGTTTTTAATCATCGGCCTGTTTATCAATGGCCTTATTATTGCTGCGGGTCTTTTCCCGGTTATAAATGCCTTATATTCAACAGGTAAAGCGAAAGCCAGACGGGACGCACTTAAAACTCTCTGGTTACGCTGGTTTAGTTCCATCGTTAACTTACAAATCACCAAAGAAGGTGAACCACCAGAACAGGGGGCATTATTAATCAGCAACCACATTTCATGGCTCGATATCATTATTATCGGGCAATATTTGCCTGCATATTTTGTTGCCAAGAGTGATATTTCGCAGTGGCCTATTATTGGCTATCTGGCTAAACAGGGTGGCACTATTTTTATTCGTCGCGGAGATAAACAGCATATTCGCAATACCGCTGAAAAAATAGTGTGGCTGTTAAAACAAAACAGCAACATTATTGCGTTTCCTGAGGGTACTACAACAAATGGTAATGAAGTGTTAAATTTTCACTCCTCATTATTTCAGCCTGCATTATTAACTAAATCGGCCATTCAACCGATAGCACTTCAATACCAAGGTGCTGCCAAAGAACACGCCCCATTTATCGGTGAAGATGACTTTATTCCACATTTAATCAAAATACTGGCTCTGGATAAAATTGAGGTCAAACTCAGCTTTCTTCCTATTGTAAACAGCTCAGGAAAAAATCGTAATGAAGTCAGCCTTGAAACGAGAAGCATAATATTGGAAAAAATATCTAATGATTTGTCGAGAAACTTTACAAATCAACAAGAATTAAAATCTTCCCGATGCTAATAAGGCGTGTCATGTTTCATTAAAATCACATCTAAATAAGTCATATGACCTATTTTATTCGTGATATAGCTTAATAATTGCTTTCTCAAATGCTACAGCCATTGTTCTCTATTAGCATTTCCATAAAAAAACTTATAGAACTGCATTTAACATCCAATTTAGTGCTGTAAATTGTCGGGCGACTATTTACAGCATTTCCACCAAAGTATTTAGCCACTAAAGTAAATGCAACTCATCTTTAGATCGCTCCCATGTTAAAGGAATTAGAGCTTAACAAACCCTTCCGCTCAAACGCTACCAAAAGTTCATTATCTATCGATAAATCCAAGTTAAATTATTCTCTTTAACGGAAATTTATCCGCATTCAAGCTCGCCTCGATTAACGAGCAAATTCTCCAAACCACGCATGCCCTACAGACCTTATTTTTAAATACATTCTCAATAGATTGCAGCTTTTTCAAATATCCTGCCACAGGGCGCTAACCGCTCTCTTATTAAACTATTATGCCGTGTTTATCAATCAAACGGTAAAGACTTACCCTTGATATCCCCAGTAATTCAGCTGAACGACTCAAGTTATTGCCAGTATGGTGCAAAGTGGCAAGAATCAAATCACGATCTGCATCAGCACGACCTTCATCAAGAGTTTGCAGTGCCCTGTTTTTTTCTCTTCGATCAAGGCCTAAATCCTCGGGAGTAAGCAACCCGTTTTCCGAAGTAACAATTGCACTTCGAATACAATTCATTAATTCCCGAACGTTACCCGGCCAACTGTAACTATTTAATAAGTTAAGTGATTCAATTTGAAAACCTTTCGATTGATAACTATGCCCCGCAGAGAATTTCTTAAAGAAATAACAAGCCAGAGATTCAATATCCTTAGCTCTTTCACGTAGCGGCGGCGTTTCTATTTGCAAAACCTGGAGGCGATAAAACAGATCCTCTCTAAAATCTTTTCTTTGCACTGCGGCTTTCAGATCGACATGAGTCGCTGCAATGATACGTACGTTCACAGGTATATTTTCTGACCCACCAATTCGTCTAATGGTTCTGTCTTCAAGAAAACGCAACAAATTCACTTGCTGCTCATAAGGCAAATCGCCAATTTCATCCAAAAATAAAGTACCACCTTCAGCGGCTTCAATACGACCTATTTTTCTTTGCGCTGCGCCGGTAAAAGCGCCTTTCTCATGACCGAACAACTCTGACTGAATCAAATCTTTTGGAAAAGCACCGCAATTAATGGTGATAAGCGGATGTTCAGAACGACTAGAATGATTATGTACGGCATTGGCAATCAATTCCTTGCCTGTTCCAGTTTCTCCCTGAATAAGAACAGAACAGTCCTCTTTGGATACCTTTTTAAGTAACTTAAACAAGTCCATCATAGCCGGACTATCTCCAATAATCCCAAAGTTTGATGTAAAGCTATTTATTTTCTTTGGAAAATTCTGAGATACTTTACTCATGCCATAAGCATGCCCTAATGTAAATAGCATTGATTCCTTGTCAATTGGCAACGTTATATAATCAAAACAATATTCTGCTATTAATTTAATCTCTTCCGAGGTCTGAAGAGCATCAGGCGTGGTTCCTTTTGGTAACCCCATAATCCATTTAATACTGGAATTTGAATTAAACAGGTCCTTAACCGTAGAAAAATATTCCTTTCTGCAACACTGAAAACTTGCACAGGCTGTAAACGTACACTTGTCAACCAAACACAAGCCTACATGAAAAGTATGTTGATCCAATAGTTGAGATACTTGTTCAAGTGTATTTGCAATATGGATTTCCCAAGGATAACTCAATAGCTCATCTGAAACTTCAGTACCATATTCTGTCGATTGAAATAGAAGAAGATTACGTTTTTCTATAGCCATGAGTATATTGCTCCGCCCAATAAATGCTAATTTTATAATTAAGTTATTCATGAATATGATTGTTTTCTCATCTATTCAGCAATTAGATGGACTCTCACACTTAGCAGTACTATTATCATGAATGCTTTGTATTTATAACCGCAAACAATAATAATCATGTGCAGCATTAATATTTAATAAGCATATAACGCGCCAAAAAACAAAATCCCGCAATAAATAATTCATTTATGGTTTTTTTAACACAATTAAATACATATCAACACCTGGCATTTAATAAGCCTCCCCACCTAGCTAAAGCAAGTCTCTGGTAGTGCATAGATATTAAACCCATCCACATGCTCAATTAATACCATCAAACACTGATACAGCCACGCTCCACAAGAAGCTCTATTCATCACATTGAGCAACTACCCAACTAAAACCTCTTAATTACACTAACATGACTTAACTGACAAAAATTTGCCGCTTACCTGACAAGAATGACAAAAATACGAGAAATGACAAAAGCTATATCGCTATCTACATCATGAGTGCTCCCCTTAAAACCAAGGATAAAAAGGAAATGTTGTAACTACTCGCGCCCTCATCATTGAAAAATAAATAAAAAATTGCTTGACAGCTTTTTCCGTCAAAAAAATATCTTTTTTTACGATTGCATAAAATCTATCTCCACAGCTCATTACAAATAACGCCAGCAGGTTTAATCCTTAGCTCACACTTTCGAATACAAAAAAACCATTGCCGCCCGCTAAGGGCGCTTCCTGGAGGTTGAAAAAAGCCAT
>CANNLO010000375.1 GCA_947505055.1 Methylococcaceae bacterium | reverse complement strand
TTATTCATTTAATTTTGTTCTCTTAATGTTTATGTGATGTATGTACACTACTCCTTTTATATAGAACGTCTACTGTTTTATTTTATTTAATCATTGTTATTTTTTAATCTATTTCGTATTTAATAAACCACACTAATACAGACGAATTTGACTTTCATAATTTGACATTGAGAAATTTTCTGCTATAACTATTATTACTTAATAGGATAATGGATATGACTTATGAACAATCAAATATAAAACAAGATGAAAACAATAAACAAGTAAAACAATATAAAAAGAAAATAGCATTAAAAGAAGATAAGAAAGATTATCGACAAGAACTCACCGATAAAGTAAAAATAAGAATTGAGGAGATGATTAGTCACATGGAAGCCAATCCTGATGACCAATGGAATAAGCCTTGGTTTTCTTGTAATGAGCGTCCTGTGAATCCTGCCACTGGCACCGTGTATAAAGGCATCAATGTCATCTCGCTAATGAGTGCTGATTTTGTGGACAATCGCTTCTACACTTACAACAACATTGCAGAGATGGAAAAGATCCGTGCCAAAAATGTGTTTGAACTGAACGATTTGTCTGAGAAGTTGGAAGCTAAGGCAATCACACAAGCAGAATTTGACCAGAGGCTCGCGCCGCTAGAAAAGTCATTTCAGGAATTGGAGGCTAAAGGCTTGAATAACCGCCTTGAAGCCATGCACATCATCAAAGGCTCAAAAGCCATTCCAGTGTTTAAAGCTGTGCAAGTGTCATTCAAATCAGCTGATGAGACGAATGATAACGAGGCAGATCCAAAGCCTGTTGAGAATGTAAAGGCTGGTGATGCAGCACCCAAGATATGGATGCAAGCCCATTCAGGCAATGTGTTTAATGCCACACAAATTACCAACATGAAGCCGCTACAAGCTAAATCTTACACCTTCATTCCACACGAAGAAGCTGAAACCCATCTGCAATCCATGATAGTTAAGACTGGTTTAACCTATAACGAAGTCAACAAAGGCAGGGCTTTTTATTCACCTGCTAACCATGCCATTACTATGCCACCTAAGGAGTTATTTAGAACTGGTAATGATTACTACGGCACACTATTACACGAAATTAGCCATTCCACGGGCAAAGCCTTGGGTCGTGATTTAAGCAGTGGCGGCTTCGGTTCAAAGTCTTATGCCAAAGAAGAGATGGTCGCTGAGATTAGCAGTGTTTTAATGAGTGCTGACTTAGGTATCCCTTACGATGCTAGCCAGCATGAAAACAATGTTGCTTATCTAAAATCATGGCTAGGCGCTCTGAACGAAGATAAAAACTACATCTTCAAAGCCGCCAGCCAAGCAGAAAAGTCCGTCAATTACCAACATGAGCAAAGAGCCGCCTATAAAGCTGACTTGGTCTTGCAACAAGCGGCTAAAACCGATTTAAAAGCAGTGGTGGTGCCTAAGGTATTGCCTGTTGTTAAGCGAGAGTTTGCAATGAGTATGTAAAGGCTATGCCCCAGCAATGGGGCATTGTTTATCTCACCATTTCAGGCTGTTTGCTTTTGGGCTTCGGTTTGACTGGGGGTTTATCTGGGGCTGCTTTTTCTGCTTCAATTGGCTGGTCTGCAATGACGGCATTCTCTGCACCATTGGTTTGCTTCACGTCTTTGGTATAGGTGTGATTGATGGCTTTGACCAAGCCACTTTCATTGAAGGAGATGTACTTATGGATACCGCGTTTTACTTCCAGATTGTCAATATCTGCAACTGGGTCAATGCCTAACCTATCCCATACAGCGAGTAATCTATCAGGCTTTTTGTAGTCTTCTAATTTTAAGAACTTGGAAGTCTCAATCAAATGCACAACACCTTTTTCTGCGGTGTGGTTGCGCTCGCTCATCATGGCAATCAAATATTTACCTGCGGCTAAAATCTCACCTTTCACATAACCTGGCGTTTGTATGGCTTTGCCTGCTTCATTCTTGATAATCTCATGATGTTCGTCACGCTTGGCTTGTAATGGTATGCCTGTATAGACAATCTCCTGTGGATTATGGTCAAAACTAATTGCCGTGGTGAACATTTCCCTTTCGGTCATCATTTCTTTATTCACTTGTCTGGTTTTGGTCACATCGGCCATAAACTGCTTAATATCTGCTTCGCCTAAGTCAAAGACCGTTTTAGTCGCGTAAACCACATTGTTAGCCTTATCCAAAGCCTCAGGGTTTTGCTTGAATTCAACACGCTCATACTTTTTGAAAGTGTGGGTTAAATCATACTTGTTGGGCATTTCTACTAAATATCGGTTGTTCTGCATATCTGAACTAATGGTCACGCCATCCTGTTCACCTACTTTAATGATTCCCCATGTTGCTAACAATTCATTCGACATTTCCAATCTCCTATTATTATAAGTAATAAATAACAGATTAAAAATGAACGTCAATAGAGCGTAGATAATATATAAATGAAAATTAAATAAAAACAAAAGAACAAATAAATTCAACAGCCATTGCTTTTTCAATTATTGCTGATAGGTTCTATTATGATAATAATAGAAGTGGTGAATTATGAATGTTGGAATGTTTGGTGCTGAATATAATGACTTTAAAAGCATGGATTCTGTTTTTGATAAAATACAGAATGAAAGTGACAAGGTGATTCTTCGTGAGTTTTATAACAAGATGGGTGCTCGTGATAATGAAGAGATACATAACCTTTTTATCTTGTTAATGTTGTCTTCTAATGTGTTGCAAAATACCAATGCTCGCTTAATACAATTTGAGACTAGCTTTGATGACAAAGTGATTGAGCAATTAGCCGCCATTGAAATTATCTACAAGGGGTTTTCTGAAAGTTTATTGAAACAACTCAATGCGGTGCTGGCGGATAAAATGCGTGAAGTGGGTGAAATTAGCCAGCAACTCACCATGACTGCGAATGAGAATGTCAGATTGTTAGCCACGCATGAAAACAGCTTAATGTTAGCCATGCAAAAGCACGAGGGCGTTTTAAGTCGTGCCAATGATATTGTGCTGGCTTTAAGCGATGGTAGGAAACTGGTGAAAGAGCAAACCAAGGACATTATTGGCAAAGCCGCGAGTGAAATATTGCCTGTTATTTTTAAGAAAATGACCACTGAATATTTGAAGCAACATACGATTGCCGTTAATAACATCTGGACTATGGCGCGAGTGCTGAGAGATTTGGCTGTTTGGTCTGGGGCTGTGTTTTGTGGAGGTGGCTTATTGCTGGTGGTGTATAGGCTATTTCAGTGAGTCAGCCAGGCTTATTGAAGGTTAACTATTTGCCCCCATATTAACTGCTAATATCAATCTTAACAGGAACCAGAAATGCAAATTTACGCAGATACATCGGGCACTTCAGGCATTGAAAGTTATTTAATCGGGGATGATTTCATCAGCATAAAATTTAAGACTAAGCCCAAAGTCTATCCATATACCAATTTAGAACATACCAAACACCACATAGACCAAATGAAGGTTTTAGCAACGCGGGGAAGTGGACTCGGCACCTATATCAATCAGCATTTAAGAAAATAAGCACCCAAGAAAATATGGTGGTGAGGCGTAGTAATAATAAAGGGAGCACGAAGCTCCCATTATTCAATTCAATAGCAAAGCTTAATTAACAGCATCTTTCAATGCTATACCTGCTGTAAAACCTGGGGCTTTACGTGCAGCGATCTTGATAGGAATGCCTGTACTTGGATTGCGACCAGTACGAGCAGCACGTTGTGTCACCTTGAATGTGCCAAAACCAATGAGCTGAACAGTCTCACCTTTTTTAAGTGCCTCTGTAATAGCAGCAACAGTTGCATCAATAACACGGCCAGCACTCGCTTTAGACAGACCAGCACTTTCCGCGACGGCTGCAATCAGTTCAGATTTATTCATAGTTTTCCCTTAGTGAGTTATGGTTAAATAAAATACATGCTCAGATTGCTTGCGATTCATTTATCTGTCAATTCAAATCTGACGCTTCGCGCTCATCATATATTTTTGCAGTGTTTTATTCGACTGCGGATTGTTGGTTTTCTCGGTGATTTTTACCAGTAAGTCCAAAATGGTGGATACGCCATGCGAATCAATCATAGGTTCAGTCACCATTCCCTTAACAACTTCACCCGCAACATCTTCGTCTTCTTCGGTAAATTCTCGCTCTTCCTTACTCATTTCGTCCATGTGTTGACCAGTATCAACCCACATACCAATCTCACCCGATTCCTCGTCAAAATCCTCAACTAAATTTTTAGCCACTTCTGGTGCTGGGGTTTCATTCGCGATGGTTTGACCTCCTACCATTTGAGTGGTTAGTAAGCTTTTCACTCGTGAGTTAAGATTGATCGTGGTTTCAAGTTGCGGTCTTTCAATCCAAATCGGGTGGATTTCGGGGATATTCACAAATGGCTTTTCCAGTATGTAGGCGTCAGGTATGCCCCTGAATAAAGCCAAATATCGTATATGCGTATCGCTGATTTCTAACTTACTGGTTAATTGGCTGGGTAACATCGCTTTCTTAGAATGTTCCTGATAATTGCGATTAGCACTCGGAGTGCCTCCGTTGCCATAGCTCATGGACACATGCAATTTATCAACAAATTGCTCACCTAAAAACTCACACACTTTATTTGCTGTCTCGCCCAGCGGCGCACCCGTCAATATAAAGTTAGAAGTGGTTTCTCGCCAACTATCCACGTCTTCCTTGGTGTAGACCTTATAAAGCTGCAACACTGCTTGTGAAGCCAAGTAGCAACCGAATTGCTTGGAACGGCCTCGATCTACCAGCTTATCAATCACGGGTTGACCTGTTTCCGTTTCAAGTTTCCCAGGTGCTTGGAATTCATCTAAAAAAAACATACCTCTGGGCGTACTGCTATCAGGTATCTTGGGACTATCCAATAGTGA
>CANNLO010000374.1 GCA_947505055.1 Methylococcaceae bacterium | reverse complement strand
CGCTCCTCGGCACACTTGCCCATTTCTGTTGCTTCCTTTGGGTGTTCCCACAAATACTTCATTGCTTGCCTTAGTGCTATAGGGTCGCTTGGTGGTACTACTAATCCGGTCACATCAGTAATATTTATGAAGGTTGTCCCAGTACCAATTTCACTAGAGATCATTGGTTTACCGTACATTGCACCCTCAAGAAGTGAAATGCCAAACGCCTCAGATCGCAGATGAGATGGGAAAAGCACTCCATAACAGAGCGTTAATAATGCAACCTTATCCTCATTTGATAATTGCCCTAAAAAATGAATGTTATTTAAACCAAGTAGCTTTGCTTGCGTATGTAGCTCCAACTCAATTGGGCCAGCCCCAACAATCACAATTGGATAGTCTAGTCCCTGCGCCGCCTTCATTAAAATATGTAGACCTTTGTAGTAGCGCAAAACTCCAACAAACAAAAAAAACTTTGATCCAATCCTTTCGCTCCAATATTGCAAGTGGTCTTGCATAGCTATGGGGTAGGTTACTTTGTCTAGGCCAATAGGAATAACGCTGACCTTATCTGAGAAGTTAGCTAAAACATCACTCGTCGATAAGTAATTAGGTGAAGTCGCAACGATTCTATCAACACTAGCTAAAAATCTATGCATCAAAGGGCTGTAGAGTTTTAGCAGATGCCGTTGCTTAATAATGTCGGAATGATAAGTCACTACGGTTGGTTTTTTTGCGATAGTAGCAAAGTGCACCAAATCCATAAAAGGCCATGGAAAATGATAATGGATAACATCAGCTTTTTTTGCTAATTGTGAAAAGTGCCAAAAAGCAGATACAGAAAATCCTGTTGAGGCGATTTCCAAATCTAGCTTGGCCCGATGCGATAAGTAGCCGTCGATTTCGATAGTTTGGGTGCCATGCAAAGGCGTTAATGAAAGCACTTCAGTCTGAACGCCAAGTTTGTTAGCGCCCCTGGCAATCTGATTGATTACTTGCTCAACTCCACCCATAGAATCTGGGAATGCAGTTTTATAAAAATGTAATACTTTCATCGAATTTGATCTAAAACCATTAACTTAAGACAGCCGGCACCAAATGATCTCTCAAAGATTAGTGAGGAGCCGAAAAATAGGTTCTTGAAGAAAACATTACTCATCAGCCTTAATAACAATTATCCCAAAACACGTACAAGGAAAACCATCAATAGCGAGTTTTAAATGTACAACTTGATTGATTTCATCCCACTGATTATTATCCAATTTAAACCACCCTCCCTCACCAAAAGCATAAGGTGGTAAATCGATAAATCTGTCTAAAACCCCATTACCGATATCAAAATTTGGGCCTAACATCCTATGGCCTTTAGTTGCTAAGCTAGTAGCCAACTCCTCAAAATGCTTGCTTAAGAACAAAACAGTTGGCCAATCGTCTATCGTAATAGATTCAGAAAGATAGTTATACTCTGTGGTATGAATTGCAATTCCTCCAGGCTTTAATACTTTAAGAGAGTTTTCCACGAACTCCAATCCTTTCTTAATTGATCCTAAATGCTCCATAGCGCAAACCGACCAACAGAAATCAAAATTAGAACCAATATCCTCAGGAATATCATTCATGTCCGCGAACTTGTGTTTGACGTAATTATTGAACTTATCTCTTTCTACTATATCCGCATAATATGCCATATCAAGTGAACTTGTATGCTGGCCAGTATTGGTCCAACCCATGCCAGACGTTTTCTCAGGCTCTAAGTCCGTTACAACGATAGAAATATCCTTTGATGCAAAATAAGCAGCTAAAGGCTCTTGGCCACATCCGAAGCCAATGCCTTTTAACTCTTTCCTATTAAACAATCCCCGATCCTGTATTGCCTGCAACAAAAAAGCGAATTCCCATAATTTCCGGTGATATAACGGGGCTGTTTTAAGTTGCTTACACCAATACTTGAACCAGGGGCTCTCTATATCTTCTTGTGTAGTTGGTTTGCTTACAACATTAACCACAACAGGATTCTCTGGTGCATCTGTAGACGTTAAAATAGGCGTGAGTGTTCTACCAAGATGGTAACCAAAATTTTTAATATTAAGCCGAATTGGATCAATATCCTTTATTACCCACCATAAATCATTAATATTTGGATGACTATTTTTATCAATCAAACTTAAAAGATCATTAAGCTTTTTTGTATCAATTTGGCTAGAATGAAACCTATCTAGGCCATGCATTTGGTCTTTGAATGCCCACCTAATAAGATATTTAGCCATCTCTTTAACTTTAGATATGAATAACATTACCTAACTCCTCTTTAAATTTGTTGAAGGAAAACTTGCTTTGAACATATTCAGAAGCTAACTTTCGTTCATTTATGCAGCTATCAAGCGCTCTAACAATTCCTTTTGCGATAGCGGCAGGACTATAGGGGTCAATAAAGTGCGCATGATTTAAAAACAACTCCCGAAAAACTGGAATATCGGAGATTACACAAGGTACACCATTCCACAATGCTTCTAAAACTGGTAAGCCAAAGCCTTCGACTATAGATGGGAATACAAATGCAGATGCATTCTTATGTAATATATTAAGCTCATGATCAGCTAGAAATCCAAGATGACGTACACGCCTCTTTAGCTCCGAAATCATGACTTTTTCTTGTTCGCATGACCACGCAAATTTACCAATAACAATTAATTGCGGCAACGATTTATTTAATTGCATTGCTCTAAGTAAATTAAGTAGATTCTTCTTTGGCTCTATCGCACCGACAAATAGAATGTAGGGAGCGTTAGAGAGGCCAAACCATTCAAGCACTTCAGCATCAGCTTCTTTAGAGCTGCTTTGCTCTCCAAGAGAGAATCGACAAGGCTGATAAACAACATGAAGTTTTCGTTCGTCTATATTGAATCGATTTAGAAGTTCTTGGCGAGTTGTCTCTGAGACACATATGATTTTATCTGCCTTGGATGTCGTGTACTCCAATGTATTGCCTATAGCTTTTGCTATATTTGACCAGCGATTCATAAGCCATGGGTGTGATAGTGGAATTACATCGTGTATGGTCAGAATGTTAACTTTGCCATGAAGATAGATTGGTATCGGTGACGTAAGAAAGAGGACTTCGCTATTTCTAGCTTTTGGTACTTTAGTTATGCCTAGACCTAACCCCGCTCGGGCAAATGATTTGAGAAATAATCCCGGAGAAACTTTAAGTACGTTGATTAGTTGCCAATCTTCCCCATGCAACTTAGACAAAACATCTATATTCGCATTATCCGTCAAATCAATATTGCCTTTGTAACTTAATCCGATTTTGGTTACGTGTGAAAATATTTTTTCTCGGAGTCCTATCCTTCCCGTATTGTTCCGAGGCGCCATCTCTGCCAAATACCCAGCCAAAGGTGTAACGTGCTTGATGCTTTTAAAGCTCTGTTGTGACAAAAGATCAATCTCATGACCTTGATTAGACAGGGCCGCAACAACTGAGCGGGAGTAGGTTTTTATGCCAGTACCACTTTGCAACTCGAAATTCATACCATCGACAAGTATTTTCATTTATTATGCCTGCACTTTAAGTTTTACAAAATAGCTAAGTAATGTTCATTTTGCTCGTATTAACAAGCTGTTACCCTACCAATCCCTAACGTTTACCCTACTACCCCTATCTAATTCAATAACCCTCGCTTAATATCATGTGAAAATGTCGCTACTAGCGAATTAGTATTGACTGTTTTTGTAAAAACCTAGTGTTATGCATTGGGGAAATAAGCTTCCAACACAGATTCAGACTTATCATCCATCCGTATTTTTCCATGCTCTAGCCAAAGCACACGATTGCAGGTCTTTTCAATAATCCTGCGTGAATGACTGGCAATGACCAGAATATTAGTTGACTGAACCAATTCGGCCATGCGTTGTTCGGCTTTATGCTTAAAGCCTTCATCACCGACCGATAACCATTCATCCATGAGTAGAATTTCTGGTCGCAGGATAGTTGATACTGAAAAGGCCAAACGGAGATGCATGCCGCTTGAGTATATGCGAAGTGGCATATCAATGAAGTGCCCTAGCTCTGAAAAATCTATAATGGCTTCTAGTTGTTTTTTGATTTCAGCCTTGGTCATGCCGAGTAGCGTCCCTCGGAAATAAATATTCTCTCGCCCAGTGGCTTCGTGATCGATGCCGAGTGAAATAGCAATCAGTGAACCTAGCGTGCCTTTAATGCTTGCCGTGCCTGAAGAAGGCTCATAGACCTTGCCAAGTAAACGTAGCAAGGTACTTTTACCGGCGCCGTTATGCCCCAGTAGTCCAACTCGATCGCCGTCTTTAATGCTGAAGCTCATATTATCGATGGCTCTAACAACAACGCGGCCTTGAGGGTCAGCGCCCAATTGCCCCCCAGTAGCTATCTGAGTTAGCTTTGCCTTAAGTGATCGGCTGTTCGCGTTGTAGATAGGAAAATCAACACAGACATTGGTAAATTCAATCGTTGCCATAAGTAATGTTCCCCGTTATAACCAATAAGCGATACGACGCTTATAGCGGCCATATACGAATAATGTCATGATCCAGCCAATTAAAGCCATGCCTAGTGAAACTTCCCAATTCAATAGGGAGGGCATTTTGCCCAGTAAAGGGTCTCGTAATAATTCGAGTAAATGATAGGCGGGATTTAAATCTAATAAATAAAGCCCTGCTCGTTGTGGAAGTGAACTCGGCATCCAAATAACCGGTGTTAGATAAAATAGAATTTGTAATAAGCTGGCTATAATTTGAGGTAAGTCCCTATATCTGGCACAAGTAACACTAAACAGAAGTGCCATCCACGCTAAGTTAATCGTCACTACCAATAATCCAGGAAGACTAATTAAAGCAAACCAATCAAGAGGTTTACTCACGGCCACTAGCACTATCGGAAAAATGACCAGAT
>CANNLO010000373.1 GCA_947505055.1 Methylococcaceae bacterium | reverse complement strand
ATATATTGTTGGTATCGATCGTATTGGATGAAACGGGCCATGGGTCAATTGAGATTTTGTGTAGAACAGGCCGCTATTTTACCAGATAGCGCACATTAGAAATGAAAAGTCCGACAGACTCCTAGACCGTATGTCTTTTTATATCATCTTAATTGGCTTTACCTTCATTAATATTTATATTCCAATAATTGGATCTGCTCAATAAATTGCTGCTAAAAATCATACAGAAACTAATTTCTAGTCTCTTTGTGTTAACAATTTATTCTTGAATAGTAAATCTAAATTGGGGAATATAAATAAGTGGATTTATTAGTGTCCTAATTTATGTTTTTGAACTTGAAATAATTCTCAGTTTTATAGAAATATTGAAAACTAACATAACGATAAATATTTCGATGAATGCAGAGTATTTTAGTTTCTTAAGAGAAATAGCGTATATATTTTGTCAATCAACGACAAATACTTGCAAGTTTCATGGGAAAACAGCGTTGAGATTTACCAGTAAAATCTTTTATCCTATAAGTATTTAGATTTTTTATAAATTTATATATTGGTAATATTAATGTTAAATTGGAAAGAGATAGACGCTGATTAACAATCTTCTCTAAAAGGGTTCTTTAAACGGTCTTAAATCCAGTTCATGGGTCCATGCGCTGTGGTGTTGCTTATGTATGGCCCAATAGGTTTCCGCAATGGCATCAAGCTGTAATAAGCCATCCTTGCCTTTGGCTTTAACATAATCCGGGAATTGCTTGCTGGCCCGTTCACCATCGATTACGCCATCGATAATAGTATGCACCACATGGATGCCTTGAGGACCAAATTCTCTTGCCATGCCTTGTGCCAACGCCCTTAATCCGGCTTTCGCAGAGGCAAAGGCAGTAAACGGTGGTTTCGCTCGTAATGATGCTGTCGCACCGGTAAAAAACAGCGTTCCTTCGTATTGGTCCTTCATGGCATTAACCGCTTCCTTGCCGAAGAAAAAAGCACCCAGACAATTTTGCTGCCAAAGTTTGGTAAAGGTTTCTGTATCGGTTTCCAGTAAAGGCGATGAAATATTGCTGTCTACATTGTAGGCAGCAATATCGACATTGTAACCATCACTTTGTATCTTGTTGAATAAGTTGGCTACTTCATGTTCAACCATGGCATCAGCAACTACGGGAGTGGCTGAACCACCATTTTTCCAGATTTTATTGGCAACGTTCTGAAGCTTGTCTTCACTTCGTCCAGCGATAAAAACGTGTAAACCTTGTCCGGCAAAATAGCTGGCGAGTGTTGCGCCCAAGCCTTGCTCTGGACCAACTCCGATAATAACGGCTGAACATTTTTTCTCCATGATTGATTTTCCTGCTTTAACTTTGATTAGAGGGATAGGATAAGGGGATCAAAATAATGCATTTTGCCTTGTTTAAATCCCCCTCGCCCTACCCTCTCCCGGAGGAGAGGGATTTTTTGCTTCGCTCTGAATAGTTACAGAGCGTTTATTATTTTCTGCCAAAGATCAGCGAGAAATTATGAGCTGGCATATTGATTTGCTCTTTTAACTCCAAACCATGCTTTTCTGCTGCTTTTTTCAGATCGGCGACATCTTTCAAGCCCCATTCAGAAACACCGGCAGATCTTAATGTCTCGTGAAATTCTTTGTTGGAATCCGTGGCAAAGGTGCCTTCAACCTGAAAGGGTCCGTAAATCAGCAAAATACCATCATCGCTCAACAAATTTGCTGCGCACTCCATCATGCCGTCGGCAATGGAAATGGGTGCCACCTGAAAAATATTGATACAGAACATGGCGGCAAAGGATTTCACCTTGCCAGGGTTGAACCAAGTTTCAGGATCGGTCAGATCCAGATGCACCGGATCGGCGATATTTTCATTACCATGATCTGTAGACAGTTTCTTGATATTATCAAAAACTTCTTGATCTTTATCAGAAGGATGAAAATGCAAATGCTCGAAATGCGGTGCAAAATAATTGATATGCATACCGCTGCCGCTGGCAAGTTCCAGAACATTACCGGGATCTTTTGGCAGTTTCTCTTTTAAAACCCCTAACAGCGGCTCCCGGTTGCGTGATCCGGCCCAGGCAACGTACTCGCTTAATGGATGCGGATCCAGGGGTGGTTTTTCTTGGCTCATGGTTAATTCCTCATAATTATTAGTTACAATCAAAATCAATAGTTGCTTTTATACTACAGCAAATGCCGTGCCACTGAATTAAAATGTCATTTTTCATAAAATACAATGAGTTGGTTATTAATGATTGCCGGATTAGCGAAGCTATGTTTCAATTAGTGAAAACTCACTTCACAAAATACCCATGAACACGAATCCTCTTTCCGATGTAACACCCGTTTTCTTTCTGCAAACCTTCATTCTTGAGCTGATGCATGCCAGCGAACAACAGGGACAAAAGCACTGCGAACAATTGATTGAGCACATAGCGAAAACTGCCGGCTGCTTTTTTGAAGAAACTTACCGAGAAAATACCCATAACAGTGAACGGCTCGGCATTGAAAGCTATATCGAGCTCATACTCGGCCTTAAAAACAATATCGGTGGTAAATTTTCATTGGCTTCCAGCAATCAGGACTGCATTACGGTGACCAATTCTTGCTGCCCTTTCGGCGACCGGGTGACCAATTTCCCGGAGTTATGCAGAATGACCTCCAGTGTCTTTGGCGGTATCGCAGCCAGAAACTTCGGTTATGCCAAAGTTGAAATCAAAAAAAGCATAGCCAGACACGATAGCACCTGTGAAGTCTGTATTTACACAAACCCGAATGCAGCAAAAGGCCATGCCGGCATGGAATATACCGATACGACGCCCGTCAAGGAAATTGACGACATCAATGCATTACACTCCCGTATTGAAGCCAGCATGCAACAACTTTGGCAGAGACAAAGCAGGCCAATCTCAAAAAAACATCAGCCCCCGGCAATCATTGCCAAATCACCGATGATGCAGAAAATACTGCAATCCATTGAAGTGATTGCACCTACTCTGGCAACGGTGTTAATTCAGGGTCAAACAGGGGTCGGTAAGGAGTTGATCGCGCGAGCCATACATGCGATGAGCGATCGCTGTCAGAAGCCCTTTATCCCCATTAACTGCGGCGCCATTCCTGAAAGTCTGATCGAGAGCGCATTGTTCGGGCATGAAAAAGGCGCTTTTACCGGTGCTATAGAAGTTCATCAGGGTTATTTTGAAAGAGCTGAAGGTGGAACCTTATTTCTGGATGAGGTTGATTCTTTGTCGGCTGCAGCTCAAACCCGATTACTTCGTGTCATTCAGGAAGGGGAGCTAGAAAGAGTAGGTGGTAAGCAAACCTTACCTGTTGATCTAAGAATAATCTCAGCAACAAATCAAAATCTTGACGACCTAGTTAAACAGGGTCTATTTCGCCATGACCTGTATTACCGTATCAACGTAGTCCGCATAATTATCCCTCCTTTATCAGAACGACTGGAAGATATACCTTATCTTGTACAGTTAATTATTCAGCGCTTGAGCAAGAAGTATAATAAAGCAGTTGAATCAGTCAGTCGTGAAGTTATGCAAAAAATACGTTCCTACTCATGGCCTGGTAATGTACGGGAGCTGGAAAACGTTCTTGAACGTAGTATTTTATTTGCTAAAGCTAATGCTAAAGAAATGATAGAACTAGATTTAGATCTGCCGGGAAAAATAGAAAACATTAATGAATGGAAAGAGTTTAAAGATCATGCTGTTTCCAAGATTGAGTTGGTATTTCTTGAAACAGCTTTAACGCAGTATCAAGGTAATATAAAGATGATTGCTGAAAACATGGGTATAACCTCGCGTGCAGTTTATTCTAAGCTAAAAAAATATGAATTAAACTCAGCTGACTACAGGAAGAATTAAATAGAGCCCGAGTGAATATTTAACTTACTGATATTATTCATTTATAGCTGAAAATATTAAAATTTTGCATATATTTATCAGTTTTAAATGCTTTTTTATAAAATAATGTTTGTGCTACGCTTTTCATTTTATTTATTGTTTCCATGGAACATGTGAATGATACATTGAGATAATAATGAAACAACAAAAACAAAGCGAAGTGAATATTTTTAGTCGCCGATAGCCTTAGGGCCTGTGTTTTGATGAAGTGTAACGTATTGAAAATGCAGGCTTTACGAAACGGCGTAAAGTCATTTGGAATCTATTTTTCGCCCCCTTGTTGGGTCGCAACGAGGTGACGAGGGCAATAGGATGGACCCCTCCTACCTATCGGCATCGAGGTGTGATGATGTCTATAGGGGGGATATACCTAAATAGGGTCATTTGTAGCACTTAACAGAGGAAAAGTTAGGCCTTAGGTAAAAATAATAACTATCAGACTAACTCATTTAAAAAAATTCTTAAAAACAAGTCAGAACATAAGCTAAACCTAAAGCATAAAATTTGTTTTTACACAGCCTGGACCCAAACCAGCCATACGAATATGAGTTTAGGCTTTTCGATACCGGTCATTGGCCGAGTAGCTTATCTTCCGTAGCATGCGCAAAAAAGATACGCTTATGTTCTGGCAACGGCCTGAGCGTAGTCAGCGCGAGCGAACTAAACGAAGTTCCCCTGGAACGGTGGTTAATATTTGTTTAGGTTGCAAAAAGACGCAGCCCAACTTACGCCGCTATGGTTTTTGTTGTAATAATTTTTCTATTTTGTTAACTATTTGAGCGACTGCTAAAGGTTGATTTTCAATAACTGTCACGCATTTTTTATAAGAACGCAGTTGAATACATATTCTTTTACTATTTGTACTGGATTCTTTTTTGACAATAGTAGTTACAATTTTATTGTCCTTAAGCATCACCTGTTTTTTAACGGTAAAAGTATCGGCAATTTCAAAAAAATGGATGACGTAAAAAATCATTAAGAAACT
>CANNLO010000372.1 GCA_947505055.1 Methylococcaceae bacterium | reverse complement strand
TTTATTCAAACGGCGGATTTCTTGTGCTTGATGGGTAACTGCCGTATCTTTTAATTCCAGCACGTTATACAAGCGAGCAATTTCTTCAGCTTGATCGCTAACTACTGTATTTTTTACTTCAAGTGCTTCATTCAACCGGCGGATTTCTTCAGCTTGATTGGTAATTGCAGCGTCTTTTACGACCAACATTTCATCCAAACGTTGGATTTCTTCAGCTTGATCGCTAACAGCCCTTTCTTTTACTTCCAGTACGACATACAAGCGATCAATCTCTTTAGTTTGATTGTTAATTATTTCGTCTTTTACGACAATCACTTCATGCAGTCGTTGCTCTTCTAATGCACATTTCCGTATAACCTCTCTTTCGTGCCGCTCCCATTCGGAAAAATAAACATCAAATTCTGCGGTCAATTTGATTAAATCTATATAAGAGAAAGCGTACAACTTTGTTATTTTTGGGTAAAGAACAGGGTCATTAAGCAACTCAAACAACCATGTTAAACCGAGTTGCCACGCATTTCTTTGCTTACATTCGTACAAACAAGCCATAGCCAGTAAAAATTTATTATCAAATCCTGCTGAATTTCTATAGCGATCGAGGCTGGGAAATGTTGCAACCAACTCTTCAAAATCAGTTATTGCAAGATAGTTATTGCGTATAATGTTCCATTCGTTATTCACCCTAATTACAGTGTCGATTCTATCGCCACTGGTGTTTGACTTATTTATAAATTGTCTATGCTTAGTTAGTTTTTCTTGAATAACATGGATAGGAAATTTTAATAAAACCCGACTCCACATTTCTGCATCACCCGTTTGCGCTAAGCCATAGCGATATAAGCCCACATCTTGATAACACTGTTTTCTAATGAGAAGACTCGGATGATTTAAATGATTTTCACCTGTAAATAATTCATGTAGCCATTGCCATCGAGATTTATTTCCTTGGATAAAACAATCATTATGTAAATCCTTACCCTGATCATCAATTATTTGCGCCCAAGTAAAAACTGCGCCAATTTCGGTATTAGCTTCTAAAAAAGCCACCTGCTTTTCTAGCTTATTTAACTCCCAAACATCATCAGAGTGATGAGTAGCAATATATTCACCCGTAGCTACTTCTGAGATAGCTTTATTTATTCCCCATATACCTCTTTTTTGCTCATCATTACGAAACGTTTTGATACGCGGGTCAGAATATTGATTAATCAAATCCCACGAGTTATCAGAGGAAGCATCATCCCAAATAATCAGCTCGAAATCGCTGTAGGTCTGATTAAGAACGCTATCAATCGCTTCTTGAAGGTATTTTTCGTGATTGAACGATGTCAGGATTACGGAAATTTTAGGCATTGGTTCCGTCCTGAAGAAAAATATCCAATGGGGTGTTTTGAAGTTCTAGCAGAATCTGTTTCGCAATGTTATCTGGTAATGTATTTTGCCAACGTTTAATTTTTGCATTGGCACGATAAACCGAGTAAGGGTCTGGGTCATGTCTTGATTTACTATCAATCAGGAATTGTTTTACCTCATCACTGACGTTTAATTCACAAAAATCAAATAATTTTTTTGTAGTCTCAAGAGGTGTACTATTTAATTCATCATAACTGAGTAGGAAAAACTGTTTAGGAAATTGATTTTTAAACCGAAGAAATACTTCTGCAATTTCTTTCCATTTATCAAAACCGTAAAACTCTTCTGGTCTGTTTTGATTTTTACTGGGCGCACTTCGCCATTCACTATTTATATCCCACTCTGAATTGAACTCTTTAGGAGCTAAAACCCAAGATGCAATAACCGCCAGTGGATTTCTGACAATGCCAACGATTTTAACATCACCACATTGGGAAAGTATATTTTCAATGATGTGAAGGTAGCGCGTCTCTTTAAAAACAATATGTGTTGGACTATCGATCTTTTGAAAGATGGGATAATCCTTTTGCATTTCAGATGTCATCATTGCAAAAGCATCGTGGGAATGTAAAATTTCTTCAAAGAATGATTGTATCTCTTTAGCTGATGAATATGCAGACAGACTACCTTTGTGTCCATAGGAAAAAAGCGGCTGAAATCTTAGTGCCACGCTTGGATGACTGTTAAAAATTTGACTGAGCCATGTTGTACCTGAACGAGGCACTCCAAAAATTGCAACTTTATTCATGGTTAAATTAACTTGTAGGTATTCAATAATATGCGTAACTGACTTGGGGAATTAAACATCATCACATCGATAATTGAGAGCCACGGTATAAATACATATCCAAACTGTTTGTATTCTATGGCTAACGGTGTGACGAACTTCAAATCTAAGTCGTTTTGTGCAAAGGTAGCGCGGTTATATAGTGCTTGTCCACCTGGCAGATTAATGTAGGTGGTCGCGCCTTCTCGTTTGCAGATATTAATTACTCGCTCTTGACCAGACCAGTCATTATCTTCATAACTACGGGTGACAACCATAAACTTAGTGTTAATACCCATGAACGCTGCCAGCGATTGAAGTTGATACGCCAAATAATCCGACAGATTGTCAGTATCATAAAGAATCGCATCCTCTATAACTGAAAATACCTCTGCATAGTATGGTGCTCTTCGGTAGGTGATTTTTATTTTTTTTATCAGTATATGCCGCCAAGTAAGCGAAGACTGCATGACTGTGTCACGAATCCACTTATACGGGGAAGACTGATGTAATGGTACTGTGATATAGGCAGACTCACCATTGATTAATATACGATTACGATTAATCCATCCATGCCTAATGTAATTCAAATTATCGTAAATCATGAAACAATCCACGGCGTTAATCAACTGCCAGTAGCCAATATAAGGAAAAAAATAAGGCTGCATGATTGCAATCTTCATTAGAATGTCACGCCAATTCACATCGTAAGGTGCGTTTGATAAGGTCACAAATAACCTTGACCTCTGCTTTGCTTAACCCAACATACAGAGGCAAGCAAAGCACACGCGAAGCAATATCTTCTGAAATTGGACACGCTCTTTTTAGCTCAGTCTTTAAGAATGGCAAGGTGTTGAGCGATGGATGGAAATACCGCCGTGGAGCGATACCATTATCCAAAAGCACCTGCCGCACACGCTTCATGGTTTCATGAGTGGGAAAAATCACAGGGTAATAGGCATAGTTATAAGCAAAGTCCGCTGGTGCAATCGGTCTTTGCAAAAAACAGTCTTCAAGTTGGGTGTCGTACCAACCAGAACATTCTTTACGATAAGCAATAATGTCATTGACCTTGGGTAAAATGCAAAGCCCCATTGCCGCGTGCAGTTCGGACATTTTTGCGTTAATGCCGATGTCGAGATAGTCATCTTCGCCGATATGCCCAAATTTTTTCATTAAAAAAACGCGCTTAGAAACTTCTTCGTTTTTACAAATTATCGCACCACCCTCAGCGGTATGAAACAACTTGGTTGCATGAAAACTCAAAGTGCTGCAATCGCCGTATTGCAGAATGGATTGCCCTGCCAACTTTACGCCAAACGCATGAGCTGCATCGTATATGACTTTAAGCTGATATTTATCAGCAATTTGTTGAATTTTTACCACATCACACGGATAGCCATAAACATGGGTAGCCAGAATCGCGGAAGTATTTTCGGTAATAGCGGCTTCGATCAACTCGGGATTGATACAGAAGGTGCGATCTTCAATATCCACAAAAATAGGCTCACAACCCTCCCATAAAATTGAACTGGTTGTGGCAACATAACTGTAAGGTGTTGTTATGATCTCACCTTTGAGATCAAGCGCTTTAATGGCAAGCTGAAGCGCAAGCGTGCCATTAGCGACCAGTTCCAAATTTTGAACTCCAAGAAAACTAGCTATATCATCAGCCAACTGTCGGCATAGTAAGCCGATATTGGTGAGTTGACCTGCTTGCCAGATTTGTTCGAGATAAGCATTGTAATCGTCTAAAGACGGAATATACGATTTAGTAACGGGGATCATTGTTCATTCCAGTCATAATCAATGCCAATTTGACTGAACAATCTCTCATTGAAAGGCCTATAAAAATATTTCAACATAAACATGATTTCATCTAAACTTTCGTCATGTGCTTCATAGGTTCCCGTATTGCTTATCACAGGATTTTCAATTGCAGTCGTATCAATATCTATATCTAGAAAATTCGAAATTTTTTTCAATACCAAATCAGGGTACTTTAGTTCCCTTTGCTCTAGGAAAAGGAAGTTAGAAAGGTGAAAATATTGAAGATAGTTTTCAATTTGCTCACAATATAGACCTCTTCTAACAAAAGAGGGTTCCATGTCATTGGATTTTGATTGGTATCTCTCAATATCATCAATAACTGCCTGTTTAAAAGAAGGGAAGTGCTCTGTAAATAACAAATTTTTTATTATTTCCCTTAAAGGCGGGTTAGCATATTGAGTAAATTGATTATAAATTTGTTCAGCACAATTTTCATTGAAAAACCTAAACATATTCCACGCCGAGTAACATCGAGCAGCGGGTTCTCTTAGCACAACAATAAACTTCATGCGTTTATTAAAAGAATAAATTTTCTTAGGTACATCAGGATAATATAGATATTCTGGTGTCGCCTCAAACTTTATAGCGTCACTATTACACTGTTCAAATTGCTTCGAATACCATTCATTACCTTGCTTATAAAATACGTCTTTATTGAAAAATCCAGATTCCTTATCAGCTGAGCCACAAAAATTGGGGCAGTGATTAAGCAGATCAAAAAGCGATGTAGTACCCGCTTTTTGTACGCCGATTATTAAAAGCTGTGGATATTTGCTCTTATCAAAAGAATAAAAAAAATTAGACAAAAAATTAGCCATAGTTACCTGTAATCCGAAAATTTGTTTAATAACGGTGCTTCCTTTTTTCGATAAACTTCGAGCAAATCAGGTGTCCAGAATTGTTGCCAATTCTTCTCCAGCGGGCC
>CANNLO010000371.1 GCA_947505055.1 Methylococcaceae bacterium | reverse complement strand
TCCTGAAATTACCAAAGAAGCACAAATACGCCCAATTAGAGCCGTTCAGCAAGTAATGAAAAGCATTTTAAGGGGAAAAATTACCGCATACATAATTGATCTGCTTCTGGCTCTCTGAAAAAACCGAGTTTTCTTTCAGGCACTAATTAGGTTGCCCAAATACGCGGCACGCAGGCATTACGTTGTAAAATATCAGGTCTTAGCGTTGCCCAAACCTGCTGAAAAAAATGACGTAACCGATCCGCTCTCATATCAAGTGCGCGACAAATCAACATATCATCTATTAAGGTAACACCGCGTCCTGCAGTATCACCTATCAGTTGTTGCACTGCCTCCAATTGGACGAGTGTTGCAGGACAAACAAACATGGTTCCGCAGGCTGAATGCTCCTTCAGTCCCCAACGTGCCGTAAAAGCGTAAGCATCCAGCTTTAAATGTTCTCTATAAAAAAGCACACCAGCACGAAATATTTGCCAACTCATATTGACTTCACCCGCCGCAAAACCTTCATTAGCGGCTGGACGCCCCAAGGCGAGGACTTCCCAACCAATAAATCCTGCACCTACTTCCAACTCAACACGCAATTTAGATACAACTCGCGCTCCTTCATAAATAATCGTTTCCTGTGGTAACCACTCCAGAGTGGCACCTGCAGCTACGGTCAGAGTAACCGACTGTCTAGCTAATTCTCCGGCGCTACGATAAAACTTACCCGCAGCCGGTGTTGTTACTAAAGCAGCGCTATTTTCGGCGGCTGTTATCTCTATGGTCAAGCTGTCACCTGCCACTACGCCACCGGGAGGATGCAACAAATACAAATGACAAACATCGCCTTCAGGATAAAAAGGGCGCTGGACGGTTAGCGGCCCTTGATGACGACGATGTGCCAAAACTGTTTTAGTTTTGCTGCGTTCAAAACCCAGTTCCAGTTGCGCCTGCCATCCATTAAGAGGCATGCTATCTATCTTGGTAAATTCTGACTCCTTACTATCGGCAAGCATCTCTTCAGACGCCAACCAACAGCGTCATGCCGGCTACAGCACAAAACAAACCAAATGCGGTATTGATGGTTTTTAGCCTGTTCGTTCCAGATAAACCTACCGCAATACCTAAACCATGTAGTACAGCCGTCGTTAACAGAAATCCTATTACGTACTCAACTACATCAGCTCCGATTTGTAATTCTGCCGCATGAACATAACCGTGACTGATTGCAAATCCGGCGGCTATGGCGATCGCAAAACTCGAGGAGAAGCGATAGTTTTTTAACAATAAGCAACCGGATGCCAACACCGAAACAGCAACCCATGTTTCAGCCGCATTTATCATGAACCCCATATAATGCAAACCGGCACCTGCAGCCATTGCTATAAAAAAACTACAGGGCACCATCCACAACGCACGTCCGGCTAGCCTTGCTGCCCATAGCCCAATTGCCAGCATCACCAGCAAATGATCAATACCCATTAAAGGATGCAACAATCCATCAATAAAACCATGTACGGTACCCAAACCGGTATGTGCATGTACAGGTAGCGATGCCAATGACAATAAACTGGCAACGACCATTAGTAATTTTATGTTCATAAAAATTCCTCATTATTTTTCATACCATTCCAAGTTAAAACTTAGTGAGATGGTGAAATTGACTGTCAACAATAACGGTGTGTACTTCGTATCTTTTAAAAACGACTACAATCTTCCATCAAACCGTCAAATACTGCTTAATCATATCCTCGCTCAATTGATCCATATCCCCAACAGCAACACTACGACCTCGATCCATTATACAAAAGCGATCGGCAACCTTGCGGGCAAACGGTAGTTTTTGTTCTACCAACAACACGGTTACGCCTAACTGCTGATGAATTTTGTTAATCGCTTCATGTACCTCCCCCAAATCATTCGAATTAGTTTTTGGCAGATTTAGGGGTGTGCCTCGTGAACGGTTGAGTCGAATAATTACATCACCGATTTCGCTGACGATATTCGGCTGAATGCCTTCAGTCGGTTCATCCAAAATCAATAATCGAGGATTTAATACTAACGCCCGACCGATAGCCAATTGCTGCTGCTGCCCCCCAGACAAATCCCCTCCACGCCTGCTTAGCATTTGCTTTAAAACCGGAAAAATATCAAATATGTGATCAGGTATCTTTTTTATACCATACCGACGAGCAGCCCTTAGTCCCGTTTTAAGATTTTCTTCTACTGTCAGTAACGGAAAAATCTCCCGCCCCTGCGGCACATAGCCTATACCCAGTTCGGCGCGATTTTCAGCTTTTGCATTGACCAGCGATTGACCATCAATTTCTAGCACGCCGCCTCTCATCGGAACCAGTCCCATAATGGCTTTTAATAGAGTCGTTTTACCAACGCCGTTGCGTCCCATCAAACAGACACAAGCTCCTTTAGGAACATCTAACTGTAAATCCCATAAGGTATGGCTTTCACCATAATATTGCTGTAATCCGTTAATTTTAAGCATCACCCCCCCAAATAAACTTGAATAACCCGTGGGTCGTTTTGTACTTCATCCATTGTGCCTTCGGTAAGTACGGAACCTTCATGTAGTACGGTAACTTTACTGGCAATGGAGCGCACAAATTCCATATCATGCTCAACAACCACTATCGAGTGCTCACCTTGCAACGACAACAGTAATTCTGCCGTTCGTTCAATTTCCTGATGGGTCATGCCTGCTATTGGCTCATCAACCAGCATAACTTTAGGTTCTTGCATCAGTAACATACCAATTTCCAGCCATTGTTTTTGACCGTGCGACAAAATACCAGCCTGTAACTGATGATGTCTATCTAAGCCGATCATTTTGACAATCTGATGGATTCGATCACGTTGTTCACCGCTTAAACGGTTAAATAATGTAGGCCAGGTACTTTTATCAGCTTTTAATGCCAATTCTAAATTTTCAAAAACTGTTAACGCATCGAACACACTGGGTTTTTGAAATTTACGACAAATACCAGCTTGGGCAATAGCTGGTTCATCCATTTTCAATAAATCAATGGTTTGACCAAAAAAAACAGAGCCAGTATCGGGGCGAGTTTTTCCAGTTATCACATCCATCAGTGTGGTTTTTCCAGCCCCATTAGGACCAATCAAACAGCGTAATTCACCGGCATCAATATAAAGTGAGAGATTATTTAGTGCCTTAAATCCATCAAAACTAACGCTCACATCTTCCAGATATAATATCGGTCCGTGACGCGTATCGACCTGCCCTTCAGTAACCTCAGCATACAAGTTCATGAATGTTGCTCCTTTAATCGACGCCGCAACAAACCTACGATGCCATCCGGCAACACCACAGTAACAAGAACAAACACTGCCCCCCAGTGAAAACAGCCAAATTTCTGGCATTAATCCCGTCAATACTGTTTTACTGTAATTTACCAGCACAGCACCTATGATTGCGCCATACAGAGTGCCTCGTCCTCCCATTGCAACCCAAATAACAATTTCCAAGGAATTGAGAGGAGAAAACTCACTGGGATTTATAATACCCACCTGCGGCACATACAAGGCACCGGCTATACCAGCCAGCATCGCAGCAAAAACAAATATCCATAATTTAAACATTTCAACTCGATAACCTAAGAATCGTACCCTCGACTCCTGATCACGAATGGCGGTTACCACTCGACCCAATTTGGTATTAACCAGCCAGCGACACAATAAAAATGCACTAATCAAAACAATACCAGACATCATCAACATAACGGCACGCAAAGCTTCGGACTGAATATTAAAACCTAGTAACTCTTTAAAATCAGTTAAACCGTTATTGCCACCAAAGCCCATTTCATTACGAAAAAAAGCCAGCAGCAGTGCATAAGTCAAGGCTTGCGTTATGATTGACAAATACACGCCCGTGACTCTTGAACGAAACGCCAGCCAACCAAAAACAAATGCCAATGCACCTGGAACCAAAACGACCATCAACAGAGCAAACCAGAAGTGATCAAAACCAAGCCAATACCACGGCAGTTCTTTCCAGTTTAAAAACACCATAAAATCCGGCAATAAGGGATCACCATAAACACCACGTGTACCAATTTGTCGCATCAAATACATGCCCATGGCATAACCGCCTAAAGCAAAAAAAGCACCATGACCTAGCGCTAAAATACCACAATAGCCCCACACTAAATCCAACGACAAACCTAACAGGGCAAAGGTCAGATATTTTCCAAGTAATGACACGGTATAAGCTGAAAAATGTAACGCTGAATCAGCGGGTAAGGTTAAATTACAAATCGGTATAATAAAAGTCACCGCAGCTAATACAGATAAAACTGTCATGGCCACTTTATCGTCACCTAATCTTATTAATTTCATATAAAATCCACTTTCTAATTACAAAACATCAATGATTAAATCTAGCTATGAATCAGCTGCTCTGCCCTTTTGCGGAAATAAGCCGCGAGGTCGTTTCTGGATAAATAAAATGATAAAAACCAACACTAAAATTTTCGCTAATACTGCACCCGCAAATGGCTCCAGAAATTTATTCGCAATACCCAGCACGAAACCTGCAACCAAAGTGCCCCACAAATTACCCACGCCGCCAAATACAACAACCATAAATGAATCAACAATATAAGCTTGACCAAGATTGGGACCAACATTAGTAATTTGGCTTAATGCAACACCCGCCACCCCAGCAATGCCGGAACCTAATCCAAAAGTCAGCGCATCAACTTTAGCGGTTGGAATACCCATGGCACTGGCCATATTGCGATTTTGTGCAACCGCACGAACTTCTAACCCCAATCGGGCACGGCTTTCTCATAAAAACTTTACTTGCTTAAACATTGATTCTAGGGCTGAAACAGAATCAGCGAAGTTTTCAATGGCAGCTTGAAAGTTTTTTGACGATGTTTTTCTGATCAATTCAATAGCAAGACCTCGCAACAAAGCCATGATC
>CANNLO010000370.1 GCA_947505055.1 Methylococcaceae bacterium | reverse complement strand
TTATGCCATTGATGTTGAGAGGGTCATTCAATACGCGCCAGCGATGACTAAACTTGCTGAATTAATTTATGAAAGCCCAGTAAGACAAGGCATCCATAGCGATAATAGGGTTCAAGAAGTGATTGATTTAAACGCAATCAAAACAATCATTAAGCAAGGTGACTTTAAACACCTGGGTGATCATCACACCTATGGCCGTATGGCTGCAGCAATGAATGATGCTGGATTTACTGAAAGTGACTTCATTGAACTGACACCTTTTATCAGTCGTTCTAAAACAGCCAAGGATGCCAGTAAGTCATGGCATAGTTGGAAAGGCTATTCAGGGATTAAAAAAGGTACGCTATTTCATTTGATCGGTATGAAGAAGACGCATTGATAAATGCACTGGCTACTGTTCGTAATCTCAGGAAGGATTGTGGGCAGTGGCCTTAAATTAATACCTCTCTGGGTATAACTGATAAATACCTTAAGAGGAATGACACGATGAAAATAAAAGAACTATTAAATGACAACGATCTCTACGAACTATGGTTGCTGCTAACAGATGGCCTATGGGACGTACTGATGGCAGATAGCGATGTTAAGGAAGGAATATCTTATCCAAGGAAAACAGTGATTAGGGCAAATACGCCAGTACGAAAAGTTGGACCTGCAAGGGCAATGATAAGAAAACCATTGGTACCAGTTAGGAAAGTAGTAAAGCCAGCAAAACCTGTCACTAGGCCTGTTCAAAAACAACCAATAAATAAAGTAGGATTAAATGATCCCAAGGTTGATGTGACTAAAGGTCCCAATTTTAAATTAGACTCAATGAATGTCTTTCCTGATTTTTCTGACAAATTGAAATACAAGAGCAGAAATTAATCGTTATTTGATTGAAAGCGATTAAGTTTAATGGCAAGTGCATCACGTGAAATTTAAGTGTTACGTTTAGCTGCAAAGAGTAAGGAAGTGACAAATCAAATTAAATTAAACGTAAAATGGTAGGACTTTTGTATGCTAAAGTACTAAAAATGAAAAAATTGATTTTCAGCTAACAATAACTTTTAATCCAAGTATTTAATTAGATTGTTTAACTATTTGGCCTCATCGTAGGAATTGCATTATTTGCTGTAGATAGATCTGGTAACTTAAATATGATTTTTAATGTAATTAATATAATTCCTGTTGTATCAGTTACAGTTCGACGCTTACATGATGTCAACCGTAGTGGTTGGTGGATATTTATTATGTTAACGATAATTGGAGTAATTCCTTTTTATTATTGGGTATTAAAAAGGAGCGATAAGCAAGCAAATCGATTTGGAATTTGCTAGTTCATTTGATTTCTTATATTTAAGGATATAAAAATTAATTCGTGCGGTAGTCATTTTTTTTGCGAAAGGTTTTTCTGGGCTTTCTGCTTTAGAAATTTAATATCTTAATATTATTATTTATCAATCTCTGTGGTGAAACTTATGGCTTTTTGTCCTTCTTGTGGTCAAAAAAATGATAATTATGCAAAATTTTGCTCAGGATGCGGTCAGTCATCGAGTAATAATAGTTCTTTTATTAACCCATCTGTAAAGAAAACCACTGAACATCAATCGCAGAATAACCCTAACCCTAAGGCTGAAAAAAGTAATAAGTTTAACGATGGTTTTTATTCTTCGATTTTTCATACTTTATTTGTTGAAAATGATGTGAATGAATTGTGGAATGTTTTTTTGTGGTTATTTATTTTTGATATTTGTTTAGCGCTTTTTATGAGTCATTTAGATGTTTACGGTCACGGTGTTGAAAGTGATTTTATATTTTACCTCGGGTTTTATGTTGTTTTAGGATCAATATTATTAGCCTGCGTAAAAAGGGGGATTAATAAGAATAATGAGTTATGGGTGCTTGGAGTTATCATATTCTCTGTGTCTTTTGCGGTATGGGCTTATTCATCAGATGAATCGCAATTTTTCAATGATTTTCAAGCGGCATTTAACTTCTTCACTAAGGGTGGATCAAGTATAACGCTTGGAAAAATAGGATTTATTTTCTTGATTATTTGGGATATGCTCCTAGGAACTGTTTTTGAGTTCTTATTATTATTTAGGATTTATTCGGCTATCAAATTTTTGAAAATATAGATAAGTGATTTGGCTACACTTAGCAATGATAAATCTTGGTAGATCTCTTATATTCGCGTTGTAACGGTACGGTTGAATATAATATCGCTTATGGTGATCCTGATGCTTCATTTGAAGCGGTACAAAATGCTGCAAAAGCGGCACAATTACATGATTTTATTCTAACCCTTCCCAAGCAATATGAAACCATTATTGGCGAAAGAGGCTTAATGCTGTCTGGTGGTGAAAGACAGCGTCTCGCTATTGCACGCGCTGTGATAAAAAATCCGGCTATTTTTATTTTTGATGAAGCGACTTCTGCATTGGATACCAATACCGAAATCGCCTTGCAAGCTGAAATGGTAGAGTTGTTTAAAAATCGAACTTCTATTGTGATTGCACATCGGTTATCAACGATTTCAAGTGCTGATCAAATTTTGGTTATGAGTCAAGGTGAGGTCGTTGAGGTTGGCACGCATGAATCATTAATGAAAGTACGCGGTATATATTTTCGGATGTGGAGCAATGGGGAATGAAAATATTTTTCAGGACAAAATTCATAAATAACCATTATTATCAATAACGTTATGATAAAAAACACTAATAGTAATTTTTTTAATAACATTTACATTTAACGCTTTTTCCAAAACTGACGCAGATTATCTTTATTCTTTTAACAAAGATGCTGGTATTTACTATAAAAAAGGTGATATTAGGTCTGCTTGTGCTTCTTTAATAGTGCTGTATCGGCTTCAAAAATAGTATCGATTGATACTGAAAAATATCTTGAAAAAGTAAATAAGAATTATTTACTTTTTAATTGTAAAGCATACGAAAATGAAAGAATGAATGATGCAGAATTATCAAAAGCTATGGTCGATATAAAAGCAAAAAATTCGATAAATGAAGAAAAATTATCGGCTTCATTTACACAGCAGTCACCACAATCATCTTTAAATAAAGAGCAGTTAATTTTAAATTTTATAGGGTTATGTTCAATGAAAAAAATAAGTGTTTTAGTATTATCCCTTTTAGCTTTTCAAAGTTATGCAGAAGAAATGGAATTTTGTGTCGTACATACACTCAATGGTGAAGTTATGAACTGTTTGCCTACTCTGCCAATGTGTGAGCAAGTAAAGGGTTCTTATGGCACTTGTGTAGCTAGACCAAAATCAAATCAAAGTTCTGCTGCAGCAGGAATGGAATTTTGTGTCGTACATACACTCAATGGTGAAGTTATGAACTGTTTGCCTACTCTGCCAATGTGTGAGCAAGTAAAGGGTTCTTATGGCACTTGTGTAACTAGACCAAAATCAAATTAAATTTGGAGAAGATATAGCACTAAATGAAGCGTTAGATAAAGTGCTTTCAAAATTAAACTTTACCAGATTTCTATTCCTGAAATACTTTTCCGCGCGCGGCTATGTAACCCGTCGGCTAAAGATCAACAGATCACACATATTAATTCCCAAATAGTTGAAGTTAAAGTTGAGGTGTTATAGACACCCAAATATTTAAGATGGTTTAGCTGTTTTTGGCCTGATATTGAAGTGCTTTCACCTGTGGTTCTTAATGCATTATGGCAGAGCATCATCGTTTAGCGGCTGAGCACAAACTGCCGAATGGTTTTTCCATACCCACACCCGTAGGCGACTACAACCCGGACTGGGCGATTTCCTTTAAAGAAGGCGCGGTAAAACACATCTACTTTGTCGCCGAAACCAAAGGTTCAATGTCATCGATGGATTTAAGAAAAATTGAAGACTGTAAAATTGAATGTGCCAAAAAGTTTTTTGGCAAAATAACGTCTGATCAAGTTAAGTATGACGTAGTGACAAGTTATAGTGATTTGATAAATTTGGTGAAATAAATTTAGACTAATCGGTCGGGCACCGCCTTTTGTGCCCGACAATTCCAAGCTTAAAAACCGACATGACGTAATGTTTTATCAAATCAATAGAGTCAGGTTAAATTGATTTTACTTGGATACAATTAGCTTACGTTATATCTGATTCTGAGCGTGTAATAACATTTACTCGCTCTAGTCTTTGTTCGATTTGCACGGCTTGTTGCAATATTTCAAGACCAATTTCAGCCAATAGTGGGTTATTTGATTTTACAAGTCCTTGTATGTTCTGTACCAATAAGCTTGCTGCTTGACTGGTCATTTCCACATTTCTTTTATCATTGTCACTAAACATTTTTATCTCCTTAATATCCTGCAAAGTTATATTATTTAACGTCATTTTTTGTTATTACAATGCGCTACATGGTAATGCCGGATTTGTTAAAAACAATCAAAAGCGCGTTCGCCACTTGGCAATTCCCCGCCCCTTGTCAGGATCAGGCGACTTGGCATTGGCTTACAATCTAAAACGAATCGGCAAAATCTTTTTATTTTGGCATTTTGGACAGGGAGTACGTTTTGATGACATAGATGATTTAATCCGGTTTTTGGTTAAGTAGTTTTGCCTTTTATTCCAACAATAAAAACTGTAATCGTCATTATTATTGTACATGTATCGAGCGTTATGGTTGCTTGATCATTGCGAAAAATGTTATTGGGTAACTATTTCGTTAATAAGTTCTAGTGGTTCAAATTTCAATACCCTTCAATAAGCTATAAACAGTCTGTCTAGTTACACCAAAGTGCCTGGCAATATCTATTTTTAAAGCGCCACCGTTAAACATAGCTAAAGCCATTTCTTTAGCTTTATCATTTAGGGCATCAGGGCGGCCAAATTTCTTACCGCGTTTCTTTGCGGCTTCTAATCCTGCTTTAACTCTCTCACGAATCAAACCACGCTCAAATTCTGCCAGCGAACCAAATATATGAAATATCAATTTTCCA
>CANNLO010000369.1 GCA_947505055.1 Methylococcaceae bacterium | reverse complement strand
CGAAAAGGCTGAGCGCATAAAGAATCAATTAGCAAGAGGTTCGCCAATGACCGATTTGCAAATGCGCAATCTACTGGATTTCATTGCGCGCTCTAAAATCAAACGATTTTAGAATAAGATGGGAGTACTTATACAAAAAGGAATTAATGTTGATCATCAAGATGCCGAAGGTCATACAGCATTATTCAAAGCGACGATCAATAATAAATTGGGCATTGCTGAAATTCTGTCAAATATAGGCGCTAACCTTGACAAGAAAAATGAACATGGTAAAACCGCATTAAATAACGCGATGGATAAAAAATGTAATAATGATGTAATTGAGTTTCTCGTTAAATCAGGTGCCGATTTAAACACTCAGGATAATAATGGAAATACTCCACTGATTAATTTAGCGCAAAACAGTCCATCAAAAAAGATAACAGAGCTTCTCGTAAAAAATGGCGCAGATATTACTATAAAAAATAATGATGGAGATACTGCTTTTATTAAATCAATAATAAATAAACACACACCGTTAATTAAGTATTATATTAAAAAAAGAATCGACATTGAGACAGATAAAAATGGATATACGCCATTAATGCATTATGTTGCTACAGGTTATTGTAAACTTGATCATGAAATATGTAAAACACTCGGAAATAATATTAATTCTGTAAATTATGATGGTAATACAGCGCTTATACTAGCAGCTAGTAATAAAAACCGTGCAACATCAAAAGAAGTTCTTCATGAACTCATTCATAATGGCGCAAATATAAATATTCAAAATAACAATGGTGACACCGCACTTATCAAAGCAATTAATAAAATTGATATACGGTCAATCGAATATTGCATACAAAACGGTGCGGATTCTCAGTTAAAAAATAGGTATGGAAATACGGCCTTGATGCAATCTGTTATCGATTATTCCGTAAGTGATATTGATAGTGATACGTGTAAATCACTTATTAGCAACAACATTAACGCTGAAAATTGTCATGGTGATACGGCGTTAACATTATTAAGCAAATGCCTTTATAATAATGAAAATGACAAAATTAAATTTCGGATGCTTATCGAAAATGGTGCTGATATTAATCACAAAAACAACGAATGTTGTTCGGCATTTGATTACATAAAAGATAATAAAAGACTAGATAATGACATAGAATTTATATCATTTATTGATAAAACATCACTTGCCGCAATAATTGAACCTGATCTGGATGTCAACAGCGACGCTCTCTAGGAGTCTGTCAGACTTATAACTATGTGAATAAAAAAGATTTTGATTTTAACGGTTATCGAATTTAATAATTAGTTACACGTCTCTGACGTTAGAATTAATGGATTTAGCCTGTCGCTAATTTTTAAGCTATTTTTTATTCAAACCCTAAGTCAGACAGACTCATAGGTTAGGTTTCCCACCCCATGATCAATCACGAAAAAAGAATACCATCGAGAGACAATGGGGCTTACAAGTGTAGATTTTCTCCCGCAACACTGCCATGCCTCACTAATTTACGAGATGCTAGGCCATGCTTCCTATCGTCCAGTTTTGACAGAGAGAAGCTAATGGTTCAGACCATTACCCTGAAATGATCTCTATTTCCATATAAATCCGTAGACATGATCAATTTTTCAGAATGATAAACTATTACAATGTGTTCCAAGGCATTTTTAAGAGTGTCTACTGCTTTGTTGATAACTTCGCTTTGTGTAACATGAAGCTCCATAGCAACCTGTTCATAACGCTTTAAATGTTCAATCTGCCTTTTCCCAACAGCACCACCGATCGACAAATACAATGTGCGTTTCAATAAACTGGGATCTTGCATGACTTCCATTTTCTTTAAAAGCTCAGCTTCAATTGCGTCGAAAGTCACCACTACACGCTTTATCTTGAAATCCGTAATATCATTAACACTATAAACGCCTTTTTGACCGCCTTTAACAAACCACATTGGTGAATTTTCTTTCGATTTAATTTCAAAACCGATAATATCATTAGCTGCATTTCTGTGCGCAAAGAATATCTCACCGTTATCATTTATGCGAGAGTCTTTACCAAGATCATGTCTGTATAAGCCTTTATTAGCAAGGGATGCTATGCTATCAGTATTATTGGATGCAGTGTTAAAGAGATGACGCACATATGCAACGTCATAAGCCTTGTTAGCTTCAGCTTGAACATTTTTAGGAAAAGATCTATTTAGAATAAATAACCGCTGAGCTGCATCAGCATAAGAAAGATATTCTTCTTGTCTTATAAAATCTTGAGCAGTGCCACTAATATCAAAACCAAGTGGGCATTTCATGAAAAATACATCAGTATCAGAACTAATAGCAATATTTAATATTTTGTTTCCTTTAAGTAGACGCACTGCATTGTCTTTTTGTTTTTCGATGCTGTAGCCGTATTTCTCCGCGATCTTTAATAGATTTGCAGCCTTATTTAGCTTGTCACAAGCCTCTCTGTCAGAATAATCTAAGTATTTTTCATTATCGACTAAAGAATGAGCGGTAATTGCATCAGCCTGTTGCTTTGCTAAATCTATAGCCGCCCTACTCTCTTTCAATGCCCTGAAAATTTCAAGCGCTTGTTTATCATCAGACTGAATATTCTCAACGCCAGATTCAAACGCGATTTTTGCAGCTTTTGCCTGAAATTCAGGACTGCCGTTGACTTTTATTACCTTGCCCCATTTTTGGATGGCCAATACCATTGCATCACGAATCGACTTATCTTCTTGATTACTGATACTGATAGAGCTTCCATAATCTTTAAACTTAACCTTATAATCTCCAATTCTAACATAGGCAATATGCGTTTTATTGTCGTAAGCCTTGTATCCTAGCTTTTCAACATCTTTTGAAATACTTAAAAAAGATTGAATATTAGGATTAACGGCAGGAGCTTGAAAGGTTTCCCCTCCTTGCTCAATTCGTTTTTGTTTATCTATTTGTTCGCGCATTTTTGATTCCATATAAAGATGTTTCGCTAGGTCGCCATGCTCGTCATCTAGCTTAGATTGATCGGCAAGCCACCGATGATAGGAATTGTGTTTCTGTAATTTTTTCTCCAGCGCGTCAAATTCTTCATCGAAGGCTTTCTGACGGGCAACTTGTTTTGCTTTAAGCTCACTCTTAAGTTTATCTCTTTCTGCCCGTAAAATTGCATTAACGTCAGGGGTTGAGAGCCTTGACCCTGGTGGCAACTGAGCATTGGCGGCATGCGCTTTTATTCGCGAAACGTTGAGTTGAACTTGGAGTTCGCGCTCTTCATTTTTTTTTATGTCCGTTAGGTCAGATTTACGCTTCTCTTTTTTCAAGGTGAAGACTGCTTTGCGTTCGAGCATTGCTTTATCGAATTTAGCTTTAAGTCTGCCTTCGTCTTTATCTTTTTGAGATAGCTCTCGAATTACTTGCTGTCCATTAGCTTCTAATTGCTCACGTCCAAATTCAGACCTTTGGTTGTACCGAAATTTTGGTAATCCAAGATCAACCTTATTAGCCTCAAATGCTCCCAGAATTTTGATTAAAGCAGATCCCCGCGCAAAATATCCCACTTTACCAGCTGCTGAGTGTGTTGTACCAGCACGCTGAACTTCTATTAATTTCTGATCCTCTGTAAAATCTGATCTAAAAAGTGGTTGGTCTGCAAAAGCAAAGCCGCCACCCCTTTCAACGATTTTCACATTAAATTCATTTAATAATTTGTGAATACTCTGCCAGGTTGATTTTGCTTTTAACTCTTCTTTTAATGATGGGCCAACCGTTTCAAACATATAGCGCTCAAAAGAAAAAACACCAGCGTGTTTTTCATAATCAAGTGATTGCTGACTAACCCCTCTATTGCGTTCGTTGCGATAAGAAGATTTAACAATATTAGCTTCACCATCAACGTCGTAAGTTACTTCCATTAATCCATTCTGATTGCTCCAGCCTTGCTTAATCTCGACCTCACGGCACGCTGCGTGAAGCCGCTCGTGAGAGTAGTGAATATGAAGCGGCTTAAGGGTTTCGGGATGTACCTTGTTTGCAGCAATATGAATATGCCAATTGTCGGTGTCTCTGTGCAATGCAATCATAGCCTGATGACCACAATCCCCGACGTCAAAGCCAAGTTCTTTTAACGTAATAATGCCCGCCTCCTTAGCTTGCTCAGGTGTTGGTTTTTCATCAGAAGGCCATGTGATAATTCCATGATACCCAGGATAATTACAACGCTTGTTTTGCAATGCTGTTGCAGACATTCCTGCAGCGGCGCTTCCAATGCTTAAGCAATTTATAACCCACACGTTCCCCTGTGTTTTCTCAGCATCACGAATATAATCAGTTAATGCGCGAAAGCTTGACCCTCTACGTAGTTTTTTGGGTTCTTTTCCGGTAGGCAAAATAGCAATCCTTTTTTAATTTTATGATCTATCCATCATTTGATTTAAGTGTATTTATTTTGAGTTCATATCACTAATTTTAATATTCTCAACAAATTTCGTAATTACCGCTAGCGTCACACTTATATCAACAAAAACCTTAGCTGTTTCATTACTGTAATGTGTGCCATTCTTAGAGTAGTTAAAAAGTTCATTTTTAAGTCCTCCTAACTTAGCACCAAGACCGTACAAGGCATATATACAATTAGCATGCTCATTATTTAATATATTTTTCCCTAGCACATTTTTTCTACAATACTCACTTATCGAAATTTTAGAAATCACACCGAGTAAAGCTATTTTATGTTTAATTTCGTCAAGTTCATCTTGATCAACATAGAATTTAATGAATTTGTCACGCGGATTATCAGATTTTGTAAATTGATTATTTCTTCGCATTTTGTTTGCCATGTTTTATGATCCAAGACGATATTCTATATATAAATTGAGCGTAGCTGGGGTTTGGGTGGTTTACCCCCAACAAGACTCCGTGAAGAACTATATGAAAATGCGTAAGCGTTTTAATATGGTACTGAACGGGGCATCTTG
>CANNLO010000368.1 GCA_947505055.1 Methylococcaceae bacterium | reverse complement strand
CTTGCTTGGTTTTTACCGGATTTGGATAGTTGTAAACATTTACAGCTCACCGGTTAAAAAACATTATAAATTGAAATGCTTTTTCTATTTTGAATTGGCAAATAAATAATAGTTAGTCGTAAATTCATAATCAAGCTTTCTATTGTCACAAAATGTCACAAGAATATTGAATGCACCCTATTCATTATGTTTAGGATGCAATTCATTGCTTTAATTAAGTTGAATGAATCTATGAACAGAGGTAGCAGTGACGGCTTATTTGCCAGGCGCTTTGCTTTAAGGAGGATAATTTGCTTGCGTGTGAAGCGTTGATTGGGTTTTGTGAATGTTTGTTAAAACGAAAATTGGGCGGCAGGAGTTACTACTATTGCAGATTTTCTTTGGAGTAATGGTCAGGCAGATTGACCGCTATGTAAATGTACTCATAGCACCGTAGGGTTGGTGCTTTTTCAAGCTGACATTGATCACAAATCTATTGTCGGGTTGCCAAAAAGCGGGGCAGCCCGACGGAGCTTTGGTAAAGCCAGCGGCGTCAGCTTCTTACGAAACTGCTTTATAGGGCTAACCGTTAACCCAAATCGGCATAGGCCTTCAGGGTTAGTGTAACTTCCGCGCCCCCCTCCAACTTATTGCGCAAGGTCAGCTGTGCTTCGTGCATCCTGGCGATCAGTTGCACGATGCGTAAACCCAAGCCATTGACAGGGTCATGATCAATACTGGAATCCGAATAAGCGCTTAATTGTTCAGGAGACATCGAAAAACCGGGACCTTGATCGGAAACACACAATTCTATCCTGTCCCCGACGGCTTGGGTGCTGATGGTAATGTTGCCGGCACCATGTTTGATGCAGTTATTGATCACATTAAACAAATAACTTTGCAAGCCCTTCAGTTTATAACGGACCGGCGGTGTGTCAGCCAAAGACAAGATAATCACTGTTCCGGAATGCTGATATTTTGCCGCTACCTCGTTTACCAGCGTTGCGATATCACCAACCTGCCAAAGCTCTGTTTCTTCGATGTTGAAGCGGGCCAACTCAATAAAACGATGTATCACCCCGTTCATTTCATCTATATCGGCATTAATACCCTCGATAAAACCCTGGGTGTCAGGTGGCAGTAATTGTGTAGCGATGTGAATACGGGTTAAGGGGGTTCGCAAATCATGAGATATCCCGGACAGTAAAAATTTTTGTTTCTTGCTCAAGCCGTCAAGATCAGCTCGCATCTTGCTCATGGCCAGTGCCACGGCACGAATTTCTTCAGGGCCGCTCGGTTCAATCGCTATACTGTCAATTTCCTGACCAATCAATTTCGCCTGCTCAGCCAGCTCTCTTAAGGGACGAGACAGAAAATAGGCCGCCACATAAGCCGAACATAACGCAAAAATCAGCCCCACCAAGATTTCTATACCGATAAAACGCTTCATGGTATCGGCCTGAACCAGAGCGGGTAATCCCAAGGAATACTGTGGCGGCTTTTGATGATGTAGCCAGATCATCTGTTGCGGTTCTTTCTGATAACTCATGGTTATCTCATTTTCTGAGTTCTGGTTTACTGATGCTTCCCATGTTTTATACAAAGGAATATTGGGCATAGTGTCAAACTGTACTGCAGAATCCCTCAGAAAAACTATTCCCGTGTTTTGCTGTAACTGTTCAAGAAACTGTCGGTTAGAATCCAGCTTATTGAATTCCCCGGCAAATGACATCAATGCTTGACTATAATTGGCAAACTGTTCAGCAGCATGACTCGCTACAAAGAAGCCAAATATTAACCTGACCAGTATCATTAAGAAGATCATAAAGCCAAAAATCAACAGGAACAGGCGTCCGAATAGGGTCTTAGGTAAAAATTTCATTTGTTAAATTTCTTTTGTGGGGGACTTTCAAGTCGTATTTTTGGGTCGTTCTTATGGCGGTTTGCTATTGCGAAACCACCCCTACATAAACAAACAACGTCACTCGATAATACTGTCCTGAATCAACACATAACCCAGCCCTCTAACCGTTTGTAAATAAACAGGCTTGGTCGGATCAGTTTCCAGCATCCGGCGTAAGCGATAAATCTGCGTGTCGACAGAACGGCAGTCAACCTCGTTATCCTTGCCTTTTATCAGATAACTGAGCTGTTCTCGTGACAAGGGTTTCCCGGCGTGTTGAGCTAGAACGTTAAGCAAGGCAAATTGATTGGAGCTTAACTCGAGTCTGTCATCATTTTTGTATAAACAACGCTGGGAGAAATCCAATACATACGGGCCAAAAGAAAACAACAAAACAGTATGATCGGGCGAACTGGCCTGCACCCGGGGGCGGCGACGTAAAACAGCCTGAATACGCGCCAACAAAACATCGGCATTAAAAGGTTTGGCCAGATAATCGTCAGCGCCAGAAAGCAAGCCGGCAATCGAATCATTTTCACTGCCGTTAGCGGTTAACATGATGATGAGCGGACTATTGTCCTCCGCCTGTAAACGGCTGCAAACCGACAAGCCATCTTCACCGGGCATCATCCAATCCAGTATGATCAAATCATAAAAAGAGCGCTTTAAATTCTGCGTCATCTGTTCCGCATCAGCCACACACTCAACTTCAAACCCTTTCTCGATTAAGAAATATCTTAAAAGTGTCCGTAAACGCGGATCGTCGTCAACAATTAAAATTTTGGCAGAAAGTGTCATCTGATCTGATAGCGCTAAATAAAAATAAGTCGGCAACCTTACCAACATTTATCGAACTATCCTAATTAATTACAGAAGTGGGTTTTACCCTCAACCATACAGCTACAAGCCCTACCCCTTTCTTGTGACATTTTGTGACAATCCCAAACTGAATTAAATCCCCGTCAATGCTATTGTTTATTTACAATTTAAAAACTGCATAATTGTTTCGGTGTGGAGCTAATGAACCAAAGCGACGTGCGCAGACAAACAGATTCTGAAAAACAAAGGCAAAGACATTCACTCGGCCAACAGTAAAAACTTAAGCGTAATCTACAATAGCCTGATAAATGGAAAATTCAATACAACTATCATTACCTGCAAATCGACATATCTTGAACAAGATTTTTGCGCATACTAATTACAGCGTAAAAGTACTTAAACAATATTGGGCCTTGAGAACACTACATTGGGGTACGGCAAGTGCAATCCTGGTGGGCGTTGGGAGCTTAATTGTTGGTGAGTATGTGGCGGAATACAGTTATCGAACCGGGTTGTTGGAATTAGCTTTCCAAATAGGTGTACTGGTAATAATGGGTTTTGTGGTAGTGCGTATTAGTTCGGCTGGTTCGGCTCTGATCTATATTTATGTTTTTTAACAGTACAGCGATGCCTAAAGAAGTTTTGTTGGAAAAACTCCCTGGCAAAAACATTGTCAATTCTTCTCCTTCATACCATCTCACACTTAGTTTTGAAGGTTTTATAACTGAAATAAACCCCACCGCAGCAGGCCTGTTCTGCGCAGAACCGATTGAATTAGTTAACCATCATGTCCTGGAAATAATTTCAAACGAAGATAGACATCACTGGTATGTGTTCGGTAAGGCTATGCTTAAGTCTCTTGAAAGTGAGCATAATTTAAAACTGACACTACTACGCACCGATAATACGGTTTTTTATGCTCAACTTAACTGTTTGAACGTAACGACTGCTGACAATAGCCGGGTAATTCAAATCTCACTGACCGATATTCATTCCATGTTTTGTGTGTAAAGCTCAATGCATTAGCACTATAGAAAGATTCGCCGAGAGCAAGCAACATATATGGACACACCGATGGCGGCTTGCTATGGCAAAACCGTAAATCACTAATCGAGAAAAGTACAAGCTCGGGTTGAAGTTTGTTCACCCAGAGAATTATCGCAAATTAATCGTCGGGTTGCCGAAAAACGTGGCTGATTAACGGGACATTACATTTCAACAGTCAATTTGGAAAATATAGCGCTTTTTATTTTACAGTGCCTCTTTAACGGCAAAAAGCTTGAAAGTAGTAGTCGAACGGCAGCAATGGCTTATATTGCAGACGTTGGTTGAGCGTAACCGGCAGACCGGTTGGCCGTTAATTGACGATCAGCAATCCTAGAATGTTACAACTTACTGTAACTTGTCTAAGCAAATATTTTGTTACTGTTAATTGCAAATAATCCTATCGCCATTCTATTAAACATTGGTTATCTCTTACAATGTGAAGAGGAAATCTAAAAAATATAGTTCGGTCATCCCTAACCGATTGAGTCGTTTCTGGTAGCGGGCTTGCACCTTATGCGACAGGACTTCCTTTCTTAAACACTTTAGCAGGTTCCGTTATTTAGTCACGGAGAGAATTGTCACAAATTGTCACAGAAGTGATGATATGCCTTGCAGGCCAATAAATAAGCGGTATGGGATGGGAAATATTACTGTATTTTATTTCATATTTAAATTTAATTATTGGCGCTGAATGCCGCTGACGGGGTGGCAATAATGTTAATTAGGGCTTTTTGAAAGCCAATGTCCCAGGAATCAACTGAAACAGAACATCGGATTCTGGTCTGTCTGAATGACAGCAATGGCTCATATTGCATACGTTGATTGATCGTAATCGTCGGTCCGGTTTTGTTAAGGCAGACAGTCGCCCCCAATTTTCCTATGCCTGCTGTCTTACCTATAGCCGCCATTCAATTGCAATTATTCCCAAAGCCCCCAATTGCTTTACTAAAAAATATCACTCGTGCTATAAATTACAGTGTAGCTACGTTGACGGAGTATCATTATGCCTATCATTCATCCTCTTAAGATTACCGAGATACGTTCTCGAATTGATCCTGATTTAAAAGAAAACGCCACACGGATATTAGCTGCTTGCGGTCTACTTGCGGTCTAAATGTATCTGATGCTGTGCGCCTATTCTTGCATCAAGTGGTCACTCACAATGGCTTACCTTTTGAAATTAAAGCACCCAATCCAGTGACCTGTTCAGCCATGGAAGAAGCCAATTCCGG
>CANNLO010000367.1 GCA_947505055.1 Methylococcaceae bacterium | reverse complement strand
TGGGGGTTGTTGACGCAACTATGGGGGCTGGCATATTTTGCCCACAAAATATCACTTCAGATCAAGTTGCAAATGTTGTATCTAAATACTTGAATGAACATCAAGAATTATGGAGTAAAAGTGCCGATTCACTTGTTAAGGCTGCACTCATGAACGAATGGCCTTGCCCGAAGTAATATAAAAAACAAGTTTGGTTTGGGCACCAATTTAAACGCTCAATATTTAATTCTACTTTGTCTGATTATATAAATCTTGGCAACAGGAAATTAGATTGGCCATTGCCAAACGAATACTTATGGTCAGGATGGCTTGCGTGGTGATCTGGGGAATAGCTGCTACGAAAGGCAAAAAAAGCTGAAGCCTTGCGTAAATGTCAATCTACTTACGTGGTGCTTCATTAAGGCTAATGGCTTATTTTATTTCAAAGGTCGCCAAGGATTCTTCGTGTTCAAGTTCGGTGATTTCAACCTTATCGACCCTAGCGGTGATTGGGCCTCTGTTACACCATTTGATGAATTTTTCAATGGCCAGGTTTTCGGCTTCGGCAATAATTTCAACACGACCATCAGACAAGTTTCTGACGCTCCCTTTGATAGCAAAATGTTTGGCTTTATTCTGGGTAAAAAGTCGAAAATAAACGCCTTGTACTCGACCTGAAACCAGAATTTTAACTTTACGAATCACTCTTTAATTCTCCAGCAGTAATGAATTTTTGGATTGCGGGCAAAATCTTCCGGGATCGTTGCCGCGCTGATGTCTTCTACAATGTAATCGGACAAAGCCGCCTTGTCTATTTTAAAGCGCCTGAAATTCGTAGAAAAGTATAGAACACCACCCGGTGATAACAAAGAAATTGCATTATTAATCAGTTGCACATGGTCAATTTGTATATCGAAGACATCTTCCATTCGTTTTGAATTGGAAAATGTCGGTGGATCAAGAAAAATCAAATCGTATTGTCTGTTAGCCTGTTCCGCTTCAGTGCTTAACCATTCGAGACAATCGGCCTGAATAAACTCATGTTCGCCTTTGTTTTCGTTCAGCGCCATGTTCTTTTTGGCCCAGTTGAGATAGGTATTGGACATATCAACCGTCGTGGTTGATTTGGCGCCACCCATAGCAGCATGAATAGTTGCGCTTCCGGTATAGGCAAACAGGTTCAAAAAACTTTTGCCGTGGGCTTGTTTTTGAATCATCAGCCGAATCGGGCGGTGATCCAGGAATAGGCCGGTATCCAGATAGTCCTCAAAATTGACCAGCAATTTACAACCGCCTTCTTCAATGATATGAAAACGTCCCTGATCATCATGTTTTTCGTACTGATCGGTGCTTTTTTGTTTACGGCGAATTTTTAGCAATACTTGTTCGCGATTGACGCCCAACACACGGGGGATTTCAGCCAACAGCGCAGCCAGTCTTTGATCAGCTTTATGTTGATCGATGCTTTTAGGCGGTTCGTATTCCTGGACATTAACCCAGGTTTGTTCGCTCTGATAAATATCAACAGCGACCGCATATTCAGGTAAATCGGCATCATAAACACGGTAGCAAGTAATCTGGTTTTGTTTGACCCAGGCCGACAGCTTTTTTAAATTCTTTTTTAATCTGTTAGCAAACATCTCTGCATTTAGAGAGGGGCTATCGGCTGGAGCTATGGTTTGGGAATGGTCTGGAATTACGCTATCATGAAAATTCTCAACCAAAGGCAATGCAGGTGTAGTCAGTGCAATCTGAGTCTTTTCAAGAGGGGTGTTTGTTTGGCTGTCATTAGCAATACGTTGTTCCTGCGCTTTACTGATCTCAGTCACTTGCGCAATACGCTCTTCCTGTGTTCTGGCTTTGGGAATAAAAAAATTGCTTTCTTTAATATCAAACCGCAACAGCTTACATTCCAGAGCGCCGTTAAACAGGGTAATTGGCTTTTGTGATCTTAGTCCCAAGCGAAAACCCAACTCAGGATTGCTGATAATCATGGCGGCTTTCCAGCCTACAAAATGATTTTTGAGCGTGGCGCCAAATTTTTTATACAACTCGGCAGTTTCCTGCTCATCGCCCAAGCGTTCGCCATAAGGAGGATTACAGATCACAAGACCGGGGCTCCAGCTTTCGGCGGGTTCGGCATCTTCAATGTCGCGGCGTTCGATATGGATTTTATTTTGCAGGCCGGCATTGGCGACATGCGCCAAGGCTGTATGAACCGTGTTGCGATTTTGATCGAAACCCACGATGACCGGCAGATTTTTCAAACCGATTTGTTTGCGTTGTTCGGCTTCGGCTTTTAACTTTTTCCAACATTGTGCGTCGTGTTTTTTCCAGCCGATAAAGCCGAAATAATCGCGCAATAAACCGGGTGCGTAATCTGCTGCAATCATCGCGGCTTCGAGTAACAGTGTTCCGGAACCACACATCGGATCGATTAATGCTCCCTGTCGTTTTGCGATTTCAGGCCAGCCGCTACGCAGTAAAATGGCGGCGGCAAGGTTCTCTTTCATCGGCGCTTGAATGCTGACATCACGATAACCGCGTCGATGGAGACTTTCACCGGAAAGATCAAGGCTCAGTTGAGCCGATTCGCCATTCAAATAAATATTGATGCGAATATTGGGTTGTTCGGTATTGATGCTGGGTCTTGTTTTAAATTTGTCGCGCATCTGATCGACGATGGCATCCTTAACTTTTAAGGCGCCAAAGTGAGTGTTGTTAATAGCCTCAGAGTTTTTTGCGCTGAAGGAGACGGCAAAACTGTCTTCAGGATTGAGATGCTCAAACCAGTCAATTTTTTGAACACCGTTATAAAGGTCTTCCTGACTTTTTACCTCGAAAGAACTCAGAACCAGTAAAATTCGATTGGCGGTTCTAGACCATAAACAGGCCCGGTAGGCAGTTTCCAGATCGCCTTGAAAGGCAACCCCGGCGAGGGTGGCTTTGATGTTTTTGATGCCGAGCGCGTGAAGTTCATCGGTGAGGATGGTTTCCATTGCTTTGGGGGTTGTAGCAAAGAGTTGGTAAGTCAAGGTATGAAGAATAAAGGGGAAAGATGAAAGGGCCAAGATGAAAGGCAAAGGGTGATAGCTTGTTTTGCCTTTAACCTTTCGCCTTTCACCTGCTTTTTTACTGGATTTTGATTAATTCAACATCAAAAATCAAAGCGGCATTCGGACCAATGTCACGGCCAGCACCTTGTTCGCCATAAGCTAATTCTGACGGAATGTAAAAGCGATATTTTGCGCCTTCTTTCATTAATTGTACGCCTTCAGTCCAACCGGCTATAACACGGTTTAAAGGGAAAGTGGCGGGCTCGCCCCGGCTGTAAGAACTGTCAAACTCTTTGCCATCAAGCGTAGTACCTTTGTAATGAACAGTAACATTACTGGTTGCTGTTGGGTTAGTTGTACCTGTACCCGGGGTTAATACTTCATATTGCAAACCGCTAGCCGTAGTTACGATATTGGCTTTTTTTGCATTAGTTGCAAGAAAGGCAGTGCCTGCGGCTTTATTTTCTGCAGGGGTAGTGGCATTGGCCATTGAAAACATATTAAATCCTATAAGTAAAACTGAGACGATAAAAAGAGCTTGAGTAATTAGTTTTCTCACAAATGATCCTCTGTTATTAGATTGGAGTGATATATTCTATCAAAAAAACCAGCCTTTGTTTTCTAAATCATGTTGGCACTCACCTAATTGGCTTTCAAATAGCTTTGCCCGTCTGGCAACTTTATCGGCAATCTGGACCAAACCGGGTTTTTGTAAGTAACTTTTTCGTTGATAACCACCATGTCCTTCATGGTAGGCCAGGTATAGATTTTTGGTGTCCAGTTTTGAGATGCCCAGGCGATTGTAGCTAATATTGCAATACCAGCCGATAAAATCGGTAGCATCCGAAAACTCATCACGATCCGCTCCCCAGCAGCCTGCTTTATCCTTATAATTATCCCAGGTTTCATCTTTAGCCTGGGCATAACCATAGGCACTGCTCTCTCTGGGCAGTGGAATTAATCCTAGCAGCCAGGGGCGGGGCGGTTGTGCGTCAGCGACAAAATGGGATTCTTGATGCATGATGGCCATTTGTACCGGAATAGGCACGCCCCATTTTTGAAATGAGTTTTTAACGTCGTCATACCAACCACCTTTTTCTCTGAAAGTAGAACAAATATTGTCACTATTTTTAGGAGGAAGTGCGGTACAGGCGGACTGAACAAGTAATAAAAGCAAGAGTAGTTGTTTGTTCATTGTTGCTTAAGAAGTAGGCTTTGGATTATCCAAAGTATAAAAAAAATTGCTTTTGAAAAGAAAAAATATAACACTCACACTATAATGGCTGCTGGTAGCCTTGTATAGTTCTTGAATGGCAAGATAAACGGATAATTAGAGAGACAATAAATGAATTCAAATATAGACAGGTCTTATCGAAAAAACTTAACCACACATGGTCTGATTTATATTGGAGGCGAAGAGCTGGCAATTACGGTTAAAGACTTATCTTTAACCGGTGTCTTTGCCCATTTGGAATGTGGCAGCACCATAAGAGATGCCAAAGACATTTTTAACCTGTTGTCTGGTTCCGCCATTATAGATTTCTTTCTTCCGGAAATGAATCTGGCGGGAGAAGCTGAGGTAGTTAGAGTTGATATTGCTAATGCAAATATTATGCTGGCCTTTGAGTTTAAAAATATCTCTTATGATATCGATAATCAGCTTTATAAAAGAAAAGTCTACAGAAAAAATCTGGCTGCTCCCGGTAAAATTCTTCTTGATGGCGAATATCGGGAATTTATTACCCTAAATGTTTCAGTAGACGGGCTAATGATAAATGTAGCTGACTCTGTATCCGTTAAAGCGGGCGATATAACGATCTTCGAGTTTGAATTGCTGGAACTGGAAGGGGAAATAAAAGTCGTATGGGTTGAACATAAAGCAGAAGCAGGAACAGTGCTTGGCTTGCATTATGTACATATGAAAAAAATGGCTATCAAAGGGATACC
>CANNLO010000366.1 GCA_947505055.1 Methylococcaceae bacterium | reverse complement strand
TAAGATTACCAAGGGATTAGGCGTGGGCCAAATTGGTAGAATCTATAAACGTCTAGTACGCACCGCCGGCTTAGATGAAAAATTAGCCCAGCACATCAGCGGCCACTCTATGAGAGTTGGTGCAGCGCAAGACCTATTATTATCTGGGGCAAGCTTACCGATTATTATGGCGCGAGGACGTTGGACTAAACCGGATACGGTAATGCGCTATGTGGAGCATACGGCATTACTCTACTAACCCTTCAGCTTAAGCCGTTATGATGACAACGTTAAATCCTTTATTTCCCAGTATCATTAAGAAACATCCATTTTTGTGGAGCGATCTAAATCGGCATTAGACTGGCTTTAGCAAACTACACGATGCAAAAAATGTCAATTTAGGGTGGCCACCAAGCCCACTGTATTTTCGAATTTTAATTTGTATCTTGTGTCTTTTAGTATTGCCGCCCTATTGTCCGGCCAATTCTCAACTACTATAAGATCTGGGCTAATAGTTGCCAGAATATTAGGCAAAGATTTGTATACATTTGTGTTATCCCTCAAACTTAAAGTCCAATAATTGACTAGTTTTGCACGCTTACTATAAATCCGTGAGGCAAAATATACATCAGATCCAGTTAGAACCAGAGAAGGCTTTACAACAAGACTTGTTTCAACAAAATTTCGAAGCTTGTAAGCCTCCATATAATTTTTTGGTCCACTGTATATTGTAAATATCGAACTAAGAATGGCCAGCCAAGCGAACGCCAAAATAACCCAGCGCTCAAACTTAATAGTCATAAAATAAATGATTGGTATGAGCAAAATAATTCCAGCTTGAGTATTGCCTGAATTACCACCAACTTTTAATGCGCCCGCAAAGTCAGCTAGAACTAATGGCAAAATAGCCCAACCCCATGGATTTTGAAAAAAAACTTTAGCCCCTTCAATTTCTTTAGAAAAACCAATAAAGCTAGTTTTGACCTTTGACTCATAAATAACCACATAAAAAATAAACAAATAAAGGAGTGTCTTAAATGTATGCTTATTGTCTTTAACATACTGTTTTATTTGCATAAATTCATCATCCATGAGCACGGTAACACTCCAAAACCAAGGATCAACAGTATTGAAAAGAGAGTATGTAATACCCATAACAGTAAATAATAAAACTAGCGCAAAAACAAGTCTAACTCGATTATGAAAAAATAAACAAAAACCCAATAACCCAATAGAAAATGCAATGTATTGTTGCTTAAAAATTAAAGCAACCCCACATAAAATCGCACCAAGAACAGTGCTCATATAATTATTATGTTGTCGTAAAAAACCAGCAATGATTAAACCAAGTAGACCCAAAGTAACGGCAATTGTATCTGGCTTAAATTCACTTGCGTACGCCAACCAGTCTGGGCAGAGTGTGAAAGATACAATAATTGCCAAAGGCAAAATATCATTGAATGAGCAGTTAATATCAAGTATGCAATTAATAATTCTAGGTTGAATTGCAATAAATAAGCACACAAAAATACATGCTATAAATAGCATTATCTCTACCAAATAATAATCTCCTAGAATTGAGCCAACTGCGGCACTTATCAATGCAACACCTGGAAAATATACACTCACACCGTGTGGCATATCTGCATCCATACTTGGGTAGAATGCTCCACCGGCCAAATAGCTATCTGCCATAGCTATTTGATCAAGCAAATCCCATCTAGCAACTGAACCAAGTGATTTAGCAATAAGAATAAGCACAGCCAGCATGGCAAGCAATGGTGATGTTTTTTCTATTAACGATGTAATCTTAATGAAGTCTATTTTCATGATAGTTCCTATTCATGGCACTGCTAAGTATGGAGGCGTCCCGTATGTTGCTTACTTCGCGATATGTTGACGATAGCGTTCCGCATCCCAATCAAGCAACTGCGCAATCTGTTGCGGACTAAGGGACTTTAGGGTGACCAACTTAGATTGGCGTACGATAACATCGTAATAACATCTAAGTTGCGCTTGCTTAGCTACACTCAATGGCTCTTTTGTATATACGCCCATCTCTTTTAGAAAAATTAAATCATTGATCATATCTAAATTTGATTCATTTTCTAAGTGTTCAACGGTTTCATAACAGGCTGCCTGATGCCCCAAGAAAACAACATGGTCAGGATAGAGTGCCCACGCTGTTTTTACTTGCTCAAACAAGGCAGCGTCGAGCGCAAGGTTTTGAATTCCTCTAAGCTCAACAGGTATATATTTAACTCCATTTTTCAACCACAACATGTCAAGCACAGGTTGAGTGTTGGTGAAAATTAGTGGCTGTAAGCTCAATGTTGCGGTGAGTGAATTTAAGGCTGTTTTTACTTCGGCAACATCATTGCCACCTATCACCACACCATGATTTTTCAACAACACCACTTGTGCATTGGGTGATTTAACTAGTGATTGACCAATCGCCTGTGCCAGCGCTTCCCCTGGCTTTTGGTAATCCACCATTGCATACTCAAAAAGTTCAGCCAGCTTTTGTTTAATTTGGCTTTCAGCATTCTCGCGAACTAAATATGCTAATACTTCGATAGCATGGACATGTACTACTACCCGATGCGGCATTAGCGCGTGCAGAAACGTTTCAATAGATGGCCTTAATTGGGATTCACTCTTAACCATCGGCGTGACAGCAAAATTTCCTGCTTCAATTTTTTTTTTAAGCTCAGGTAAATCAACTGGCACAAAAATATCTTTGACTTTAGCATCCGCCAGCCATGTACCCGATGCTTTTACCCAAAGCGTATCACCATCCTTCCAAGAAACATTACCACCCGCTCCTTGCACCAACATTGAATCTGCGCCGATCTCGGCGCAGTATTCAATTACAGATTCCCGGAGAGAATTCATTTTAATGCACCCAGTTTTGCGATCAATCTTCGCAATTGTCCGAATTCTTGAAAAGCGCCATCAGGGCAATTTTCGTCTTCGCCAATTGCCGTTCCATCATGAAATTTTTGCAAGGTCACAGCATTAATCTTCTCTCTCGAACCCCTAATATCGTTGACTGGGTTATCACCAATCATCCAAATACAATCACCCTTGGGGCGCATTTTTTCTAGTGCAATTTGAAATGGGGCTTCATGCGGCTTATCAAACCCCGCCTCTTCACTGGTCACAATGTAATCGAAATAATGATCTAAACCAAAGTAAACAACTTTACGAAATTGAATTTGTGCGGTCAGGTCCGTGACCACTGCTGTCGGAATCCCTAATATTCGAATATCGTCCAACAATTCTTTAACCTCATCAAACAACACCGCATTCGTTAAAAAGGTTCGCCAATAGGTTTGTTCAAAATCCAAAGCCAATAACACCTGCGAACCCAACCCCATAATCTCCAACATACGCTGCATATACAATAGCCTACTATGTGAAGAAGCTGTATGTTTAAGGCGTTTTTTTACTTGATTTCGCGCTTCTTTGGATGCCCTATCGAACTCTTCTGGCTTGATAGAAAAAGTGCGGATAACTTTTTCTTTCACTGCACTTTGTGCCGCAAGATGTGCTGGATCGTAGGGATATAGCGTGTTATCCGTATCAAAAAGTATCGCGTCTGGAAGACGATTCAATCGTTCTGGATTAAAAATTTTCATTATATAAACCGCTTTGTTAATGCTTGACTAATATGCGATAAGGTAATCAACTGCATTAAGCCCATCACCCCATCCTGCCACTTTGGTTGTGTATCTAAAAATTCGAGCAACTGCGGACAAAACATCTGCGCTGCCATCGCAATATCCTCTGCCGAGGTATCGCCTTCAATCGTCAATACAACTTCTGATCCATCATTATTCACAGTCATATCGACGTGCAGTCCACACACGCCAACTAACACACGAATGAGAGAAATTTCATTTAGCCCATGTCGCGTGCGTGCCGACAACTTAAGGCGCAATGGACGCTCATCATTAATGTTAGTTAATATTCTTGGATGAATCGGTTGTAAAGACAGCACTAAATCAGCATATGCCGCCTGAGGACGAATAAAACGTTCCGCATCCGGTTCGCGTCTCTCAAGAGATGCCTCCACCTGTTCTACGGCATGCCCTCTTTGATTAACATCGCGCTTAATTTTGAAGTATCTTCTCAGCTCTTCATCAATCTCCAGGTAAATACTTAGGTTATAGCAATCCCGCAAAATTGGTAAATACAATGCGTGCAAACCGCTGGCGATGATGAAATCATTGCTCTTCTTTTGAAGCGGCATGGTCATTTTGCCGCTTCGATGATCATAGTGATGTGCATGAATAGGCTTGCCATCGGTGAGCGCCACAAGATCATTACTAAAACTTTCCAAATCATTGGCTTTAGGATTTAACGGCGTCATCACTTGCCAAATTGGTTTTTGCCTATCCCATAAATGGTAATCATCCCCTGACAATGTTGTGACCGAATGCGCACCGAACAAACCTTGAATCGCCTCAGAAAAAGTATCCTTACCTGCACCAGAATCACCCGCAACCCCCATCACAAAAGGCTTGCGGCTTAATCTAAAGAAATCATTCCGGCTAATGGTTTCTCGCCAAATACGCAGACATAAAACAACGCCCGTTGCCAGCAATATCGTTTGCAACAATGAAATTGATATATGTCCAAGGCGTTCAGAAAGATGAAGATAGCTATCAAGATTAATTACACCAACACTCACCATATTGATAGGCATAGCCAGCAAAGAACTGAGGACATATAAACTAGAAAAAACACCCACCAAAATAATGGCGATGCGGCCACTCATAGCTTGATACGCCACTAATAGCGGAATAGACCAAATAAACCAGCCGGGCGATGAAGGGGTTAATAGCACAATCAATAAAAATGCCATGCCCAACGTAGCGTGAAATAAATCATAGTTAAGTCGCCTAACGCGCCACACTAAATAAAGGATCACCAGATAAATGAGCGGAACGGTATAGATAAAAATATTGTCACCGAGGCTAATGGCCGTACGATACACCTTGCTC
>CANNLO010000365.1 GCA_947505055.1 Methylococcaceae bacterium | reverse complement strand
GTAATTAAAACTCCACCCGCATAAGCACAGTTGGTCAAAGGAATGGTGCTGTTATTAAGCAGCTAAAGCCATTGAGTAGTTTTCGTCATTTGCGAATACTTAGTTTCTGTAGGATTTACGAGGTGTACAGTCCTCGGCATGCACTCTAGGTTTTGCTACCCACGTCGAAGCCATGTCGCCCCCTAGTTGTTCATTTTAAACTAATTGGATAATTTTTATACAATTATTTTAGGGGGCGTTAAATGCTGGCTTATCCATGTTTTCAGAATATCTCTATTTCCAGTTTGGGAAGTACGGCAAACACCCTGATTAGGAATGAAAATTGAATGACACATCCATTGCTGGCCGCAGTTGCTACAAGTATTGTCTTTTAAGCCGGATTTAAGCTCCCGCGCGGAGTCAAAAGTTGACTTTGGATGCGAATATTTTATCAAATTGTGTAGAAATAACACAAAATCAATAGTTCTAGTTATTTAATTTTCATTACTTAGTCAACAAGCATCCGGGATAATGTGACATTATCGCTTATAGCTGAATAATTGAAGGTATCATCGTCACCGCATAACTTAATAATGCCTGCTAATAACTTGAGCTGATCCTCATGCTGATGATTGATATTTTCTATTCCCACCAAAACCTCACACTCAATCATGTTGAGCGCTGCAGCAAGTCCTTTATTTAAGCCTTTTAGGGCACTTTTTTCCAGGGAAGGTTTTAATTTTTTAAGGATAAAAAAAGGTGTTAGCCAAGTAATCGCAATTAGCAATGCGCTATGTATGGCAAAATCGACACCTAAATAAGCGGTATTGGTCATATTACTGGCGTAAAAACCAATAAAAACCTGATAGCTGACCCAAGTAATTGCGGTAAGCGGTAGAATTATTTCACACAAGCCTATGAATTTTAATAATCCGCGCTGTAGCGCATTGCCTGGTTTTATCAAAGACTGCCTTGCCGCCAGTTCGGTTTGAGTCTGAACTATTTTGGATGCTTTTTGACGCAAGGGTGACAAGTGTTTTTTAAGCGGAGTAACCGGAATTCCCAGTTGGTCGACTTGACTAACAAACTCATCCAAAGCATCGTCAAAACGGGCTTCGGCCCAGGTATCCCAAAGGGTTGATTTTGTCGTCTGATTACTGGATAAATGAGTGGTGTGATTGGCATAGTGGATTGCCAGTTGCTGTAGTGGCCAGGCAAAGCCTTCATGTAACAATTGCGCAGTACTTTGCCACTGGGTTTGCCACAATGTTGGTAATTGTGCAAAAGCCTCTCTGGAACCCAATAAGCAACTCGCATGATGCAGGCTTTGCTTTAATTCCTGTTTTTTTAGTTGAGAGCTTCTTTGTTCCAGTTGTTCGATAACATGCTCAGTTGCCAACGTTGTGATAGTTGATTGCAAGTCTGAAAACTGATCCGATTGCAGGCCTTCGGGGCAGATTGTCTTAAAGATTATAGGCTCGGCAAAACCTGCTTTATGTAGTTGCTGATTAAAGTCGACATATTGCTCGGTCTGACCTCTGTCCCATTGGTTTAAAACAAAAAGCCACGCGTGTTTACCCCCTTCTGCAAGTAATAAATTCCAGGCTTTTGCGTCGCGGTAGCGTTCGGGACTAACCACATAAATCAGCACATCGATATGCGGCAGCCATTCCAATACTTGATGTTTGTTGCCTTGATCGGTGCTGTCAAAATCGGGCATATCAATCCAGATAACATTTTTTTTAGTGTCATCACTATGTTCGGCGATTTTGATTTGAGCCAGCGGCAGGTGTTCGGGTAAATGTCGTATTGCCACGCTTTGATGATGATAGAGCGTCACTTCACGCGAGGTGGGGCGCTCTATTCCGGCTCTGGCGATAGCTTTGCCGGCCAGGCGGTTAATTAGTGAGCTTTTCCCCACGCCGGTGCCGCCCATAAATGCCACTATCAAAGGTCTGACACCATTTTGCTTAAACAGCGTATCAGGCGTTCTGCTATCAAAATTGCTCAGTGTATTGGTAACGTCTGCGGTTAACCAACCAGCTGACTTTGCCTGCTCAGCCCAATTTTTTGTGGATTCTATCAAACTAGAGTATTCGTAAGCCATGGCGCTTTTCTGTAAGTTGTAGCTCTGCCGCATGAAGCTGGTCAGGCGATATATTAAAATGAGTCGCTATCAATAATTGTTCAGGCAATTGCAAGAGTCTGTTTCTTAGCGTTTCGATAAATAGAATCTGTTTTACGGTATTGAACTGATTTTGTTTTAATTCAGCCTCCACTTTGTGCATGTAGCTGCCGACTGCACTTTCCGCTAACAAAGAGGTCACTGTCAGCATGGCCGGAGCAATCACTAAATCATGTAAGCCTATGCCTCCCATATGCAGTGTCAAGGCAATAACTGCGGCATCGGCAGTCGTCCGAGTGGCCCGTATACTGTTTAAGACCATCGGTTGTTCTTGTAGTTTGTAATAAAGGCGATGCGCAGCGCTATCTACATCTTGTTGAAAAGACAGGTGATAGCTTTGCGCAGCAAGATTAAATGCCTGTAAAACTTCGGGTCTTTGATTGCGTAACACGTTGTGTAATTGGCGTACCCAGGGACTTTGATCAGCTTTATCCAACAGCTTGTCGGCCAGTTGTATTAAGGTGTGCTCAGCGATCTGTTTTAACAAGGCAATTTCGTAACTGCTGTCAGAGAAATTAGTCTGAACTGAGTTTGCGCTGTTAGCTTCAGAAAGAGTGAGGACTATCCGCTTTGAAAATTGCGATTTTTTTCTTCCCAGCTTCATAAGTTGTCTGGCAGGCCAAGTCAAGACTTGACGCGTTCCGGCTAGAACACGAGCCAAACCGGGGATTTCCATTAAACTCAGCAATTGGGTCATGGCCAATTGAAAAGTTTCGTAATGGTGGGGATGATTCAAGTAATCGATTTGATAGCTGTCCATCGCCTGTTTTATCATCTGATCGACCATAATTGTCCAGTCATTAAAGGCCTGATGTTCAGCGATAACTGGCTCCAGCCAAGCTTGCCAGTGTTTTTTTATTAGCTCCTGTTCAAAGCGGGCGTGTTGGTTGTGCGCCACTTTATTGGCAAATTGATAAAGTAATTGCTGTTTTGTTTCGGGCCAGACCGGAAGTCCTCCCGGTTTTTGATAATAAAGCGAAACGACCTCAGGAAATTGATCAGTTCTGGCTTGCCGCCATTTTTCCTGCAATGACTGGCTAATGATAGCCTCTGAACCTTCCATCAGTTTATTAAGGCAAATAATAGTTGGCTGATGTAAGTCTTCGAGAGCAGTCATAATGTCCCAGACTGATTGATCGGCGTATTTTTCCTTACTAACCACCAGAACAATAATGTCTGCCAATGCGACTGCACGGAGAACACCTTCCCGGTAAGTCGCTGAATCTATCGAGTCAAAATCGGGCGTGTCCCACAAAACGCATTGCGGCAAAAGCACGGAAGGCATGATATTCTGAGTCAGAGAATAACAATCGTGACGGTCTTTGCTGAGTTGAGTTTGTTGCAATTGTTGAAAACGACCAAAATAACGCTGAAGACCAAGGCAGTCTTCCGTATCAATGCCATTGCAAAATCCTTGCGGATGAATCGTATAACCCGCCAAAGGACTGACGCCGGCAATACTGCTGTTTAAAAGCACGTTGACCAGCGAACTTTTCCCAGCTTGTGTCGGCCCGATAATAGCTATTTGTAACAACGGCTTTTCGGATGACGCCAGCAGTTGGCCCTTACGAAGAAAGGCTTCAGCTAAAATGAGATCATCAATTCGTTGTTGATAAACAGTTGTAACTGATTCATTGCCATTGCGACGATTCGATAGCTCAGTCAGAACGGTCTGATAACGTTGTTTTAATAATTGGATAAATTCCAGCATAAAAAGCTAGCTCAGGTTTATAATAACCTGCCATTTTACTTTGTTTAGCGATCCGGCGTTACATAATAACGATTGCAAACTTTGGCTACCCCTGACTTACGTCTGTACTTAAACTTGAGGTTATCTCCATGAAGAAACTACCAGCTCTTTTGCTCATACTCTGCTGCACATCTTTGATTGCTTGCAGTAAAGGGCAAGAAATTAACGGTCATAATATCCGTACTGCCTTTAAATCAGTAAAAGCATTAAAAAATCGTTTGTCTCCTGAAGCCCGTATTGAATTTGAAGTTTCTTTTTGGACTCTACGTGACTCCATTAAAGAGGAAAAAGAATTTCTTAATACGGTTGACGGCAAAAAACCCGAAGAAGTTATTGCCTTGGGTAAAGAGCTTTATCAACAACGTAAAAATACCGGCTTTACTGGATATGATAAATATACAAGCTGGGAAGATATGATCACCCAATTCAGTAGAGAAAGAATTGATCAGGATAATCATAAAGGCAAAAATAAAGAAGATCCAAAAGACAAAGCTAACGAAGTTTTGTACAAGCTTTAATTCACCGGCTGGGCAAGGCTTTTTGAGTAGCTACTTTCTGATGGTTTAGAGCTGCAACAAACTGACTTGCCTCAGCAATTGTTTGTTCCATCGCCCAGATCAGTTGGGAAATATCAATTCCGATTTCAATAAACTCATGCCTTAATGCCGCGATAGCTTGAGCATTGAGATTGTGTTTAAGATAAAGCACCTGATCTTTAAAGGCCGCAAGGACAGGCTGGATTTTAGCTTCGGCTTTTTGCATCGCTTTGATCAGTCTGGAATAGTTTTGTCTGGCCAACTTAAGTTTTTGTTTGCTGTGATTGCGCAAACTACGATTGGTGTATTCATTTAATTCATTTTCCCACTCTCCAAATAACGCTTCGCTAACCTGTTCAATTGCTTTGATTCGGTCACTTACCGTATCGGATTTTGCACAGCAAAATTGATATTGTCTGTTTAACTGGCGATATTTATGTTCCAGTGTCGATTCTGTGACTGAAACTAACGATTTAAACTTTTCCAGAGCGCTTTCAAATTCATTTCTCGTATCCTGCAAACCCACGCAAGCCAGTTCAACC
>CANNLO010000364.1 GCA_947505055.1 Methylococcaceae bacterium | reverse complement strand
TGCAGGTATTTTGATGATTGCTGGAGTGCTGCTAAGACCTTTATCATTGTTTTTGATTTCAGCATTTTCTATTTTTGCGATGCTGTTACCAGAAACGGTAACCGAACACATTCTTTTTTATGGTGTAGTAATATCTTGTTTTATCAATTCTGCAGGGCATTTGCGTCGTCCCATAGCTAGAGATAAGGCTGCCAATATCGTCATTGTGGGTGGTGGACTTTCGGCTCTACAAGCCGCTATTAAAATTGAAAGACTTATTGGCCAGTATTCTAATGTCAAGATTACCTTGCTACACGATCAAGCAAACTTCTTATTTAAACCTTTTTTACCAGAAGTGATTGGTGGAACAGTTCAGCCTGGAAATGTGGTTAATCCCTTCAGAAGAATTATTCAACAGACCACTGTTGTTATAGGACATTTTGATTCTATCGATGAGAAAGCGCAGAAGGTTATAGCAAAACGTAAAAACAACGATATTATTGAGCTTCCTTATGATAGTTTGATTATGGCATTAAGCCCTAAATCGAATATCGCCGGCATTTCAGGGATGATGTCGCATGCTTGTCAAATTGATTCAGTCGCAGATGCTCTTCATATCAGGCAACATATCTTGGACTTGGTGGAAGAGGCAGAGTTTGCAGATGATCCTTCTGAGAAGGTTCGGCTTCTTACATTCGCTATTTTAGGTTTTGGAGAACAAGCCTCTGCGATAGCCGTAGAAGTGAGCCAAATACTGCGTGCGGCTGAATCTTCTTATTCAGTATTACGAGACTCTGGATGGCAGGTTCATCTTTTTGAAGAACAAGCGCAAAGTTGGTCTGACTTTGAAAAAAAGATTACGCCAATGCGTGCACGAAATCTAAAAAAAGCCGGGGTTATCGAGCATTTGCATGACGAAGTGACCAGTATTACTCAGCGATATTTGTTCTTTGCCAGTGGACAAAGTCAGTCTGTGGGACTTGTCATTAACGCTTCATTGAAATTACCAACTATCACGTTTAAAGAATATGGGGAATTAAATTGGCCATTTGCAATTAATGATGAGCTTCGCTTAGGGGCGTTTAAGAATATTTGGATTACAAAAAGTAATTATAATCCAGATCACCCCCAATTTATATTTACCGATGATCTTGTTGATTTAGGCTATACAGCGGGATTTAATGCTTGGGCGAGTGCACAAGGTTATAACACGCGTCCATTTAAGCAACGATCACATTTAATACAACCTTATAACATGGCTGAATATTCTTTATGTCGGTTTGGTTGGTTTATGATTAGTGGAAAGCCTGCATGGTTTGTTTCACGTCTGATTAATATGTTTTCTGTTCCGGGTTTGGAGAGAAATTTACGTATTATTATTGATTGGTTTTTAGTGCTTGCGTTCCGTAATGATATTGCTGTTTTAGCGCAAGCACCTTCAGCACATTTAAAACGATCCCACTTTAAAGCCGGTGATGACGTTTTTAATTGTGGTGATGTCGCTCACATGGCTTATGCCGTGGATTCAGGCCAGTTAAAGGTTCTTCAAGATGGCCGTAAAGTCAGGGAATTAGGTCCGGGTGATTATTTTGGTGAAATCATGCCCATGCATCATAATCGACGTGTGGAAACAGTTCGATGTCTGACGGACTGTGAGTTAAAAATTGTATCTCAAGAAGATCTAAAAGCATTGATAAAAAGCGGTTGGTTAATGAATAAAGCCGTCCGAAATTTAAGTAATTATGAAGCTACAGAAAATCGGTCCGAGTTTTCATTAGGTCTGAAACGGTTAACTTATGTGAGTAAACTTAATGCTGATCTAACTGAAGAAGAGATTCTTGAGATAGGACGAATATCTAGCTTTAATAACAAAAAAATAGATGTGACAGGTGTTCTTATTTCGGTACGTGATTATTTTTTTCAAGTATTGGAGGGTGAAGAGTCTATAGTTGATGGGTTAGTTGAAAAAATTAGTAGAGATTCACGTCACAATGAAATAACCATTTTGAGTTCAGAAACCGGCTGTGAAGAGCGACTTTTTTCGGATTGGGGTATGAAAACGGTTACTCTTAGTGAAAGCAATGATCTTATGTTGTTGGCAATTGGAATGATGTTGCAAAATATAGCCCAGTCTTACAATACAGTGGGACGGTATACTCAGCCAGTATTGCTTAAATATTTAATGGAGGGGGTTAATCCGTTAACCATTCCGATTAAAAGTTCGGAAAAAATTGTTGTGTCTGGAAGTATGACTGATTTTACAGCTTTATCTAAGCAATTTACGTTAGAGGAGGTTGTTAATGCTTTAAATAGTTATTTGGAGATATGTTCAACTTCTTTTATTGAACATGGCGGTCAAGTCGCAAAATATTCCAGTGGATGTATTGTTGCTCATTTTTTACCCGACCAAGTCGATATGGCCATTGCAGCTTGCGCTGATGCCTTTAAAAAATTTAAGTTATTAAAGCAAAATAGTCCAATTTATAATGTTATCAAGTGTGGCTTTGGGTTAACTTCTGCTGTCATGATTGAAGGCAATATAGGTTCGTCTATTAAAATGGATTATACCGTTTTAGGCCACACGGTCGATCAGGCTATAAATTTGGGTCTGCTTGCCAGAGATTTAAATAAGCCGATTGCGATTAGTAATTCCATTCATTTATTGGCGGATAAATCTTGGGGTTTTGATGCAGTTGGCGAGTTTTCTTTTAAAGATCTTAATGAGTCTACTCAAGTTTACGCATTGGATGGCCTTAGTGATAATTGATTGAGTTTAAAAGTGTGGGTTTGACTTACAAATAAAGCCTGATATAAAAATGAATTAGTTAAGAATAACTTATATCATTTATACATTTATTTTTAGCTTTTAGAATAAAACAGACTACGAACCCTAGATTTCGGGTATGTATTTTAATGAATGATAGCCTAACTAACAGGAAGAGTAAGAGCAGGTTCGGCTATGCCGATAAGCTATCGTTCCAGACTTATAAGTCGGACTTCCACTCTTAAAAAATATGAATAAAAAAATACTATTGATCTTACTGGCTGCAGTTGTTTTATTTCTGCCTCTTTCTAATCTAATGGGTTTGTCTGGAGAGAATGAACCAATAGATGTTATTCCTGGTAGTACGCCTGATTTTGTCAAAGTTTCAAAGATTTTTCAGAATAAATGTGTGGACTGCCATTCCCCTGGTATGACGCGTATGCCTGTGTATGCGAAGTTGCCAATTGCAAAACAATTGATGGAAAAAGATATAGCTAATGCATCTTCCAGATTGATTTTAAGCAAACAGCTATATAGTGGTGAAGTAAAGTTTACACCTTTAGAATTAGCCAGATTGGAAGGTGTTATACGCAATAATAGTATGCCGCCTCACTTATATCTTTCTATGCATTGGGCTGCCAAGTTAACTCCAGAAGATAAGAATAATATTTTGGATTGGATTGCAGAAGAAAGAGCCCAATTAGCTTGGAGTGTTGATTCAGTTAAAGATTTAAAAGGTGAGCCAGTTCAGCCATTACCCTCAAAAGCAGGTGTTGATGCACAAAAAATAGCGTTGGGACAAAGGCTTTTTCATGACACGTTACTTTCTGGTGACAATACCTTGAGTTGTGCTTCTTGTCATGATCTGACTAAAGGCGGCACTGATCAAGCTAAATTTGCTACAGGTATAAAAGGACAGCAAGGACCTATTAATTCTCCTACTGTTTATAATGCAATGTATAACCTTGCCCAATTTTGGGATGGTCGGGCTAAAGATTTACAAGCGCAAGCGGCAGGTCCTGTTGCCAATCCTGGCGAGATGGGTGAGCAGTGGGATAATGTAGTTGTAAAACTTAAGCAAGTTCCAGACTATCAAAATGCGTTTGCTTTGTTGTATGGACAGCAAGGCCTGACTAAAGAAACCGTAACGGATGCTATTGCAAGTTTTGAGCAATCGTTAGTAACACCTGATTCGCGCTTTGACAAGTATTTGCGAGGCGATAAGGAGATTCTGACCGCTAATGAAAAGGCTGGTTATGATTTGTTTAAGAAAAATTGCGCTTCTTGTCATAATGGCCCTGCCGTTGGAGGCTTGTCTTATGAAAAAATGGGTGTCAAACATGATTATTTTAAACTACGTGGAGGTAAATTGACTGACGCCGATAATGGTCGTTTCAATGTAACCAAAGATGAAAAAGACCGGCATTTCTTTAAGGTTCCAGTTTTGCGCAATGTCGAGTTAACATTCCCTTATTTTCATGATGGATCAGTGGGTAATTTATCCGATGCTGTTCGGATTATGGGGAAAGTTCAGAGAAATAAAGAATTTACTGAGAAAGAAATTAATAACATAGTGGCTTACTTAAAAACATTAACGGGTGAATACAAAGGTAAGCCGGTTACACAGTTAACTAATCAAGATATCAGATAAGTATAACGATTTATATACATCATATTAACTGACCGCCTGAACAGCAGTAATTGACCCAGGCGGTTTTCATTTAAAGAATATCCTGAATTTTTAAGACGAATGTCTTTCTCTTTTGTAGCACTCCTTATTTATGATAAAAATTTTAATTGTCTGCTTTTTGCACTATTGGCATAATCTCTTTCCGATAAGGGACATGAAGTAACAGGCTTAAAAAATCTACCTAAAGCAGTCGCAGATAAGGTTGTATATAGTTTAAGGACTTGCCTGTATAATTTGATGTTGTGTATTTTATTATTTCTGTCACCTGATAGTCGCAATAAAGAATGATATAAGGCAGTTCATGAAAGCGGTTTGAATAATTTACTTAACAGCTTTTCTAAGCAGGATAAGTATTATTTCCGAACTGCAATTCGCCACGAATGTCCGGTTCAGGGAAGCCTAAATTCATACCTGAATGTCGGCAGTGGGTCGTTACCGCTCATTGAAAAAAACTAACGCCACTCAATTTTTAACAAACTTGCCATCCGTGGTGGTAACCAACAAGGTCCAGTCAGGTATTGCAACTCTCATTGATTACCCTTTTAAATAGGGTTGAAGATATTCA
>CANNLO010000363.1 GCA_947505055.1 Methylococcaceae bacterium | reverse complement strand
ATCTACCAGAAGGCAGCAACATAGAACTGGATGTAAACGAAGTCATGACAGAAAAAAAAGAAGTTAAAAATCAGCTTAGTAGCTCTGAAACGCTACCTGTAATTAATAACATACAAAATTCGTCGCAGCCTGACAATTCAGTAGATATTCAGACACTTGACCGTCTGTTGGAAGCACTTTACGGTGCAGTTAAATATACAGCTTCTGATAAATCCGACAAAGAACTCTGGCACGAAAGGATGATTGAAAAACATGGCTGATCAAGTTGTATTAGACACAAACATAGTTTTGGACTTACTGTTAGCTCGAGAAGACGCTAATCCTTTTTATAAAGAAGTTCCTCATGTTATATTCAACCAATGGCAAAAATTCCTGGTTGTAGCGCATCAATTGGCGACCATTGATTATGTTTTTCATCGGGAAATAAAACGTCTAGGTTTAAATAATCAGAATGAAGCCAGAGAATTATGGGCATTCTTTCAGGCACATGTCGTATTATTCAAAACGCCTGCATCCATTGATTGGGAGCATCCACTAGCCCAACACGACCTTGAGGACTACCAAATTCATGCCGCTGCGGATCTAATCGGCGTTAAAATTATTACTCGCGATACCGATTTTGCCAAATTATCACCACATTGCATCACACCCGCTGAATTCCTTAAAATCGCATCAACACCAACGTCTATAAATGTTCCTTTCCTCGACCTTAAAGCCACACAAATTGAACTGCGCACAGAACTAGAACAAAGCTTTGACCGCGTGCTAAATTCCGGCTGGTACATACTCGGCCCCGAAGTCGACGCCTTTGAAGCAGAATACGCCGACTATTGCGAGGCAAAACATTGTGTAGGCGTCGCTAATGGCCTGGATGCCTTACATCTGGCATTACTGGCCTTAGAGGTAAAGCCGGGCGATGAAGTTATAGTACCGTCCAATACCTATATCGCCACCTGGCTAGCCGTCAGCCAATGTGGCGCAATACCCGTGCCTGTCGAACCGGATGCCGCAACCTATAATTTAGACCCTAGCAAAATAGAAGCCGCGATCACCTCGCGCACCAAAGTCATTCTGCCGGTGCATCTTTATGGTCAACCTGCCGACATGGAACCTATTTTGGCAATTGCCAAAAAACACGGCTTACGCGTACTCGAAGATGGCGCCCAAGCCCACGGAGCGCGTTATAAAGGCAAAAAACTCGGCGCTCACGGCGATGTCGTGGCCTGGAGTTTTTACCCCGGCAAAAACCTCGGCGCATTCGGCGACGGCGGTGCCATCACCACTAGTGACCCGGAAATTGCCGACCGCATCAAGGTTTTGCGTAACTATGGTTCACGGGTTAAATATGTCAACGAAGTACGCGGCTTCAATAGCCGCCTAGATCCACTCCAGGCAGCTGCTTTGCGCGACAAGCTTAAAGTGTTGGACGAATGGAATGCTCGAAGAGCCAATATCGCTGCACGTTATAGCAACGAATTGGTAAACACCGGCTTGCTATTACCCTTTGTTCCAGAATGGGCCGAACCGGCCTGGCATCTTTATGTAGTGCAACATCCGCAGCGGGACAGCTTGCAAAAAACGCTACAAGAAGCAGGTATAGGCTCGTTAATCCACTACCCTATTCCACCACATCTACAAGCAGCTTATGCCGAACTGGGTTTTGGTGAAGGTGCTTTCCCTATCGCTGAACGCATTCATAAAAATGTGTTGAGTTTGCCTATGGGGCCACACCTGAAAAGTGCAGGCGTTGAGACAGTCATTGCAACACTAAATACCTGCAAATAAATGACCGATCAAACAGCATCTTACCGACGCATACTAAAGACCTCCTCCATTATCGGAGGATCATCGGTTCTCAATATTCTGATCGGATTAGCACGGACCAAAGTTCTGGCGATATTGCTGGGGCCTTCGGGTATGGGCCTAATCAGCTTGTACACTACACTGATGTCTACCGCCACCTCAATAGCCAGCATGGGTATCGGCACAGTAGGCACACGTCAAATCGCTGAAGCTCATGCCAGCGATAATGCACATGCCATCGCAGTGGCAAGACGCGCCATTTTTTGGGGCGCGTTGTTACTTGCTGGTGCGGGTGCCTTAGTCGTATGGACGTTGCGTGAGCAATTGGCCGCGCATGTCTTGGGCGACACCGAACATGCAGGCGTCGTTGACTGGCTAGCCTTAGGTGTAGCACTTTCAGTAGCCAGTGCCTCACAGGGCGCATTGATACAAGGCATGCGCCAAATTGGCGATATCGCTCGCATCAGCGTCTACGGATCTATCCTTAATACTATCCTGGGCATTGGTTTGTTATGGCAATGGGGCAGCACCGCCTTGTGGGCTTTTATTTTGATTGGGCCTTTATTTAATTTTTTACTCGGACATCTGTACGTATCACGACTAGCCAAAGTTCAACCAAGCAAAATCAACGTCCAGGAGCTCACCAGACAATGGCAAATGTTATTACGCCTAGGCCTTCCCTTTATGGGAGCAGGCTTAGTGGAAACTTTAGTGCAACTGTGGATTAGAGTCTCTGTAAGCGATCAGTTGGGACTCGATGCTGTGGGTCATTTTCAGGCAGCTTGGGCTATTTCCATGCAATATATCGGCTTTGTGCTTGCCGCAATGGGGGCTGATTACTATCCACGATTAAGCGGAATTATTAATGACAAAGCAGCAGCAGCGCGATTGGTCAATGAACAGACTGAAATTGCATTATTGCTCAGCGCACCGGTTTTTATTGCGATGATCGGCTTAACACCTTGGATAATTCATATACTCTATTCCTCTGCGTTTGCACCGACTATTGAAGTACTGCGCTGGCAGATACTGGGTGATATACTGAAAGTTGCAAGCTGGCCATTGGGATTTGTAATTCTTGCGGCAGGCGCCGGAAAAACCTTTTTTTTTACAGAAACCACAACCTTGCTACTAATGGGTGGGCTCGTTGTTGGACTAATCGCCGACACCGGGTTAAAAATCACCGGTATCGCATTTTTGGTTACCTATGCGTACTATTTGCCCCTGGTATACATACTAGCCTGGCGAAGAATCCAATTTTCGTGGACTGAGACTAATTTTAAACTGCTGGTTGCAACCTTTTTGCTTTGCGTATGGATAGTTTTGCTAAGCCGCTGGTCATCTTTAGCGGGTGAAATCACGGCGATCATCGCAGCCAGCATATTTGCTTTGTACACAGTAATACAATTGTCGCACAAGAGTAACATCACCGGATCTATTGGTCGACTAGGCGGCGTTGGACGGACTCTGACAGCAAAAATAGGATTTAAAAAATGAGTAAATTGAACGAATCTGATCCGAAGAACCCACTGGTGACGGCAGTTTTGGTATGCTGGAATCACGAGCCGTTTGTTCAGGCTTCGATTATGTCAGCCCTTGATCAAACTTATAAAAATATTGAATTGATTGTATTTGATAATGACTCAAGTGATAACAGTGCGAGCATAATCGAAGAATTAGCCAATCAATATAATTTCATTTTTATCAAGCAACAGAATATAGGTCTAATCAAGACACTCAACAAAGCTTTGCAAATGGCAAAAGGTGAATATTTCACCATGTTGTCCACAGATGATATATGGCTAACCGATAAAACAGAACGGCAGGTTCGTTATCTTGAGCTAAACAAAAATGTCGACATGCTTTCAGGCGATGTAAGCTGCATTGATGATCAAGGCCAGAAAGTCAACTACTCACACTCAAGAACATCTGGTCCTGTGACATTTAAAGAACTTATGCAAAATAACATTACTGTTTGTGGCCCTACCGTTATGGCGAGAACCAGCGTTTTATTATCGGTGGGGGGCTATGATGAATCAGTTAAGATTGAAGATTTATCTATGGCGCTTAAGCTGGCTTATGCAGGGAAAGAAATATTACATACCGGAGAGATTTATACCTATTACAGGAGACATGACAACAATTGGTCAAGCCAGCCTTTATATGACGAAACATATAAAATCGGGCAGCTATACCGCGACACGCCAGAATACATTGATTTCGTCAACCATGCCTTGAGCGGATATTTTACATGGCTCACTCGTCACAGAAAGATGGATGCGATGCGATTTTTGTTGAATGAACCTATTAAATGGAATTATTTTAAAATCGGCGTTAGAATAATTAAATTAATAACTCCTGCTTATATGTTTAATTTTTATAGACATTATTTAAAGATTAATGACTGATTTTAAGATATACACTCTGATTTTACTATTTTATATATAATATATGCAGACTTTTTTTTTAGGTTTACTCATTGTGCTTATGCCTCTTATTCATATCGAGTTTATGCCACAAAAGCTACTCGGAATACATGGCAACAGTCCTGTAAATATAATCTGGATAATAGCTATGGCTGCAGTATTAGGTTTTGGCGGTGCCAGTATTAAACCTATAAGCAATTATTTTAGATCATCATTAATTTTTTTTTTAGTAGTCTACGTTCTTGCCGCGATCTACACGGCAATAGATTATGAAAATGTACATCCCTCGGTTAGTAGCGATTTAATGCCTTTGACTGGCTATCTGTTGACGTATTTATTTAAACCAATCCAGTTTATTTTTACAGGTTGGTTGGTTTATAAATATTGCCTGACTAAGGGTTGTAGAAATATGGAAAATGCGGCAAGCCTGATTCCAGTAATAATACTGCCTTTTATGCTGTACTTTTTTTTTCAGGGTTCAAGCGGCAGTGCGGATTATGAAGCCGGGCGTAACTTGATTTCCGTTAACATGGGAATGCATGCCAATGAACTTGGCGGCTTAGGCGTCATGGTGCTTGCTTATAATTTTGGCAAAGAAAAAGCCGCTTTCAGTAAACTGGATTATCTGTCGATAATCTGCGCTCTTTTGGTTATTGTGTTATCTTTTTCACGCATGGGTTTTATTGCAACATTAATACTATTTTTATTGGGCTTCAACAAGTTCACAGTAAAACAAAAAATGTCGTCAATTGGATTGCTCATACTGGTTAT
>CANNLO010000362.1 GCA_947505055.1 Methylococcaceae bacterium | reverse complement strand
CTGTCTCCATTCGACACTAGCTTATTTGCTAAATCAGCCGGGATTGAATTGATCTTCGTTTGAACGGCATTATCCAATCCTGTAAGAGGAATCTGAGCCCCATCTCCACCTGAATGGTCATGACTGTCTCCATTCGACACTAGCTTATTTGCTAAATCAGCCGGGATTGAATTGATCTTCGTTTGAACGGCATTATCCAATCCTGTAAGAGGAATCTGAGCCCCATCTCCACTCGAATGGTCATGACTGTCTCCATTCGTCACCAACTTTTGTGTGATTGCATCCGTTACTAACTTATCTTTAACTTCTTTCTTCAGCTGATCTTCACCGATTAATCCTGCATCAAGCCTTATTGTTGGCAAACCAGGTTCGTTTTTCTCAAGGATGAGAAAAGATGAACTCGATTTTTTATCCTTATCTTTTTGTGACTTTTCCCATTCTTCGTCCTTCGATTCTTTTTTGGGTCGTAAACGAGCTACAGTAATATAGGATTCAGTTATATTATTATTGTTATCTCGGGTTACTCTATTCGGTATCCCATCCCATTTTGTTTCTAATGACTCCTCAATGCGGTTATTCTTAAGTGTTGTTTCACATCCAGATTGATTCGAACAAGTGGGTCTTTCAGAATATTTGATACTCAAATAACAATGTTTACTATCAAATCCTTCTAACGAGACACGGTGCTCTGACAGGGCAATAAAATCACCTTTAATATCTATGGCTAAACCCTCCTGTATAACTATTGGTTCTGGATTAGAAGATTCTCCTGGGTCATATATAACAGCTAATCCGTTAACAATCCCATATGGAAATCTGGCCGTTAATTGCCTAAGTTTCGTTCTATGATATTTCTGTTGATCGTCAAAATCTTTTGCTGTCAGCAATTGGCCTTTGTAATACAGTAATCGTTGGAGGGTATCTTCACTCATGACACGCCCTCTTTATCTTTTTCCTCAATATAGGCAAATATGACACATTGATTTTCATCTGTAATTAAGGTTATCGGTTGTCCTTTTTCAGCATAACAATCGACTTCTTCTATGAGCGCATGTAATTCCGAATATTCATAATCATTGATGTTCTTAGCTTCATAAGTCGCACTTAGCCCTAATTCAGTTAGATATATCTCAGCATCACAAACAGATTTTCCAATCACCCCACAAAAATCTATGCTTTTTTTCGATTTTCTCGCTTTATGCAATAGCCTTTGTTTTTGTTGTTCCCATTTTTCTTGCGGCGTAGGACAAGGTTTACAAATGCGTCGTGGCTTACAACAGGGGTCAATACTCACTGGCTCTTTAGGTGTAGCCGATTTACCGATATATGCTTTTTCAGCATTTTCAGTGTTATTTGACTCCCCTTCACCGCTCTCTTTTTCTTGTTGCGAACAATCCGAATTGGACTTGCCATCTTGGGTAATACAAACGCAACCCAAAATAAGCACATGCTCTTCTACACAGCAAACCGCAAGCCCCGGACAATCCTGTTGGGGCTTTTCACAACAGTCGTGCGCCTCTGTATTTTTGCAGCAACCCGGCACCTCATCTTCTAACAAAACCTCAATACTGAAACCTTCACAGATTCTTGAGAATTGCTGCTCATCATCGCCGCACCCGGAGGTATATTGTGCTTGCGGTGCTGATTTGCATTCACAATATTTAATGGCAATGAATAATTTCGTACAGGGTTTTAACGGTTCGCAACTTTTTTTAAGCTGCTCGATCTTTTCAGCAATTGGCACCAAATATGAATTGCATACGATGATTTCATTGCCTTCACAATCCAGCGCAAAGCCGGGTTCTATGCAAATCTTTTGATCCTTAACCTCCCCGTTTTTGATGCACTTTAACTTGATCTCCAAACCCCATACCACACCATAGCCGTGCAGACGATTATGAAGCTTCATTTTTTCACGGAAATAAGTCTGTTCATCCTGAAAATCTTTTTCAGTCAGCAGCATGCCATGGTAATAATTCAAACGTTTGAATTTCCCAGTGGAACAATTATTAGTGTTTTGGCAGGTCATTTTCCCATCCTCCTATGGTAATATTCTATGAATGAAGCCTTGATTGCCAGACTTCGAATAGGCGGACACATAGATGAAGACCCCGTCAAATTGAGCATCAGTAATCTCATAATCTTGTGGAAGATCACTATCGTATTCAATCTCGCCTTTAAGTTCGACCGAATGAATATCAGTGCGATTTATTCGTGCCTCACTTTTATTGGATTCCGCTGTCCAGATATTGTCGCCACCACCATAAGCTATAGCGACTTGAGTTTGTCCGATCTCGGTAGGGTCGACATTCCCTGTAGACAAATCGATTTTGCTTGCACCACCATCATGAGTTAACCATAAGTGAGTACCGTCGAAAGTGAGCTTGTCGGAATATTTACCTTTATCAACAATGTATTGATCCCCGATCTCATATTCATTCGTTACGGGGTCATATTTTATTTTTTGCACTACCGGTTTATTTCTTGGTTCTTTATTATGTGGAAAGCTGGCTGCGTAGGCTATCCATAAGGAATCTCCGTCAGACACCATTGAGGAAATCTGACTGATAGATGTACAATGATCATTTGTTAAGCAAACCGTTTTAACCAGACAGCAGCGCGCTGTATCAATAATCGAAATGCGTAGTGTTTTCGATTGTTCAGGATGATCTTCATTCGCATACGATTGATCTTTAGATTTTGTCGAAATGAATTCAGGAACCCAGCCGTGCGAAACATAAAGCAGGTTTTGGTGATAGACCACTTCCTGTGGATAGGGCGGTAACGGGGAAAGTTTATCGCTGGAACGCTCAATACAATATTTTTGACATGCCTTTATATCTACACAACAAGGCAGTGCGCAAAACGTCCAATAGTCCTCTGGTTGACAAGCATTGATCCGAGTTATCCTTCCACTTGCATCATTATGAGTAACCCACATATAGTTACCGTCAAATGCGATTCCCCAACTGGATTCAATGGGGTTGTCTGATTTGTCATGACACTTTAAATCAATAGACTTCTCCTTGATAACTTCATTAGTTTTTCTCTCAATTCTTATCAATTCTGGACTTTCCCGATCGGTTATCCAAATAACATCTCCATCTGAAGTGACCCTAAAAGGATGCTTACCTGCTTTTATCTTAGCAATTTTCCCATCTTTATAAGTTAAGCCTTTAATGGTATTAGCCAACAATGGTACGTGTTGTCTGCGATCATGGCGGTCGCCCTTGGCTTGACTGGCATCTTCATTCAAGCATCGAATCATGGCGTAAAGCATTTCATTGCTGAAGGCCAATTTCCGATAGGTAACATTATCGATGTGATGTTCCAGAACCTTGGTTTCTTCGGTATAACAGATACAGGCCAGGGTAATTTCGCACCACTTGTGGCGTGGTGGGCAATCTTCAATAATGAGGGTAGCAGGATTATTCAACAAATGAGTACAACCTTTGTCACAGTCTTCCTGCACCGTTTGCGGCTCTTTCAATTCATTGCAAGTAACAAGTATTTCGTAGGTTTCTTTGGTTCGATTGTATTCACACTTATCTTCTAATTTGCCACAATTATCAACAGGAATTGGAGCAGGGTTGCTTGGGCATTCTTTATAACGCAAGGTAATACATACTTTTCGGGTTCGTGGTTCACAGGGCTTACCTTCGCCAGCATCGTCAGTTTTGCAAGCCAACTTAAGATCGATAACCTTCGGTTCGCAGACAAAAATTTCATTCCCATATTGATCCAATGCCAAACCGGGTTGAACGATAACGCCGCCACACGGATTACTGCAATCGGCTATCACTTTTAAACCACACAGCACGCCCCAGCCGATACCGTAGCGATTGATCAGCCAACGCTTTTCATTCAGGTATTGCTGCTCACCTTGTAATGCCTGTGCCGTTAACAACTTGCCAAAATAATAACTTTCCCTGGTGAAAGGCCCCGCTACGCAGAACGATTCGTTACATGGATGTTTTTGTTCTTCGTTCATCCTTTCCTCCTCGGTAAACTCATTAACTGTTTGTAATTGCAATATTGCTGTTCGTGTTTCATCTGGTTTTCCTTCGAGCATTGGCAACTATTCATCTAGGCAATTCGCTAAATCTGCCCAGTTTCTAAACCTGGAATCAGTGTAAAACTGCATTAACCCCAACCTTTGAGCGTGTTCCAATCGTACCTTTTATAGGGTATTGAGTGCCTACTAGGGTTGTTTTACCTATCTCAGCGTTTTCGCCCACACGCATAGGTTTGAGCCCATCGCCCAAAACCGTGTTGACACCCAGCAAAAGTTGCTTGCCCAATTGTGCTTCAGCATCTTGTGTCGTTGTTAAAAAACAGCGGGTATGCGCCGGTTTTTCATCCTCGATTAAACGATTCAGTGTCTTCAGATCATCAGCTTCAACTAACTTTGAAGTGTCTACCAGAACAGTAAAATCATAGGCATCGATTGCAAAAGGCTTTTCCGGAGCATCCTCATGCTCTTCCAGCACAAATTCCCCTATCCGTGATGATTCTTCTAAAATAAGCCGTTGTGTCGGTTTTGGCCCAACAAAACTACTCACACCAACAATGGATGACTGATGCAAAACCATCGGTGGCCGTAAGCGCCAATGTTCTATAATAGCGACTTGTCCACCGGTAAAAATTTCAATCACGCGGCGTAGCGTTTTCTGGGTGCCGCGATATTTATATAATTCGAACGCTTCTTTTAGTAAGGCCCGCCTTTTTGATTCCGGCCAATTATCATCAACCATTACCGCCAGCCAACCACTTAGCCAATCCAAAAAATCTTGTTCTGATGCATCAACATCAAAAAATTTAGTGATATGAGTGATTTTTTCTTCCACTTCTAAAGACATCGACTCAAATAACGACAGGAAGCGTTCAAGAAAGTCTTTTCCTCTAGGTTCTTCTTGGAAAACAGCCGGCAAAAAACGTAAGTAGGAATCGCGTTGAAAATACATCTGAGCCATTTGAACACGCGGTGAGTTTTGACCATCACTTGAAAATTCAAATTTAAGAACCAGGTATCG
>CANNLO010000361.1 GCA_947505055.1 Methylococcaceae bacterium | reverse complement strand
TTTTTACATCAGGAATATCCAGGGGAATTTGTATTAGCATGGCTCTCTTATGGTCTATTTCCTGATTACAGGTAGGTCGGTAAGCTTGTTAACGATCAGCTATCATATACTACATGTAGTAGCTACCCCACGAAATCGGGAAGAGCCAAGATCCAGAGGTTCTTTCGACCCGTTTATACCCTTCTTTTTCAGATTTAACTTCGGTTTCTTTTTCGCCTTTTACTGTCAGGACACCGGCTTCCATGCTGATTTCGATAGCTTCCGGTTTGACGCCAGGAATATCGGCATAGATAACAAATTTATCGGTCTCTTCTTTTATATCAACTGCAGGCGCCCATTCGGCGGTTGCAATAGAACCTTCGCCCGCGTTATCTTCTTGTGAAAGCTTCAGTTCTCTTTGCAATTGGTTCAATAAACCCCAAGGTTCATAACGTATAATAGCCATTTATTGTCTCCCAATATTTAATTCAGTAACAAACTTGAAAACGAATATCTGTTTTCGTTGCGAATCTGGGGACAGTGATTTATTTATCAAGTGATTTAAAATGAATTTAGATTCATTACTCGAAATTTTTACAAAAACGGTTAATGCCGCATTAAGGTTCGCGGTTTTATTCTATAGCCTCAATAACAATGACAACTACCCAAGGATGTTTCCATGAAAAATAAAGCGATCTTATTCAGTTTAATGTTAGTTGCTTCCACTGCCGTATTGGCCGAGCAAAGTTTACTTGAAGGCGTAGCAAAGCAAGCAGTACAAGATAAAGCGGCCGTAGTAGCGCCGGATGCCGTTAAAAATATTGAAGCCACTAACCAAGCACTGGATAAAGCTAAATCCTTAAAAGGAGCTACTGAACTTGCTCCTGAAGCGCTTCAAGATCAAGCGAAAGAAGTGGTCAAGGAAAAAGCCAGTGCAGCTGTACCGGCAGAAGTAAAAAAAGCAGGAGAAACCGTAAAATCCGGTAAGGAATCAGCTGAAAATTTAAAGGGAAAAGTTAAAGCCGCTCCCAAGTCCACTAAAGCTCTCAAGAATAAAGTTAAAGACGCTGCAACTGACAAGGCACTTAACTTATTGCATTAATCCGAATTATTGACGAAAGGCCGGTTGATTCCGGCCTTTTTCATTTAACCCAAACCAACTCCCGCCAATCCGTTGTGTAACGCTGTGAAATTCGCTCTGCCTTTGGCTTCCATGATTTATCAAAACCGGTTGCTGCGATTGAAATAGCCTTCGGGAATCGCCGATTTATCTGGTCAACGACCTTCATTAACGAACGGTTCTCTGTAGGCAAGCCGCCATCAACGAAATCAAATAACTCAAACTGACCCGGTGATGACTCCGGCTTAATGTCACTCAGTTGGACACCACATTTTTGATAGTCATAACCTGTTTTGAATATTTCCGTCAGCAAGCGGTTTGCCGTGGTAATGATAGTGCGGGTGTCCTGAGTCGCGGCACTGAGCTTGATGCTGGCAGAGCGTTGGTATTGAGGTTCCTGCTGACTGAAGGGATTGGTTCTGATAAATACAGTAATGCAAGCGGTTATCGACTGTTGCTTTCTGAGCTTTTCGGCGGCACGGCTGCCAAATTCGGCCAAGGCCGCAGATAGCTCTTTGTACTCTGTTAATCGACGGCTGAAACTGCGGGAACAGACAATCTGCTGCTTGTTCGGCGAAATCTCTTCCAGTTCCAGACAGGCAATACCATTTAGCTCAAGCACTGTTCTGGCAACCACGATATTAAACTGGGCTTGAATGCGTTTGCTGGGTTGAATCGCCAAATCCCAGACCGTATTGATCCCTATCTGGTTCAATTTGGCGGTGGTGCGTGAACCTATTCCCCAAACCTCGCCAACGGATACAAGCTTCATCAGCTTTTCCCTGCGCACAGGATCAGACAAATCTAAAACACCACCGGTATGCAGCCATCTTTTAGCCGCAAAGTTTGCCAACTTGGTCAGTGTCTTGGTTGGCCCCATACCCACGCAGACCGGAATCCCGGTTGCCCGGACAACAGCCTTTCTGATTCGGTGTCCGTATGCAATCGGGTCTCTATGACACACACCGGTTAAATCCAAAAAAGCCTCATCAATGGAATAGACTTCCAGACTGGGAGCGAACTCTTCCAGCGTTGACATCACTCTGGCAGACATATCGGCATAGAGCGTGTAGTTGGAGGAAAACAGTTTGATCTGGTGTTGGTTGACCAGTTGCTGGATCTGGAACAGCGGCACACCCATTTTGATACCTAAGTCTTTAACTTCCTTGCTCCGGGCCACAACGCAACCGTCATTGTTACTGAGTACAAGCACCGGTTTACCAATCAGATCAGGCCGGAACACCCGCTCACACGAAACGTAAAAATTGTTACAATCGACTAAGGCCAGAAGTGGCTGCATTACACGGAGTGGATGACGTTGGTCACCACGCCCCAGATCACCATTTCCAGCTCTTCATGGATGACAATATCAGGATAGGCTGGATTCTCTGCCTTCAGTTGCCATTGCTCATTTTCACGCTCCAGGCGCTTTACCGTCAGCTCACCGTTTAGTGCACAAATGACGATCTTCCCAGGCACCGCTTCCATGGAACGATCCACGACTAATATGTCATTAGGATGAATGCCAGCTCCGAGCATGGACTCACCTTGGGCTCTGACAAAGAACGTAGCGGCAGGTTTTTGTACCAGCAGTTCATTCAAGTCCAGATTCTTCTCAACATAGTCATCGGCAGGCGAAGGAAAACCGGCGGCGACTTTGCCATTGAACAAGGGCAAAGGCATACGGCTAGGTGATCGACTTGGCAGAAAAATAGAAGGTGTGGGCATGGTAGTTGGTCTTTGTGAGAAGTGGGAAAGGCATTAAAGAAAATTATTTGCTTTTTTTTGTTTTGTTTTCTTTTCGTTCTCTTTTTTATTGCATTCTAGGGTATTTTTGTTAAGCTTACAAAAAAATAAATGAAGCGAGAGGGAGGAACAACTTATGGCGGTATTAACCAGACGACAACGGGAAGTTTTCAATTTCCTTCGCGATAATCAGCAACGTTTTGCCTGTCCGCCCAGCCTGAATGAACTTTGTTCGGCATTGGGTATGGCCTCGCGTGGCTCACTGTACAAACATATCATGGCTTTAATTGAGGCAGGTCTGGTGGAACCGTTCACGGACAATAAACACGGTGGCGTTCGCCTTGCCGCACAAACAGATTTGTTGTCAGAACAGGATTTGCCGTTTGTCGGCATCATTGCCGCCGGTAAGCCGATTGAAGCCCTGGCAACCGATAGTTACATGACCGTACCGGCGGCTCTCAAAACCGATAGACCCTGCTATGTGTTGCAAGTTAAAGGTGACTCCATGATTGAAGCGGGGATATTTGATCACGATTGGGTCGTTATCGAGCAACGTGATTACGCGAGCAACGGCGAAATTGTGGTCGCTTTGATTGAAAATACTGAAGCCACGTTGAAGTACATTGAACAGACCGCCGAGCAGGTGTTATTGCTCCCAGCCAATGCCAATATGACCGCATTATCCTATCGTCCTGAGCAGGTTCAAATTCAGGGTGTGTTGGTAGGTCAAATGCGTAGTTATCGATCCCATTAAGTTAAACCAGGAGAACTACCATGCCACAAAAAATGCACATGCATGACCAAGTCAGCAATAAAGTTGAAGCCATCATGACTCATTATAAAAGACGACCCGTGAACAGCTTTATGCAGTTCTTCAGGCAATGGGTAAAACAGTCCTCCAATCAACGTGCGTTGCCTTGATCACCAGTCGACGGACAGACTTTTAACCTTGGACTGAAAATAGAGCTATGATGATCTTTATTAAGAAACTTCGGTAAGGGAGAGCGGTATTTTAACCACCACGCCACCACGTTTGGCTTTTGTTGACCTGGAAACCACGGGCGGTAACGCGACCATCGATCGCATAACTGAAATTGGTGTGGTGCTGGTCGATGAACACGGGGTGCGGGAGTGGAGTCAGTTGATTCAACCCCAAACCCGTATCCCGGGTTTTATCGAACAACTTACCGGCATCAGCAACGCCATGGTGGCCGACGCCCCGCTTTTTGAAGATGTTGCAGCAGAACTGGCGGCACTGTTACACGGTTATCTGTTTATTGCCCATAACGCCCGTTTTGATTACGGTTTTTTGAAAAACGAGTTCAAGCGTACCGGAATCACTTTTCAACCCACTGTCCTTTGTACCGTCAAATTATCCAGAGCCCTGTTTCCAGACTACAAACACCATAACCTCGATAGCTTGATTGAGCGTCATGGCTTGACTGTCAACGGTCGACATCGGGCCTTGGCGGATGCCCAGTTAATATATCAGTTCTGGCAAAACATTCATTTATCCCATGACGCCGAGATCATTGCTGGAATAGTAAAAAAACTAGTTGGACGTTCAAGTCTGCCGTCCAATATGGACCGTAGTCTGTTCGACGAACTACCGGAGTCGCCCGGCGTGTATCTGTTTTATGGCGAAAATGAGCTACCGCTGTATATCGGTAAAAGCATTAATATCCGGCAGCGGGTGTTGTCGCATTTCTCCGCCGATCACAGTCATGGCAAGGAGATGAGTTTAGCGCAACAACTACGGAGGATCGACTGCATAGCAACGGCGGGTGAATTGGGTGCGCTGCTGATGGAAGCTAAACTGATCAAACAGCTACAGCCGATCCATAATCGTCGCTTACGCCGCAGCAAGGATTTATGCGCCTGGCAACTGCAACCCCAAGCAGACCAGCTAAGGCCGGTACTGACCTGGGCCGATGCACTTGATTTTGGTGCGCAGGATAATCTTTATGGGCTTTATCGCAGTCAACGTGATGCGCAGAAAGCGCTTCGTGGTATCGCCGAGCAACACCACTTATGTTTAAGCGTGTTGGGCATTGAAAAAACAGCCAAAGGACGGCATCCTTCATAACCCCTCAAAAGTAGTTGACACTTTTCAGAGCCAATAAATCGGCAACAAACTACAGTAGCCTGGAAACAAACAGCTGTATGCATTTATGGACCTGAATGACTACCCGCTCCTTAA
>CANNLO010000360.1 GCA_947505055.1 Methylococcaceae bacterium | reverse complement strand
CTCTAATCGAGCTACAAGCTCGGCCATTGACCAAGGACGGTTTAATAATTTGGGTGGTGTCGATTGCACGAGTTCTGTTATTTGATCAGCTAAAGGCTTCTTACGGATGATACGTTGAGCGGGTTTAACCAGTTCAGCTTCAAGCTTTAATTGGATGAGCCGTGATTGCTCCTCTGAGTTGGCACAAAGCTCTTCTATGTGTTTTTTAATATAAGCAGTTGTCATTAATATTTAATCCCTAAATTCACTGGTGGTGGTAGTTAGTTTTGTCAGTTGCCAGAGTTGCCACACGAATCCGAAAAGTTTTTCTATAACCCTTCTTTTTACTTAAATTAATAAAAGTAGTGGCAACAGTGGCAACACCCCTAAGACCCTTACCCCTCATGGATTAAACGGCACCAGACCATTGGCTACGCTCCGGCAACACTGGCAACACCCTCAAGCACCTCCCATTCAACGCTTGTTCCTAGCATTACTTCAAATTCTTTTCTGGCAATTTTAATATCAGGAAATTCATAGCCACGATCTTGTTTGTTTAGCGCTTTCTTTCTTGCTGGAGTTGCGCTAGGGCATATTGTTTTTAGGGTCGATGAAATGTGTTGCTGTTGTATTGGTTGGTACCTAGTCGCGTTTTTGTCGTAGTCTTTGTATTTATCAATCAGGCTTGAGGTAGATATAAACATAGGCTTATTCCATTCCTTATAGTCGCAAAAAAAACCTGACTGCAGCACTTCATACCAATAGCGCTCGAATCCTTGAAGAGATTGTAATTTTTGATTTAGATGTTCTCCTGTTAACGGCCGCTTTCTAATGTTGAAACCTTTTAGATCAAGGTTGGTTAAGTCATACATCATTGCCGCGATCACATCGTCATTATCAAGAGCATCATTAACTGCATCAAAGTAAATCTGGTCTTGTTTATGAACTGATGAAACTCTAATAAACAAGAAGCGACGGTCATCCTTATCTACATGTGCGAAGTGCTCGTGATTACTGGAAGCAAAAAATCGATGGTAAGAATCTATTGACCTAGAGGGTTGGTGCTTCTGTTCTATACGGCACTTTGGCTCGGTTATTAGTGACTTTAGTTTGTCTAGCGACTTCTTATCGCCTGCAAAAAGTGCCTCATCCATGCACACCACGTAATTTCTTTCGAGCGCAGCGTTGAACGTCCCAATTACTTCGTTAATGTCAGAGACCTGTAATGTAGTCCTCGCCCAGATTCGATCTAAAAGTTTATAAAAAGTACCTTTACCTGTGCCTTGTCCTGATAAGAATACAATCATAATCCCCGGCTTCTCATGAGGTCGTTGCAACATATGAGCTATGTAGCGAACTAAATAATCAAACAATGCGACGTTGTTGTTGCATATGACCGTATGTAAAAATTCTTGGAGGACAAACCAATCTCCTTGTTTAGGTTTTATTGAGGGGTCTACCCAGTAGTTAAGTGTCGTTGCAGGCGTTGGTAACGGGCTAAATGCCACTGAATTAAACATGCGGGTATTTGGGTTATTTAGAAAGCTTTTAAACTCTTCAGTACTCTTAACAGGAAATGGTAAATTTTCGAGCTCTCGACTGATAACTATTAAGCCTTCTGTGCGCCTATAAAAACTAACCTCATTGCGTTTTCCGGACATGACGTCGGCCACTTGTTGTAAGTCAACCACCCTAATTTCGCTTGCTAAGTCTAATAGAGCAAACATGTTTTGTAATGTTGCTAGGGCTGTTATTGGTTTTGGTATGCTGAGGCTTCTATCCATTCCAGCCGCCTTTCCTAGCTAGGAAAGTCAAGGTTCCTAGCGTTATTGGGTTTGTGCGATTTGAGTTATAGCTATTAACAACGCTATTAAAGTTAGTCTCATCAAATCTATCTGGCGAGCCTTTACACCAATCCTTTGCCAACATCTCACTACAAGTCCATCCCGTACTTAAAATACCCCACACAACACTCCTGTAGTTTTCGTAGGAACAATCGGCGGAGATGTAAGAAAGCTTCTCTTGTAACTCTGCTTTTGTTCGCGGTGTTTCCGGTAATGCGCAAGAAAGATGTTTAGGTGGTTTTGGAGATGCTGTCAGCATAATGCCTCCAATAATCAAAGGCTCTGGGTTTACCATAGGCGAATAGCTGGCTTCGTTACCACTAAACCAATCGGCAATACTGAGATGCTCCGCTGGACAAGAAGGCAAGTAGTGAATGCGTGAGATATCTTTGGTAGCTGGGTCTAGAATGCCTCCCAAAGCCTGATTAAAACCTTGCCAAAGTGCTGCATACTCACTTGGAGCTACAGCTCTTGCTAATGGGAAGATGAGCCTGTAACGCGGATGCTGCAATGAATGGCTGTGTGTTGTATAACCCAATACCTTGCAACCGAAGATACCAGATGCTTGAAGGTGAAATCTAGCTTTCATTGCATCTAGACTGGGGGGCGGTGGTTGACTAGGCGTGCTATCAATATCACAAATAAATAAATGAACCGCTTCCACATTTATATTTGCACGCGTGGTGTGCTCTTTTAGCCAGTAGCCGCCAATTAGCTTGCCACTCTTGGTTGGTAGCACTGTATGACCAGCACCGATTACTGAGTCAATAAATTCACGCCATCTAGGTTGCTTTTCTATTCCATAAGTATCGACTAGATTAGCAAATTCTGAATATGATATTCCGACTTGTTCCCAATCTTCTGCCCCCTTATCATAAAAATCTAACCCTTCGATTAATCCTAAATCTTCTTTAGATAGCGAAGCGCGGTATGCTGCGTCTGGGACGTAAATGTAATCGTCTTGATAACTCATGATTATTTACCCCCTTCTTCAAGGCGAGCACATAAATCATTAATGTCTGAGCAAAGCCAAGCGGTAGTGCGAGGTCCGATCTTTACACCTGCGGGATAGCGGCCATCTCGGATCCCTTGCCACCAACTAGATTTTGAAATTGGAAGAATTGGCTCAATTGGTGGATCTGCTTTTGGATCCCCAATGATTTGTGTGATTCGAAGAAAACGGAATGCTGAAATATGATCTTGCATTTGATTGGCCCTAAAAAATCCGGATTGGATAGTTTTCCAATATCCTGTAGAGGAACAATCAAAGCGACGCTTAATATAAAACTCTACATCTAAGGAGTTTTTTGACGTGCCCTAGCATTTTTTTTATTTGTAGCGCAATTTTTCAGGTATTTTTCTGCATCTGGTCGAAGACGAGCATTCTCAGCCTCTAGCTCGGCAATTTTCTTTAATGCTTCGTTTAATGCATCACGGCATTGGTCTATTTTTTGGTGTGTAACTACCATTGTCATAGACGCTTTAGCTGGTGTAGTTGAATGCAAATTAAGTTTTAGATTAGCGAGATAATTCAAAAACTTTGTTGGCCACTTACCTCGCGCCCAAGCAATAAGGTCCCCTCGAACGAATGAGTTACCCCTTAAAATTAAGTCACCTTTTTTAATGGCTGCGCTAAACCGGTGTTTTACCCTATCTTTTTTTGTACGTAGGCTGTCATAACTTTGAATGTCTACTTCTTTAAGAACCAGATCTATCGCATCCTGCTTTTTTATAAGATCTAAAGTATTAGTGTTTTTGTTTTCAGCCATCATGCCACCCTCAATCTAACAACGTTATCTGAACTAAGTACAGCTTCAATGCAATTACCCCTGGATATGCCAGCTCTTTGGGTGAGATTTTCTGGAAGCTTTTACCTTAGGCGTTATGCAGCTACTCCAATTGAAATCACCTTAGCTCCAGTTTTTAGCTCATCTAAATAGTCGCCCCATGCCTGCATCATAGCTGTGCGCTGTGCAATAAATTTAGTACGATTATATGCATTTCCTAAAGTATCTGGCACTTTATGAGCAAGCTGGTGTTCGATGATATGTGGGTCAATATTTAATCGTTCGTGCAATATAGTACGCGCCATTGCCCTAAAGCCATGGCCTGTGATCTGCGTTTTCGTGTCATACCCCATACGTTTCAAAGCTGCATTAACTGCCGACTCGCTCATTGGTTTAAGTGGTGAATGGCCGCCCTGGAATACGTATTCTCCGTGACCTGATAGTGGATGAAGCTCTAGCAGTATCGCTATCGCTTGTGTGGACAAGGGAACTATATGGTTTGTTTTTGTTTTGCTAACTAGGTATTGCCATGTGGCAGATTTCAAATCAATATCAGCCCATTTTGCCATTCTTAGCTCACCTGGGCGAACAAATACCAATGGCGCTAATTTAATAGCACATTGAACAGTAAGCGTGCCATTAAATCCGTCAAGAGCGCGTAACAGCTCAGCTACGTCTTTCGGTTCCGTAAACGCGGCCATATGCTTTGTAGTTGTAGCCGGTATTGCTCCTTTAAGGTCTGCAGTTACATCCCTTATTACCATTCCTTTTTGCACTGCATATCTAAATACTTGCCCTGCGGTCTGAAGAGTGCGATGGGCAGTTTCAGGTTTATTTTGTTTTTCAATACGTTTAATCACTTCCAAAAATTGAGGTGCGGTGATTTCGGAAATAGGTTTCTTACCTAGCCAAGGGAATAGGTAGATTTCAAAGCGTCTTATAACTTTCTCTTTGTGGCTTTCCGCTTTATTTTTCATGTGTGATTGCCACCATTCGCGAGCAACCAACTCAAAGCTATTTGCAGTACTTAGTTTTTTTGTGGCTATTTCATTTTTACGATTCTCGTTAGGGTCGATGCCGGCGGCCAATATCTTTCTTGCTGCAGCATGACGTTCTCTTGCTTCTTTAAGCCCTGTGTCAGGGTAAGAGCCTAGGGATAGTGTTTTTTGTTTACCATCAAATCGGTATGAATAACGCCAAAGCTTCCCACCAGTAGTCGCAATTAATATAAATAAGCCTCCGGAATCTGAAATCTTGTATGGTTTTTCTTTTCCCTTAGCATTCCGTATTGCGATGTCAGATAGAGCCATAGTCTTCCCCTTTATTAATGGATCTGTTGGTACATTACTAATAGATTTTGTCTTAATATACAAAATACCAACATAAATACCAATAAGTACCAACAGATTTAATTGGATTAGACTAGACTAATTTG
>CANNLO010000359.1 GCA_947505055.1 Methylococcaceae bacterium | reverse complement strand
CTTGTTGGGTGCACAGCGAGTGAAGCAGGACGAATCGGGGCAGCCGTAGGCATTGGCGGTCGCGTAGTTTTTGCTGATTTTTCGAGCAGGAGCCCGGAAAAATATTTCGCAAAAATAGCGACTCCCCGCAACGATGTAGGGAGCATTGGCCGTGACTATTTGGGATTTAAACTGACTTTGTAAAGATTGTACTGAGATTTCAGTAATACCTCGGATCAAAGCATTAGGGTAAACCACACTAAATATGTAATCTTCAATAAATTTATGCAATGGCGATAAGTCATCAATAGTATAGGTAGCAACAAAACACTTAGATGATTTTTCAGGTAATGCTTCTGCGCAAGAGGCGACGTTTCTTCGCATAATGATGGGAAGTTCGGGTCTGGTTGCGCGAATAGAGCTTGCCAATTCTATGGTTTTTTCCAACGTTCCTGCATAATCCTCGGCCATAAGAATTCCACCTAAATCTACATAAGAATTTAATGTTCTTAGTACATTATTAGAATGAATTCTAAGGCCAATAAGACCATTATCATCGCAAAACTGTTTAATCTGGTCAAAATGTTCTACAGCGTTATCCAATATCAAAACTTTACTGACTAAATTCGTATCGCTACTCATGTTTACTTCCCTTTCTTTAATATTATTGAATGAAATTTATTATTGAAATAATTCTAGCTCACCGGTGCTTTCATCTGCTTTGGAGGTGTCCACAGCAAAATCGACATCATCATAATTACAAATATACAGTGTTGCATGTAGTACTAAGGACAGATTGATAGTAATTCTAAAGTGTTTGATATAGCCAGGATCTAGAGCATATACAAAGTCTAAACAGGGTCTAGTGAGTACATAGGGCGTAGACATACCTGAATAAGTAAAATGAGCGTTTAAATTACGATTCATGGTGCCACAGGTCAAATTACAAAACTCTAAAATGCCGTCAATAAACTCATTGCTATTAGTGTTCTCATCATCTTCTATTGCATTGTTAGCAAAATATTTGATAGTCGATTCGTTCCTGTCAAAATGTAGCAAGGTTAAGAAACGAAAACTAGATGAAGTAATGGTTAGTACAGAAAATTCTGCTTCAGTAATTTCTTTATGGTCAGTTATAGGCTCTATTTCACAGCTGTCATTATAATAATCAGAAAAATTAGACATGACTGCCGATTTAAAAATATGATTAAAACTACTTTGTGCTTGTTCACTGATCATAAATTACTTAACGGTGGTAATTAGGCTGTTTTTTAAATTTTTACTGGTGACATGAATACCAATTAAAGCAGAGGTGATCATTTTTCCACCTGCCTGTATATCCTGAAAAGTCGCTGTAGTGATTAGATCGTTTTTGTATAAATTCTTACTGTAGTCCCTTGCAAGTTCTTCTGAAACATTGGCAAGATGTCTAATTTCATGCGCAACGACTGCAAAGCCGCGGCCGTTTTCACCTGCTCTAGCCGCTTCAATTGCAGCATTGACCGATAAAATTACAATAGTTCTAACGATACCGCTAAATCTGTCATTTTGTTCATGCATGGCGGTGTTTTGAATCATGAGAGAATTCATATCTTCATGCCAGCGTTCAAAGATATCGGCAAACTTAGTCATCTCTGCTATTTCATTAGAAAGGCCATTAACCTTTTCTTTAAATTCACCACGCCTACTTAGAATCGCTTTTTTCAATGATTCAAAATCTTCATTATGGTTTTTTTGTGCCTGATAACTATCATTTAAAAGCTCGTCTTTTTCATCTTTAAGTTGTGCTATTTGCTTTTTGAACGTTTCCAATTGAGCATCTTTATCGTCCAGTTCTTGTTCAAAAGTAGATTGCTTGACGTTTACTTCTACTTTAAGCGCTTCAAGCTCTAGCAGATGAGCGACTGACAATCTTTTAAGTTGCAGGACTAGATCCGAATTTTCTTGTGCTAGTCCTGCAATCTTTTGATGCAAAACGTCGTTACTTTCCGTTAAAGTTTGTTGTGTGTTGTCGCTTTTAGTTACAGTTTCTAAAGGTTCATTATGTTCTTGCGCTATACCTTCTGAGCTTAACGTTGTGTTATTTATAAGGTCTATGTTTACTTGCAGAGCAGCTTCGAAGTTATTATCTTGGGCTGTTATTACAACCTGTTCTGATTTGACATTCCGATGTTTGTATTTAGTAAAAAAATTCAAAGTCTTAGTTCTCGTTCTATTGTCTGTAATGACACTGATTATTTTTCAAGTATCTGCTTTAAAAAAATATTAGATATCAGATCATATCTTGCAAGTAACGTAATTAATGTACATTGAGTATTGACGATTCATGTGTATTATTTAACGTAAACATTAGCTTATAACTATTAGGGTGTTATGCCGCAGCAGCAAGAGGCTCATCAATATCTACAGCGTAATTAGACGGCAGATAAACAGCCGTTTCAATGCTGCGTTGATCATTACCTTCTTTATCATCCGTAAAATTAATCTTAACGAAACCACCTTCTTTTCTGGCAAAACCAGCGACTGCATCCATGCCCACACCTCGGCCTGAAATGTCAGTTAGTACGTCTGCAGTGGTAAAGCCCGGCATGAATATAATGGCTGCTGTTTCTTCATCAGTTAGTACTTCATCGGCTCTTATCAAGTCATTATTTAAGGCTTTTTCGCGAATTTTATTCAGAGAAAGTCCAGCCCCATCATCTTTTATAGATAGTTTGATATATTCAGCTTCATAGCCTAAAGAAATATCAATACGACCCTGAGCAGTCTTATTTTTAGCTAAACGTATGTCTGGCATTTCTAAACCATGATCGAGACTATTTCTAAATAAATGCGTAAAGATGTCATTAATGACACCGATATGATGTACTTTTAATTGCAGCTTACTGTCGTGAATGATGACGTCAGGGGCTAGTTTTTCTAAATTTTTAGCCATTGTCGGTAACGATTCAATAATAGTAGCGAAGGTTTTATGCAGGGTTTCTGTCCCGAATGCTTTTAAAGTCTTATGTATTTTATTTTTTGAAGTGATTAAATCATGTATGTTGGAATGGTCGGTTTGTTCGAGCAACTGCATGGCATCAAGGATTTGTTGATAATCAACCATCAGAAGGTTTTGGATAGTATTTTTATGATATTGTTTTTTTCTACCCAGCTTCATTTCATTAGTTTGGGCGTAACGCTCAATCATCTCACGCACATTAGCCAGATCTTCTAAAAGGCTAGATTGATCCCAAGTTATATCGGAATTGGGTTTACGTAGTTCGTCATAAACCGATTCAGTAATGTGAACTTTATCCGTTAAGTTCTTTAATCCATAAGTTCTGGCATTACCTTTAATGGTATGCATATTTCTAAACATAGCGTTAATAGCGTCTATGCCACCATGTGGATTATCACGTATGATATTTTCAACTTCTAATTTATAAGCGATTGAAGAGGACATAAATTGGTCAAATTTATCTTCAGTAACACCTAATATTTCACCAATAATTTCTAGTTCATATTTTTGTTCTGCTGATTGAGCTGTTAATTTACGTAGCTCAGTCACATCTCTGACGCAGAGTAGGATTTGTGAAACAACATCCTCGTCGTTAATAACAGGAGCCCAGCGTAAATCAAGAATCTTCTTTACACCGCTAGGCATGACTTTTTCAATTTCATGTACCAACAAGTGTTTATTAAACTCAAAGTTCATCGCGTCTTCGCCTATACAGGCCTCAGAGATGGCGCTAATTTGTGCAACAGTATCTGCACCTAAATTTGTATTCTCAAACATGAGTTTCATTAAATCCTGTCCCGCAATGTCCTTGGTCTCTAATATTCTTTCTAAATAGGCCGAATACTCTGGGCTGATTTTGTTTGCGCTATCGAAACTCAGCAAACCTTGAGGCATGTTTTTCAACATGGTTTGTATATCATTAATTTTTTGCTTAACAATTTCTGAGGTGGTGCCTAGTTTTTCTACCATGAGATTGAAGGATTCAGCCATACTGCCAATCTCATCTTTTTTAGAAGCATCAGCACGCAGTGATAAATCACTGGTATGAGAAATGTCAGACATGGTGTCTTCCAATTTAGATATTCTGCCTAAAAGCTTACGGCTACCCACGATACTAACGACTATCTGTAAAGTGATCAGAAGCATACTGATGCCAGTGATAAGGAAGGTCAGCATTTCGTAGAATTCATATTCCTTGGTCAGTTGAGCCTCAATTGTCAATAATTGCTCTTGTAAGCTTTGTATTTGCGCATTGACATTTTCTCTACCTTTTATTTTGCTTTGTGCAACACCGATAGCATTATCTAAGTCTTGGCTATAATGACGTGCCAAAAAAGGAATTTCGTCTAGTGATTCAGTTGCTTTATCTTCAGGAGCGACTTTTTCTGGTTCTTCACCAAAAGACATGACATCAGAGACTTTGGCAGGCTTCATTACTCCAAGTAAGGGTAATTTTTTTATTTCCTCAGAAGCCTTGGCTAATTCTTCTAGTGGCTTGGTAATATTGTCAGTAGACATTTGTGTGCGCGAGCTGAAAAAGCTTTGTCTAGCTCTGGCTACGTTTATAAGAGAGGCTTGCGCTTCACCGACCACTTTAAGATATTGCTGTTTTTGGGGTTGCGTGGCTTTTTGGGCTTCTTTAACGTAGGCTAATAATTTTTGCAAATGTGCAGATAGTTGCTTTTCATTATTAATTAGTAAGCCTTGTGGGTCAGCTAATTTGCCCGCATTCATTAATTCTACAAGGGTCTTTTCTTGTAAGTCATTTATGAGTGTTAAAAATGGGGCTTTTAAAGATTCAGATAGATTTTCTCGAGCTTCAACGTTAGTTTTAACAACGGTTAGTGTTTGCTCTACTCTTCCAAGGATGGTTGCATCCCCATTTAGCAAATAACCCAAGATAGGCTGGCTGACATCGGTAAAGATTTTGTCTTTTTGTTGACCAAAGAACTCAACGGTAGAAAAAGAAGTATTTAAGTGCTGTAACGACCAACTGACTGAGCCGATAAAAACTAAAATATTAAGGGCAAATGTCAAACTGATGATCTTAGAGATTTGTTTAATAGTCATTTGAT
>CANNLO010000358.1 GCA_947505055.1 Methylococcaceae bacterium | reverse complement strand
GGCTCTGCCGCCCGCATTGCGGATGACATGAGCGTCGCCTTCGGACAGTCCGGCGTATTTGGCGGGATCAAGGCGGGCATCCATGCAGGTTAAAATGGCAAAGTGACGGCCTGGAGGCATAGGTAAATTACCTTTGTCAAAGCTGGCAACGTAGCCGCGATTAGCAATTAAAACTTCATTTAATACAGTAGTCATTATTATTCCTCGTAATTTATTATTATTTTCTGCCGAATACCAGTGAGAAATTATTGGCCGGCATATTGATTTGCTCTTTTAATTCTAAACCATGGTTTGCTGCGGCCTTTTTCAGGTCGGCTACATCTTTTAATCCCCACTCTGAAACACCCGCCGAGCTCAATGTATCATGAAACTCTTTATTGGAATCGGTGTTAAAAGTGCCTTCCACCTGAAATGGCCCATAAATAAGCAAGAAGCCATCATCATTCAATAAATTTGCAGCGCATTCCATCATGCCATCAGCAATTGAAATAGGTGCTACCTGAAAAATATTGATACAGAAAATTGCAGCGAATGAATGAGGGGTTCCGGCGTTAAACCAAGTTTCAGGATTGGTTAAATCCAGATGAGTAGGATCGGCAATATTATCGTTACCGTGATCATTGGACAGTTTCTTGATGTTATCAAAAACCTCTGCATCTTTATCGGAAGGATGAAAATGCAGGTGTTCAAAATGCGGTGCAAAATAATTGATGTGCATACCACTGCCGCTGGCGAGTTCCAACACATTACCCGGATCTTTAGGAAGCTTTTCTTTTAAAACGCCTAAAAGTGGTTCACGGTTGCGGTTTCCTGCCCAGGCAACATACTCGCTCAATGGATGTGGATCTAAAGGTGGTTTTTCTTGATTCATTATTAACTCCTTCTCGTTGTTGTTGTTAGTGCATTTCAACAGATGCAAGTGTTGCGCCAGAAATCTTAAAAATGTTTTTGTTAAATTACAATGGTTTATTTATCGGCATTGTCAGATAATAGAAGCCGAGCTTCAATTAAAGAAAATCAACTTCACAAAACATCATGATCAACAACTCACTTTCCGATATAACCCCGGTTTTTTTCCTACAAACCTTTATTCTGGAGCTGATGCATGCCAGTGAACAACAGGGACAAAAACACTGTGAACAATTAATTGAACATATTGCCAATACAGCTGGGTGTTTTTTTGAGGAAACCTATCGAGAAGAAACCAATAACAGTGAACCACTCGACAAAGAAAGCTATATCGAATTGATCCTGAGCCTTAAAAATAATATTGGCGGTAAATTCTCACTGGCCTCCAGTAATCAGGATAGCATTACCGTTATCAACAGTTGCTGTCCCTTTGGCGATCGGGTAACCAATTTCCCCGAATTATGCCGCATGACGTCCAGTGTCTTTGGCGGTATCGCAGCCAGAAATTTCGGTTATGCCAAAGTGGAAATCAAACAAAGTATTGCCCGCCATGATGGTGGCTGTGAAGTTTGTATATACACTAATCCGGATTCTGCTAAAGACCGATCGGGAATGGAATATACTGACACAACACCCGTTAAAGAAATGCAGGATATTAACGAGCTGCACTCGAGGATTGAACAGAGCATGCAACTGATATGGTGTAAACAAAGCCCGCAGCCTGCAAAAAAACACCAGCCTCCGACGATTATTGCCAAATCGCAGGCCATGCAAAAAATATTGCAAGCCATAGAAGTGATTGCGCCCACGCTGGCAACTGTGCTAATTCAGGGACAAACAGGTGTCGGCAAAGAATTGGTTGCGCGGGCTATTCATGCGATGAGCGATCGTTGTCATAAACCTTTCATTCCAATTAACTGTGGCGCAATTCCTGAAAGCTTGATCGAGAGTGCACTGTTTGGGCATGAAAAAGGGGCATTCACCGGCGCTATCGAAGTGCATCAAGGTTATTTTGAAAGAGCTGAAGGCGGTACTTTGTTTCTGGATGAAGTCGATACACTGTCTCCTGCTGCACAAACCCGGTTGCTTCGCGTACTACAGGAAGGAGAACTGGAAAGAGTCGGGGGCAAACAAACGCTGGCAGTTGATCTCAGAATAATCTCCGCAACCAATAGCAATCTGGAAGAACTGGTTAAACAAGGCCTATTTCGCAATGACTTGTATTACCGCGTCAATGTCGTTCGCTTAAACATTCCACCCTTGGCCGAACGCTCCGAAGACCTGCCTTATCTGGTGCAATTGATTGTGCAACGCTTGAGTAAGAAATATAACAAAGTGGTCGAATCCGTAAGCCGTGAAGTCATGCAGAAAATTCGTGCTTATTCTTGGCCGGGCAATGTCCGCGAATTGGAAAACATCCTTGAGCGCAGTCTTTTATTCAACATCGGTAAAGAAATGACCGAACTGGACTTACAACTTTCAGCTACCCCAAGTAACGCCGAAGAATGGAAAGACATTAAAGAACTCGCTATAGCCAAAGCTGAGCAATCATTTCTTGAAAACGCTCTAAAACAGCATCAGGGAGATATAAAAAAAACTGCTGGAGACATGGGGATTACGACACGTGCTGTCTATACCAAACTGAGAAAGTACGATATTAATTTAGCCGACTATCGCAGAACCTAATAAACTACTTTTTGATACGGAGCGAAGTTAAGTTACGCTGTGGACTCAAAAACTGGGAAACTTCAGTTTAGAAAAACTAGCTTCCCGTTATTGAGTTGTTTTTTAATTACAAAGATCGAGGTTCTAATGTATTACATCGTTGAAACAGATAAATCATTCGACCAAGCATCGGCAGACCTTGAATCAGCCGTTAAACATCATGGATTCGGGGTGCTACATGTCCACGACCTCGGTGCCACGCTTCGCAGCAAAGGCATTGTTTTTGATAAGGAGTGCAAAATTTTTGAAGTCTGCAATCCGGAGCAAGCTGTAAAAGTTTTATCCACCGATATGCGCCTGAACATGGCGTTGCCGTGTCGTATTTCAGTGTTTACCGAGCAAGGAAAAACCATGATCGGCCTTATCAAGCCAATGCAAATGCTGTCGGCACTCTCTCAGGATACGGCGTTAATCGAAGTTGCCAAAGAGGTAGAAGAGAAAACTATACAGATGGTTGATGAGGCGAAATGACCATACAAGGGTGGGGGGGCAATCTACGCCACAGGCTCTGTTAACAAAACCAGTCCTCAGGGTGGGACGGCCTCCCAGTAAACGGTTAAAGCTTACTTGTTCTTTTATTTGCAATAGTTCATTTAATTTGATCATACAAGGATGGTGGAACCACTGAATACCATGGGTTTTAGGAGTGTCGTGGGACAAACCGTTCTTTTGGTCATAGAACCTCTTCATGCTAAACCGATACAAAAACAAACATCACTCGTAAGAGCGGACTCACAAAAAAATTATCGGCACAACCAAAACCAAAGTTACAATCTACCGACGATGACAACTGGGAAGAGTTTTAATCCACATTTATTGACCCGATTAAACTTATTGCTATATTGATGACAATTTTATTTGGCTATGACCCGATGGTCATAAACAGCAATTGTGATGCCAATCATTTGCTTTTAATGATAAGCAACAAAAAGCTGCCGGTCTGTACAGTATCGAACCTAACCCAAGGGTTTTCTTCGGGAAGGGTGTTCATGAATCAATCAGATATTGGGTATGAAACTTGGTTGTATCTCACCTTCCGGTATTTACTTTTACAATGGAACACGTCTGTCTAAAATTAGTAGATGCACAACACAGGTGGCCATTGAATGACTGCTTTTCAAAGTGAAGCTGACTTCTAGGTTCAAGCGTGGTTATTCGAGGCATTGCAAACTGAATGCAACAAACCCCGCTATTAATCACGAGAAATTGAGTTATCAGCTGTCAACTTCAGCTTTCGTTGCGATACTGCATTCATGGTGTTCAATTAGCCAAATTTCAGATTGAAGTTTAAGGCAGCGGTTTATAAGCCAGCAGTTTGGCCAATGTCTCAAGAATCGCGCTACGCGGATGAGCCCGTTGCCAAACCAGTGCTATAGTCCGGCTCGGTCGCTGGCGTATGTTGATATAGCGAATATCGCTATCCTCGGATTGAACGGCGACAGAAGGCATCAATGTAACCCCGACGCCGTTCTTGACCATGAAACGCAAGGTTTCTAGGCTGGAAGCCCGAAAGTCGTGTTCCACGAATCGGGATGGGTCGCACAACTTCAAGGCCTGATCGCGCAGGCAATGACCCTCATCCAGTAACAGCAGATTCTCCTTGGCCGCCATGTTTAGGTCTACTTCCTCCAGATCAGCCAGGGGGTGATCTGCGCATACGGCCAAAGTAAATGGGTCTTCAAATAGTATTCGGCATTCCAGTAGTTCATGCTCTACCGGCAAGGCTAGAAAAGCAGCGTCGAGTTTTTTGCCGAGCAGCAAATCGATGAGCGAATTGGTTTTTTCCTCGACCAGTTGTAACTTAATATTCGGATAGTGTTGCTTGATGCGGAATACATACTCCGGCAGCACGTAACTCGCCAGAGAAGGAAACGCTCCCAGCGACAGCATGTTGTGATGCCGATTACTGGCGTGGATGGCGATTTGCCGAATGCTCTGAACCTCGTCGAGAATTCTTCTCGCAATCGGCAAAATCTCTTGGCAAGTTTCCGTCACTTCCACGCTATTTTTCTCGCGCACGAACAGGTCTACGCCCAAATAATCCTCTAGTTTTCTGATCTGAGTGCTCAACGTTGGCTGGCCGATCGAGCATTGGTCGGCCGCCTGACTAAAATTTCTTAATTCCGCTACTGCCACCAGGTAGCTCAAATCACGCAAGTTCATCGATAATTATCCCCTTCAGGGTGAGTTGTTCGGCAAAAAGCGGGACAATTTTCAAATAGTACCACATTGCGATTGCAGCACATTGATTTGAAAAATGGGGCTATCGATGAAATGAATTTCAAAATATCTGCATAATCCGGTTAAATACATTCGCCGAAATGATCAATTAGCGGATTTTTAATCCGTTGCTTCGTCCATTACCAATAAAATGTTCGACCTAAATCCTGCAAGCCCTAAAAACCAGGCGTCAATCCCTGCCTTTTTAAGCTCAAATTTTAT
>CANNLO010000357.1 GCA_947505055.1 Methylococcaceae bacterium | reverse complement strand
GGCTGCTGTCAATGGGCTTGGTTTGCCCATCATGATAGAAATCGACGACCTACAAACCAGTCGTTTTCCGCAACTGCGCCGCATCGCGGCTTCCACAATGTTGCCAGCTTCGCTACGTGAACCTGGACAGATGACATGAATCATGAGTGAACTACATGTCGAAATTTGGCGTGATGGCCAACGCGTACAAATGCATCATGTGTCACAAACTGCAGTTCAAACCCTGCACCCCAGAAGCCTGTAATTTTCCGGCGTATTTCATTCTGATCAGCCGAGGTTTCGGGGACTATTTTTAGTAAAGGCGGTGTTGACCTCAAATCAATCTGAAATTCCTGTATGCCACCTACACGGTGATCCAGCATATCCTGGATATGATGAGTAGGATGAGCGATGCCATTGATCGGCACAAGATCGTGAATGCGTCCAACCACATTAGTCAAGTAAAAACCGTTTGGCCGATGTTCTATTTTGCCCATGTCGCCGGTTCGATAGCGTAGCAGTGGCATTAGCTTGTTTCTAAATCCAGTAAAGACCAGTTCATGTTCACCGTTTTCAGCATCATCAAGGGCTACTGATTCCGGCCAGGCTTCTGATTCCAGAGCTTGTAATCCTGCTTCAAAGCCATCAAGTTCATAAGCAACCACTCCAAGTTCTGCAAGGCCGTAGCGATCTATTACTTTACACTTAAGTACTCGCGCTATTGCTTCTCGTTGATAGGGATCCAAGAGCTCGCCGCTGGACTCGAACACTTCAAAGACTTTGCCAGACCCATATTTACGTTCGATATAACAAGCCAAGGAATAAATAGTCGAAGGATGTGCATGAACAAGATGCGGTTGACGTCTTTTTAGGGTTTGCCAGATTTCTTCCAGACCAGCATCGTCAACGCTGCTGAAAAATATATTACTTCGATTCATCGCAAAGCATTTAAAATCTTCGCGGGTTGGCCAGGCAGGGATCGTCGCGTCTGGAAAACGGCAAGCGAAATGCAACTCTGATTTTTGTTTAAGTTTGCCTATGCGTTCCCGTGCATACAGCGTCACGGCTGCTGAATAGTCAGCGCCAATTTGGTCATAGTAAATCATGCAGGAAAGCCCCGTGGAGCCCCCGGTTTTGCAGACATGGTGTTTTTCTTCAGAAAGTGGCCGAGACAGCATCCGCTCGCCTTGCTCTCTAATGATGTCTTTGGTTAAGTACGGCAGCTCGTTTAAATAGGCTATATTTTTGCGCACTTTTTCTGGATCGAAACTATTCTGCGCAAACAGGTCGTGATAATAAGGCACCGATTGTTGGGCGTAAATCAAAGTATCTGCCAGACGATTACGGGAAATTTTAAGGCGTTGCTCAATAGGCAAGCGGTAATGCTGGCGCAGTTCGGCTAGTTTGGGTCGAATAAGTCGGTTTTCCTGACTTTCGGCGATGGGGTAGCCGAGGTAGGCGCTTGCTAAACCCTTCAGCACTTTTAAAGGCTGATAGGCAAAAGCAATTTCACCAAGCTCAAGAATAGGATGGTTGGCTCTAATCATATTTCAGTGGGCAGGACTTTTTCGTCCGCTATAATACGGCCATGTTCAAGGCTTATTTTTCGGTTACAAATACGCTCAATTAGATTGGGGTCATGCGTAGCGACGACTAGAATGGATGCTTTGCCGACCAGAGTTTCTAGCCGTTCTGCAGCTTTGACGCTGAATGCCGCATCACCTACACTGAGCCACTCATCCATGATGATAATATCTGCTTCGATGCTGGTAGAAATGGCAAAGGCCAGACGCAGCATCATGCCGCTAGAATAGGTGCGAACCGGGAGATTAAGATAATCACCGAGCTCGCTAAAATCTGCGATATCGTCGACCTTGCCTCTGATTCTTGCAGGCTTCAAACCTTCGAGTATGCCGCGCAGGTAGATATTTTCAAAGCCGGTTGCATCAGGATCCAGACCCATAGAAACATCGAGCAATGAAGCGATTTTTCCGTTCACCTTCAGCTCGCCGCGAACTGGAGCGTACACGCCGGAAAGTACTCGCAACAAAGTAGTTTTGCCTGAGCCATTGTGACCAATCAGACCAACGCGTGCGCCCTCTTCAAAGTTAAAACTCAACTTATCAAGGGCGGTGACTATGGCGTGATGACCTGCATCTTGTCCAATCCTCCCCCCCGTTGACAAATTGAGCACTGCCTTTTTGAGCGAGCGGTGGGAGTTTTCGTAAATGGGAAATTCAACGGTGATTTCCCTGGCAATTATTGATGAACTCACAGTATTAAAGCCAGTAGGGAACGCGGTTACGAAATATTTGCATTAACAGTTGCGCTAATCCAAAACCAATCACGAGAAAGGCAAGTGACCAAATCCAGGATTCAAGATGTACAGGACGACCAAGAATAGGGGCTCGTACGATTTCGATCAGATGATAAAAGGGGTTGTATTCGGCAACCCACGCTCGATCTTTAAGAATCTCAGTTGACCACATAACCGGAGTGAAGAAAAACGCGACCTGTACCAAGTTAGTAACGATGGGCAGTATATCTCTGTATCTAGCGCACAATATGCCAAGAACCACTCCAAGCCATATTCCATGAAGCATCAATAACAGCAAAGCAAAAGGAAGTAATAAACAATCAATACCGGGCCAACGTCCAAAGGCAATTAATAAGATAATCACAACAGGAAGACTGTGGAGCAGTATGACAAAATTTCGCCAGGTAATACGGCAAACATGGACAGTTAAGGGCATGCGTATCTGTTTGATAAGATAAGCAGAACCGATAAATGAACCACAGCCTTCAAGTATTGAGGACGCCAGGTACTGCCACACCACTAATCCAACTGCAAGATAAGGAAGATAGTTACTTATCTCTTGTTGTAGCAAAGTGGAATAGAGCGCACCAAGCACAACAACCATGATTGCTGTGCTTAAGGTAAACCAAAAAGGCCCCAGCACGGATCGGCGGTATCGTTGACGTATATCATGCCAACCCAAGACACCCCAAACTTGTAAAGCTATCATACCGAACCATACATCACTGGCCGGTGTGTGTATAGCCAAATCACGGCTAGCTTCTAATGTTTTAACCGTTATTTTAGATTCCATGTTAACTATCCTGTAAATTTGAAACTTTCTGATTCATTAATTTTGATTCTTATGAAAAACGCCACATAGAAGCTTGACTTCATCATTCATTTTTTTATTAACTTGCCATCCCAATAATTTTTTTGCTTTTTCGGGGTTACCTTAGCTCCAAATTATTTCATTAGGGCGCATCAAATTGTCATCGTGATCTAAATAAGTGTGCATCGATAACAGTTTGACCTGTCCCATGATAATGCCTATTCGGGCTAACGCACTAAAACTAAATATCCTCGCTTCACGAGAGGTACCAAAAAAAGCATAGCCTTTATTAAGCAACAGTTGTGTAGGGTAAGCGCCATCTTAGCCACCTATTCTGTTGATGAATACTGTTATGTCATTGACTCCTATTATCTATTTGTTTTATAGGTCTATGAAAACAGCATTATCGTTGCAATTCATGATACAAGTCTATATAAGACCTTACCATTTGTTCAGCCGTGAAGAGTTTTCTATATCGCAATTCGGCCTTCTTGCCCATTTCTATAGCTTGCTTTGGATTCTCCCACAAATAGGTCATCGCTTGCCTTAGCGCCACAGTATCACTGGGTGGCACTACCAATCCAGTTTCATTTGCAATATTAATGTAAGTGGTGCCACTGCCAATCTCACTAGAAATTAAAGGCTTGCCGTACATTGCACCTTCGAGCAATGAAACTCCAAAAGCCTCCGATCGTAAATGTGAAGGAAATAGAACTGCATAACTTAATGTTAACAAGGCAACTTTATCTTCATCCGACTGACAACCCAAAAAATGAATATTTTTTAAACCTAATTTTGCCGATTGAGCTTTCAAATCCTGTTCAATTGGACCGGTACCTACAATTACAATCGGATAATCAATCCCTTGTGCGGCTTCAAGCAATATATGCAGGCCTTTATAATAGCGAAGTATCCCTACAAACAAAAAGAACTTAGGGCCAACCTTATCTAGCCAAAACTGTATTTTTTCAGGTGAAGCTTCAGGATACGTAGTTTTATCAATCCCTATCGGTATCACCTTGACCTTATCTTTGTATCTAGCTAACACAGTGCTGGTTGCAAAATAATTAGGTGAGGTTGCAACTATATAATCCATACATCCCAGAAATTTATGCATTAATGGCTGGTAAAGCTTATTTAAACTTACCTGACGAATAATGTCAGAATGGTAAGTCAGTATCGTTGGCTTGCAAACACGTGTTGCAAGATACACAACGTCCATAAATGGCCAAGGGTAATGAAAATGAATGATATCTGCTTTCTTGGCCAATTGAAAAAAACGCCAAAAAGCAGATATTGAAAACCCCGTCGAAGCAATCTGAAAATTCAACCGTACACGATGTGCTAGGTATCCATGTATATTAATTGTTCTTAGGTCTTTATTTTTCGATAAGGAGAGCACATCAACTTCTAGCCCTAGATTAACAGATCCTTTAGCAAGCTGAAAAATGACTTGTTCAACACCACCCATTGTGTCGGGAAACGACGTACGATAAAAGTGTAATACACGAAGTGGCTGATCACTCATATCGTTATAATTAATTTAAGTAGACGCATTAAATTGAATAAGCTTATTTGATTGATTAGTTTGGCCGAGCCAATTGTTGAAGTGTGGGGCGACAAACTGATAAAGCCCATAAACGTGCCCATCAATATACAAACGCCGAAGCATTAGTCATAAGCATAGCAAGCCATTAACAACTGGTTTTACAAAACCTAACAAACAAGTTGGTTGGTTGGTTGGTTGGTTGGTTGGTTGGTTGGTTGGTTGGTTGGTTGGTTGGAATTCATTTTCATCCCCCTCAATATGTCTTGTCATTATAACATCAACATTATTAGGGAAATACACTTATAACGTGTATTCACCTCATTTAGTTTACTTATTTTAATTTCTAAACTGCAATACTATAACCATGAATAGAGACTTTGGAATAAATATGTTCGAGATAAGTCTAAGTTGAGAATACTAATAAAGCTAAAGAAATATATTTTCTTTAGTAT
>CANNLO010000356.1 GCA_947505055.1 Methylococcaceae bacterium | reverse complement strand
TTTGTTACCCCGTTACTCATGTTTTGCGCAGATTTATACCGTGCTGAATGTCGTTAAACGTTTCGATCGGGGTTGCAAACCCCGAGCAGCATTTGTTTGTTACTCCGTTACTCACGTTTTGCGCAGATTTATACCGTGCTGAATGTTGTTAAACGTTTCGATCGGGGTTGCAAACCCCGACCAGCATGTAAATCAATAAACGTTTCGGCCGGGGTTACAAACCCCGGTCGGCATTTGTTTGTTACCCCGTTACTCATGTTTTGCGCAGATTTATATCGTGTTGAATGCTGTTAAACGTTTCGATCGGGGTTGCAAACCCCGGCCGGCATTAGTTTGTCATTAACTTTTACCTGGCAACATGCCAACCGAACCGGGTTTAATGCGCTTGCAAGTTACAACCATATCCTCCAGGCGGCACTTGCTCTGGTTTTTATCAGAGCCAGAACAAGGCGTACAATTTGGCTTGCCCTTATCTTTTACTTGTTCGACATGCCAACCATATCCCTGGGATTGGCAAAATGTTTTGGCGTATCGGGTAATATTGTTTTGCTGTGATGCTCTTGAAATGGCTTCAGATTCCACGTCACATCTTGCCGAAGGTAAGGTATTGGCCATAAGGTCACGATAAATATATTCTGTGGCCGTTGCTGTGACTGAGAAAAAGGTCAATGCCATCCCTAGGAACATAATATTAAGCTTCATAATTCTCTCCTGATTATTTTTATGTGTTGTTTATACCGCTATGGGTGACAATATTTTCTGTTTACAAAATTCGATAAATCCTGTTGTAATCTTTAAATATTTGTCACTTTGATAGTTGCGATCAGTTCAAAACGCGAATATTCATCATCGCCGTTTCTTCCTCTAATTGCTTTTTAATCGGTGAAAACTTTTCATTCTCGCTTAGCTTTATCATTACCATGACCGCAATTAATACACATACCGCGCAGCCTACATACAGCCAAAATTTATCTTTTACTTGTGTTTCTTCATCCATTTTATGTGCCTCTTTTTTTATTATTATTGAAAGATTAATTGCCAACCTATTAATTATTAAATCTTTTGTTTAAGCCAATAGAAAACATAGATACCCATTATCAATGGAATAGACGTCTATTGACGTTCCAAAGCCATCATATTCGCTGGGTGTAGGTGAACTTACGATAGCTGTGTTTATGATGTAATTTCGGGGACTTTCATAAAACGAATCTTGAGCGTAAACAACCTCAAATAAATTTAAAAATAAAAAAACTGCTAAAATTTTCGTTTTTTTCATGGCTGATTTCTCTAAAAGATAAAAAATCTAATCGATACTGTAGTGATTTAATAAGATAGCGATTAAATATTACATTGCCTTTGATTTTTTGTATACTCTTGTTTAGGGAATTTCTGTTTATTTTATTTGCCACTACGGATTCAATTTGAATTAATAAACTCAAACACATGATTTTTTTATTAATTTTAAATAAAATATAAACATAAGAACCGCTGTTTACTGCAAACTATGCTTTAATATCAGGTAAATAGACTAAATATTAAATGAAAATTTTTTAATTGACTGTCTCTCACGCATAACAACTATTCGCTTGCAATAGCGCATTAATAACTATTTTTAGGGCACTATGGAAAAAACTGACGTATTTGAGCTGATAGAACGAATGTCCTCGCTGATTCGTTCTGAAGAACGTAGAAAGTGCACGGAATTAGGACTGCAACCGGGACATTTGCAAATAATGGATTATTTGTCTCGTTGCAATCGCTATAGCGATACTCCGGCAGCTGTGGCTAATTATTTGGGCATGACACGCGGCACCATTTCCCAAACTTTGATATTACTTGGAAAAAAAGGCTATATACAAAAAACAGCCGATGTAAACGATTTGCGTGTAGTGCATCTTAGCCTTCTTAATGAAGGTCGAGTTATTTTGGAAAAAGCCCGTCCTACCGATTTATACAGTAAAGCCTCGGCTGTATTTCATGAGGATAATAGCGGGGATAATTTATTTGTTAATGCGCTGACAGCACTCCAGAAAGCCAATAAGTCGCAATCATTCGGGCTTTGTAAAACGTGCAGGCATTTCACTGAAACTTCAGAGGGGTTTGTTTGTAATCTGACCAAAGAACAACTTAGCCAAATCGATAGTGAGAAAATATGCCAAGAACATACGCTTAGTTGACGTTTGCGATCTATACAACCTTTAATCTAATCGTATCATCCTCATCGTAAGTGATGCCTTGAGGCAAAAAAACTCCCATTCAAAACAATGATTAGACCAACTCAACTGACTTCGATTAATTGACCGGCCACTAATTTCGTTTTCATATTTCAAATAGTGTTGTATAGTTGATTTATGGACATACAACTTGCTACAAAACTTTTTGAATCACTGGCCTCTGGCATTCGTCTGGATGTATTTCGTCTGCTGGTTAAACAGGCACCCACCGGTCTGGTCGCTGGCGAAATCGCCACATTACTGGATTTGCCACCGACCAATCTGTCATTTCATCTTAAGGCTATGACTCACGCCGGCTTGATCAATGTTACCCAAGAGGGCCGTTACCAACGTTATCGTGCCAATCTCACAGTGATGCAGGAGCTTATAGCTTATCTGACCGCTGAATGTTGTACCGGTCACCCTGAGCAGTGCTTTGATACTATTCCAGATTCAACTTGTTGTAATACCGACTGATCTTTTACTTCCACTTTAAATTGAGTCCCCCACTATGAACGTGCTATTTCTTTGTACAGGCAACTCTTGTCGCTCTCTGATTGGCGAAGCCACTTTCAATCACCTTGCTCCAGAAGGTTGGCATGCAATCAGTGCAGGCAGCAAACCGTTAGGTCAATTAAACAGCCGGGCCTTGGCTTTGCTTGAGCAGGAAAGAATTTCTACCGAAGGTTATTACAGTAAATCCTGGAATGACCTGCCATTAACACCGGATATTGTTATCAGTGTTTGTGGCAATGCAGCCAACGAGGTCTGTCCCGCTTATTTGGGTCCCGTTTTGCGCAGTCATTGGGGCGTTGAGGATCCAGCGCATGCTGAAGGTACTGAAGCCGAAATTAAAGCAGAGTTTATAGTCGCTTATAGTATTTTGCGCCATCGCATAGAACAATTCCTGGCTTTGCCGCTGGCTGAATTAAAAAATGATCATGCTCAGCTAAAAGTTGAACTGGATCGTATCGGCACTTTGCTCCCTAATTATTAGGCGTTCTATTAGGTAGTTCCGCTATGGTAAGAAGAACCGGCGGGTGTTTTCTGTTTACTGACACTCGCTAGAAATTAATGAACACTTCCCAACTTAAATCCCTGCTATGAAACGCTTTCATATCCACATCGCTGTCGATGATCTTGAACAGAATATTCATTTTTACAGCGCTTTATTTCAGAGCGAACCCTCAATCCATGAAATCGATTACGCCAAATGGATGCTGGACGATCCACGCATCAACTTTGCCATCTCTACTCGTGGACGCAAACCGGGACTTGATCACTTGGGTATTCAGGTCCAATCCACTGACGAACTTGATTTAGTACAACAAGGATTAACCGCGGCGGCCTTGCCTGTCGTTTCGCAAAAACAGGCCTCCTGTTGTTATGCCGAATCCGACAAATATTGGACAGTCGATCCACAAGGCATTGCCTGGGAAGCTTTTTACTCATTAAATGCCATTCCAATGTTTGGTGAAGATGGGGTTATACAACTTGAACCCGATTCGAGCTGTTGTAAACCATCGCAAAAATAATCATACCTTCAACCCCTTGATCTGGAAATACTAATGAGTACACCCATCTGTCCCAATGCCCGTTTATCGTTTCTTGATCGTTATCTGACGCTATGGATTTTTATCGCAATGGCAATCGGTGTCGCTATCGGCTTTGCTTTTCCGCTTGAAGTTAAGAGTTTCAATAGTGCAGTTTCAGTCGGCACAACCAATATGCCGATTGCTATTGGTTTGATTCTGATGATGTATCCGCCATTGGCCAAAGTACATTATGAGGAACTCGGGGATGTATTTCGCAATTGGCGAATATTGTCGATTTCACTCGTACAAAACTGGATTATCGGCCCCGTATTGATGTTTGCTCTGGCGATACTGTTTCTACGTGATTACCCTGAATACATGACAGGACTTATCCTGATTGGCCTGGCGCGTTGTATTGCGATGGTGATCGTCTGGAATGAATTGGCAAAAGGTGATAACGACTACGCCGCTGGCTTGGTGGCCTTTAACAGTGTGTTCCAGGTGCTGTTTTACAGTGTTTATGCCTGGCTTTTTATTACGGTATTACCACCGTTATTCGGCATGCAAGGCAGTCTGGTTGCTATCACAATTGGTGAAATTGCCAAAAGCGTGTTTATCTATCTGGGCATTCCCTTCATTGCCGGCTTCGCCAGCCGCTTTATTTTAATCAAAGCCAAAGGTAAGGACTGGTATCAAAACAACTTCGTACCGAAAATAAGCCCACTGACACTCATTGCTCTTTTATTGACCATCGTCGTGATGTTTTCGCTAAAAGGCGAACTGATCGTGCAATTACCAATGGACGTGGCTCGCATTGCAATACCACTTTTGATTTACTTTGTGGTAATGTTTTTGCTCAGCTTTGCGATGGGTAAAGCCATTGGCGCGGATTATGGCAAGACCACGACACTGGCCTTTACCGCAGCAAGTAACAATTTCGAGTTGGCGATTGCAGTAGCCATAGCTGTGTTTGGAATCAATAGTGGCGCCGCTTTTGCAGCGGTAATCGGGCCATTAATCGAAGTGCCGGTGATGATTGCGCTGGTGAACGTAGCCTTTTTCTTTCGAAAGCATGCCTATACTGATAAAAGCTGAGGGCAACATTAATTAGTAAAGTTTCGGAGTTAAAAAATAACCACAACATACTGAAATATAAATAATAAAGCGCCCTACAGGAGTATAATTACGGTTAGTTGAAGACCCAATCAAACTCAAGTAGGACACATAATGAATCGTGCCACAAAAATGACAGAACTACGCACCTTTGTTTATTGCAACAAAACCAAGGCATGAAGCAAAGGAGAGTATAAAAATACGATATCCAACTTACTCAATTAAAATACCAACTATGACAGGATTACCAACAATTCC
>CANNLO010000355.1 GCA_947505055.1 Methylococcaceae bacterium | reverse complement strand
TTTTTTTTGCCTGTTTTTGACGAAAAGTTATTGGCTATGGGCGGAATTGATACCTCACGCTTGAGATAATTCAAAAGGTTGGACGCCAAGAAAAGGGGGGATTTACTCCGTTGTAGTGCTTCCATTTACTTTCGACCATCAAATAATATTGTATTGTGTATTGTATCGTATTCTGTATAATATGAAATACACAATACACAATACAATATTTTATAACTTACCGGAGAATGAGCATGGCTAGACCAGGTATCACATACGACCAAGTTGCATCAGTAGCGGATGCAATTATAGGCGAAGGCCAGCAACCCACTATTAACGCTGTTCGTGATCGAATCGGTACGGGTAGCCCAAACACCATACACAAACATTTAACTGCTTGGAGAGCGGCCAGACCACAAGCCACCGCCGCCGCACCGGAATTACCAGCCAGCTTAACAACTGCAATCGCAACAGAGATCGAACGTACAGCCGCCAGCGCCAGGGCAGAGATTGAAATCAAACTGGTTCAGGCACAAGCCGAGGCTGTCGAACTGTCGAGTGTCGGTGAAGCCCTGGAAGCCGAACGGGATGGACTTATTGAGCAAGTTGCAGAGCTTACAACCGAGCGCGACACATTGGCGGGTAAAGCAGAGCAGCAGGCGGCAGACATCAAAGCGCAGGCGGAGCGCATTGAGCGTGAACAGCAAGCCGCAGAAGCGGCACGGGTTGAGCTAGCCAGGGCGCAACTAAAAATAGAATCGAGCACGGAAAGACTTGTCGAGCAAGCCGCTGAGATTGAACGGTTACGGGCAACGCTGGAAACCGAAAGCCGGGCCAGGATTGCAGCAGAGCAACAGGCTGCGGTATTGTCAGCCAAACTCGAATTTATGACTGAGCGTGCAACAAAATCAGAAGCTCGCGCGGAGCGGATCGAGAAGCAGAGCCAACAAAGCGCACAAGAACTTAACAGTGCAAGAAGCCAGGTGCAGGCTCATCAATCCGAATTATCCGCCGCTGGACGTGAATTGGACGCGGCTCAGAACAATGTGAGAGAAGCTAGTGCAGAGGCAAAGCAAGCAAGAGAAGAAGCGGCAGAACTTCGTGGCAAGCTTGCCGCATCGGTACAAAACAAGCCCGTGACTAAGACAAAAAATATAAACACTAATGTTGCAGAAGATTGATTTACTTTTTAGCGGCTAAAATTTCAATTATTCACATAATAGGGTATCTGTGACTTTTCAAAGTCAGTGTCAGCAGAAATCAGCTTGAACCCGCTTACCACCTCGACGGGCGACAACTAAAATGTCATAGTCAATGTCAGCAGCGAGATTAGGTGTGTGGCAAGAACTCATAAGAATGGAGTCGCAAAAGTGTATCGAATATATGCACTTTCGCACCGTACTTTTGCGACACTGGAAACGTTGATTTTTCTAAGGTTACTTACTTGTCGCAAAACTCCTAATTTTCGCGACAACCCATTCACGCAGTTGGTTACAGATTTCTGATCTACCGGTTGGCTCGCGCTCATGCAACTGGGGTTACCCATTTTTTGCGACGTGCTGACGTCGACTTCGACAATTTGCAACGTGCTGACATCGGGTTTGAATGCTATTGACATCGACTATGACATTTTAGTTTACGTTCATCGAGATTCTACGTGGGCTCTGACTGATTACTGCTGACATCGACTTTGAAAAGTGACAGGATTCTGGGTGAGTAGACCTGCCAAGTCGCCTCAGCAGGCCTCTCCTAATACAAAGCAATATGCATGTTTTTTAGACTAAATAAATGACATTCAACCCAGGTTGCTCTATAGTGGGCGTGAAGGAGGGGCTATGCCTAAAGTCAACGAACTACAAGAACATCTTCAACCGGGGCAAGTTTATCGGCGGGCCGATCTGGCCAAATGGTCAAATGCCGTTGACCGCCATTTACAGCAACTGGTCAGAAAAGGGGCTATTCAGAAGCTTGCGGGCGGCGTTTACTACTGTCCAAAGAAAACGGCTTTTGGTGATGCGCCGCCAGAGGACGAAACGCTTATCCGCGCTTTTCTTAAAGACGACCATTTCTATATGGCATCCTTGAATGCCTATAACTCCCTGGGAGTCGGCACAACACAGCTTTACAACGAGAAGCTGGTTTATAACCATAAGCGGGATGGCAGATATACACTGAACGGACGACACTTCTATTTTTTGAAAAGATCGCGTTTCCCTGAGAAAAGCAGTCAGGAATTCTTGTTAGTGGATCTTATCAATAATCTTCACTTCCTGGCGGAGGATAAAGAAAGCGTTCTTAACAACGTCATCGAAAAAGTACGTAGCATGGATAAGGTCAAACTAATGAAAACTATTCAGGAGTATGCAGGGGCGAGAACACAGAGTTTTTTTGAAAAACTATTTCGCTCTGAAGAGATGAAACATGCCGTCTAAAATTTATCTCCATGAACACCCTGACTTTTCCGATCTCATCCGGGTCGTGGCGGGTGAGCGCAAGATCGATCCGTACTTGGCTGAAAAGGATTATTGGCTCATGCATTGTCTTTATGGACTTAAACAGGCCGGGTACGAGTTTCAGCTTAAGGGTGGAACATCGCTGTCCAAGGGGTACGGTATCATTCATCGTTTTTCAGAAGACATTAATATTCACATCGCGCCGCCGGAAAACAGGAAAATCCGAACATCCCCAAATCATGATAAGGAAAAAGACCGCCAAGGCCGCAAGGACTATTATGATTATCTAGCCAGTAGCATCAGCATTCCTGGCATCGTAAAAATTGATCGGGATACACAGTTTGACAGTCCGCCGAAATATTTTAGTGGCGGCATTCGGCTTTGCTATGAATCCAAATTCCCATCAGACGGCAGTGCTAAGGAAAGAGTTCTACTCGAAGTCGGGTTTGATGATGTTATTCCTAATCAACCATTAGACATCAGCTCATGGGCTATGGACTTTGCCTTGGAAAAAAAGGTCGATGTCATTGATAGTAGAGCGCTGCAGATCCATTGCTATGATCCCGGCTATACGTTGGTGGAAAAATTACAGGCTATTGTCACGAAATACAGACAGCACCAACATTCAGGCGATAAGTTTCCACCTAATTTTATGCGTCATTACTATGACATTTTCTGTCTGTTGCAGAATAACGGGGTTCAGGCGTTTATTGGCACCGATCAATACAACGCGCATAAGAATCGGCGTTTTCCTGCCATTGACCGTCAGAAACCACTCATAGAAAATGAAGCCCTTGTCCTGGGGGATATTCACACACGAGCCCTTTACCAAAAGGAATACGAACGCCGTGCCGCGCTGTATTATCAGGGGCAGCCGCCCTTTGATGAAGTGCTTGCTGTTATTCAAAAGAATCTGGTGCGGTTATAATGAGAAAGAATCATGGTAAATGACATGGCTATAGGATAATTGATGAAGCAACAAAACCCAGCGCGCGTTCAGCCATGTCCGTAACAGTAGAGCATCGGCGCATGGCTGCGCGCATTGATGCGCGAATGAAACAACTGGAGGAGCTGGAACTTCTCGAAGTTGAAATACTTTCAGAGATGGCCGATTTCATGCCTGACTTCCACCATCTGATGCTGAATGCATCCGGCCCGAAGATGGACGCCTTGTGTGAGGAATATGCCGGATTCTATCGGTTCGCCAAAATCTTAGAGACGGTAGCTTCTGGCATTGCCTCTGGCAAAATCAAGGTGCCAGGCGGACGGGTTGTCAATAAAGAGCATAAGCTCGCCGCTGCCATTGACTTACGGGTGCGGCAACTGGAAGCAAACGGTGTTAGCGATGCTGCATTGATGGAGCAAATGGTCGGGCATATCCTCGATTTGCAGTGGCTATGGAGTACGCTTTCTGATGAAAAACTTATGTACCTGTGCCGCGAGTATCCCGGCCTGTACCGTTACGGTATGCTGATGGAAGAAGCAGCGGAAGCCGAAAGCAAAAAGTCAAAGACCGATTACGGTCAGTTGCCGGAGCTGCCCGATTCCATAAAAGCAACGGTCGCCCAACTGCTCACGGATGGCTCTACACTTGAGCGCGAGTTTCAAACCATCCTCGACGAGCAAGGGCGGCGCGATATGTGGGTGGAGATTGAAGTAATGGCGGGATGTCATGAACATTGGGTGTCGCGGTTTGTAGGATTGGCGGAAAAATTGCGGGGCTCAAACGTCCCCAAAGAATCAATAGAAATGATGAAACTTATTTTTGAGCCTATGGCGCAACGCATCAATCAACTGCACAGTCGGGTCGTTGCAAAATAAAGTTATATTGGATTGGCGGCCTGTGTTGTTGGGTATAGAACAACCAAATTTTCTTGATAGCTGCCGTTGAAAATCATAAAGATACGGTAAATTGACCGTCCGCTGTCGGCCAATTGCTGCCGTTCGGCTACTGGTTGTGTCGACGTCCTTGAAGGCTGCATACTCAGCAGTTCGAGTTGTGAATTATTACCGAACAAGGATGCAAATCGAGGAAGGTTTTCGAGACACCAAAAGCAAGCATCATGGTTTGGATTTAACCCGTGAAAGTCGAATTCAAGCTGAGCGCCGGGCGAACCTTTTACTAATTGCCGCGCTAATCGTCTTTGCACTATGGCTTGTTGGCCTTAGCTTAAAAGGCTCCACCACCGAACGCCAGATTAGAGTTAATAGCAGCTCTAAACATTCGCCATATTCGGTTGTTTTTCTGGGCAAAATTGCATGCCGTTATGTTTTGTTTGAACTACCTGATGACTATTTAGAGCTGGCACAGTTATTGTTAATCGGCTATTTTGCAAAACTGGAGGAGGGCTAATTCGTGGGGATACCTCAGAGTCCGACCCCATTGATTGATCTTTTAATATAATCTAACTTTTTCAGTCAGTAATTAAGATTTTTTTTGTATTTTAAAGTGATTTACATTATCAGAATCTAAAACTATTTCCACCGTACCGTGCTTTGATGGTTCATATATTTCATAACCTTCAACGCCAACGTCTTTTAAATCAAATAAAACGTCTCTTTCATTTTTCGGGTCTGCTATTCTTGAATATTCCTTATCGGAACCTTTAAGATTTGGATTTCTAATTTGTTTGCCAGGACTTGGTTTTCCAAAAATGCGTAAATGACTCAATCTTGATTGAGAATTTACCGTCATCATTCTTATATCATCAC
>CANNLO010000354.1 GCA_947505055.1 Methylococcaceae bacterium | reverse complement strand
CCCTTCTTTTGTTGTTTCCCATAACTACTTCACTGATTGTCTGCCATAGACTTTCAATGATTTTCAATTTTTAACTCTCCAGTCCCCAGACAGAAGTTTCTCAAAAATATAAAAAATCATAAATTAATCATCAAAGCCCCACCCGTCACCGCAAAATGAATCCAGCAGCCAACAACAGTCTTATCTGTAGCCGCTTCCACCGCTGCTTTATAGAGTGCCAATTGACCTGAATATTTTAATGCCACTTCTTGCTGATTTGCCTTCGACTGGGGATTAGATTTGTGATCAACAATAATATAGCCCTGTTCGGTTTCGACTAAAGCATCAATCCAGCCACTGGCCGTTTGACCGTTGGGGAGTTGATATTCAATCGGGTATTCAACCTGGGTGGATATAGCTTTAAGATTGTGATCAATAAACTGTTTGAACCGTGTTACGCAGATTAAGGCATCTTCAACACTAATATTATCTGTTACGTCGTAGCTACTGAGCACCTGTTCAGCCAATATTTTTGGTTCAGCTGGATTGTTAATAATATGAGTGGCGATTAATGCATGAATGGCTTCGCCCAAGTTTGCCATTTCGGGTGTACCTTGCAGACTGATTCTGTCACCCAAGATAATTGTTTCACTAATACTGGCACTTTCCAATGGGGGCACTGAGGAAGGAGACAGTTTTGCAGGTAATTTGATTTGAATAGGCGTTATATTTTCAAACCAATGTGGACCCTGCTGTTGTGTTGATGCAATTTCAGGTGCTTCATCCTGTGACAGTATTTTAAATGCCACCGGAATTTTTGATTTGCTTACCGGCAAGAGCAATTCTTTATCGTTCTTATTGTTTGGCAACATCCAGTCGGCAGCCAAGCTATTTAGCCATTCGCCTTTGGTATCCTTTAAGGGGACAATTAAGCAATCCCTTGGACGCGTCAGGCTGACATAAAGCAATCTTTTGGCTTCTTCCTGAGCACGGTATTGTTCAGCCTTACCATGATCTGATTGTTCAACCTGCTCTTTGACCGTAATTCCTTTGGCCTGTTTACCAAATGGCCATAGCCAATATTGCAAACTTCGGCCTTGTAACGGTTGAGTGATGTCCAGGTTATCATTATCTGCTTTAACTGATAAGCCCCACAAATTGCTATTGATATGGGCTTCCAGATCAAGTGCAATCACTACCGGCCATTCCAGCCCTTTTGCACCGTGATGGGTTAGCAACTGAACTGCATTGGTCTGAGTATTGGCAGATTGTGAATCTTCTTCGTCTTCAGCCAATTGGCTCAGCCACAACAATAAGCCAGTCACCGTCGCAACATGGCCTTCATTACCGCATAAATTTTCATAGGACTCGGCAAACTCTAATAATTGTTCAACATTTAATAGGCGCTGTTTAGCTCGTCTAGTATCGGTTTGCCAGTTTAAGACCACGCGGCGAATATCGGCGGAATGAATCGCCTGGCTCATTACTTCCGATGGGGTTAAATACTGAACCCGTATCCTTTGCTTAGCTAGTGTATTAAGCAAGGGAATATCATCACCCCATTTGCCCTGTTTTAGATCAAGAGCAAGATAATCCAAACGTGATTGTAGCCAATTTTCAGGCGTTTCTCCTTGGGTTAAACAAATAATTTCGGCAGTTGCCAAGCTATCGGATGGATCTACAAGATAACGCATCGCAGCCAGCACTAAGGCAGCTTCCGGCGTATTCAATAAGCCGGTTTGACTGCGGCTGATGGGGATATTGAAGGCTGACAGCGCGTCAGCAATTTCAGCCAAATTGGCATGGGTACGGCATAAAATGGCTACATCGCCGTAGTGGGCAGTTCTGAGTTGACCACTCTCTTTATCAATCAACTGATAATTACTGACTATGAACTCTTGCACGCCTTTCGCTAACGCCAGTGCACGTTTTTCTTTATTGCTACCCACTAACTGCCAGTGCTCAACAGCTGTTTGTGCCAAATTTTTACTATCTGGTTTGGGTTTCAGTGCAACCCGATCTTTGGGCAAGGTATTAGCAAAAGCCGGTACAAATACTTCATTGACATAGCTAACCAGTTCGGATCGCGACCGCCATGAAGTATCCAGTACTTCAGTCCTGCCGCCATTGGCTTCCAAATATTTAAGAATGGCTTGCATCAGTTCTGGATCAGAACCTCTAAACCCATAAATTGCCTGCTTTACATCACCGACCCAAATGACCTTTTTGGCAAGCTTTGCCAAACGCAAGAACAGCGCGAGTTGCATAGGACTGGTATCCTGAAACTCATCAACCATCAGCAGGTCCAGCTCATCCAATAAGACGCCCTGTACGACGGGATTCGCCAAGGCCTCATAAAGTAAGTGTTCTTGGTCGGTAAAATCGATTAACCCACGACTTTTTTTGTATTCCTGAAACTCAGCCAATGCGGATGCGGCAATACTAAAAATATGTTCGCAATATTGTCTAATATCAGCATGTAAACGAGGATGTTTTTCAAAATCAGCCGCAACATGTTGCACTGCATCAGAGGCAATTTGACTATTGTTTGTAGTAGATTCCTTTGATAATTTCACCCAACTCGACCAAGCCAAATTATGTTGCTTAATAGGCGCAATAAAACCCTGCAACATTTCCAAATACGCTTTTGTACCTTTAGTTGTATCAATACCTTTATCAATATTATCTTTTATCAGAATAATAGCCGCTTCCACGGCTTTATATAATTTGGTGTCAATATCGGTTTTAGTTACTTTTGGAAAGAACGCCAGTAAAGAATCGGCACTGATTGCTCCACTACTTTTAATCTGTGCTACAGACTGATTATTGGCTCTGGCGGTATTAACTATTGTCTTAATGACGCCTTTCCAATCTTCCTGACCCAATCTATAAGCCAATGCATTCATCTCTTGAACGGTTTGTACCGTCAGCGCCTGTTCGACTGCAAGACTAAATAAATGTCTGGCTTCGGCTTCTTCAACCACTTTGAGATGGGGTGATAAACCAGCTTCAAAAGCAAAGCGCGTTAATAACTGCCCACAGACACCGTTAACGGTACCTAGCATGGCCTGGCTCATTTGGTTGGCAATCTGAGTGAATCCGCGTTCATTCAGGCGTTGTCTGACTCGTTCTCTTAACTCACCTGCGGCCAATTTAGTAAAAGTAGTGCCGATCACGCCAGACGGTTTAGCCGCATTTTCTCCGGTCAGGATTTTTTCCAGATCACTTGCCAACCGATATGTTTTACCGCTGCCCGCTCCAGCGCTGATAAAAGTAATATGTTCCATCATTTTTATGCTCCCCAACCCGTCAGAACTTTGTAATCGTTAAAATGATCGCTGGTTTCCGGAATATCCAGTGCATCTTCACCAGGACTTGATACAGAATCAGCTTCAGTCCCGCTAACAGTAACTTCGATCAAACCACTATCAATTTGTTTACGTCGCCACTCCCAGGTTTTTTGCATCTTTTGCCAGATGACGGCATGATTTTCATCACCATTAGGCTTGATCTCAATCGCTTCAGGAAAATAATCAGTATTCTGAGCAAGTATTACGCCACCATCGATAATAAAATAAGCAACTGGCAACCATTGCTTTGTGGCACTGTTTTTATTCCTCAGATAGGAGTAAGTCACCAATTGCAGATGTTTATTTTCTTTTAGACTCGTTTTACGATAGTTTGCACCGCCCCATTTAATATCAATCACGGCTTCCTTACCTTGATCATTGGTAACTTTCATATCGATATAGCCACCCAGATTACCGCCAAAGAATGCAGCTTCCTGAGCCAACTCAATTTCCACATGCACCACTTTTGCAGCTTGTAACTGATGAATCAAGGCATGTAACGATTTTCGAGTGGTCGTGATAAATTGTTCCTTCTCTACCAATCTTCCAGGCTGCAACAACACCGCACCTTCTTCGGCCAGCAAGGAACTGATAGCTTGGTCAAACCAGAGATTCACATCGACTTCCTGGTATTTTCCTGTGGTCAATACGATGGTATGAGTATTGAAATAACGCTCATACAGATGATGCACCAGAGTACCTTTTAATAAATTTCCGTCACTCAAGGATTGCAAGGTACCGGCTGTCAGGCGAGCTTTGTATCGCAATACCCACTGATAAGGGCTGTAAAAGAAACTCTCCAGGCTAGAATAGGACTCCTTATCACGTTTACCCAGCGCCACACCTGAATCCAGTTTCCACCAACGGCTTAAACCAGACAATGGCGTATGGGTGCTCTGAACAGATAAAAGATTATTGAATGCACTGATAGCATTCGCATCCAAGACGCTTTCTTCCACCTTAATTTCCTGCCAGTTCTTTAAACAACTACAGAGTTGGTCCCATAAGGGATGATGGGCTTCGTCACTTTCATGCAAAACGATAATCAACCGTTCTTGGGCTGCATTGATGGGTTTTAACCAACTTAAGGCTTGCCTTTGTAGCTGTTGATCAAGATCTGGCAACAATACGCCTTGCTCATTTAATTGCTTTAACTCCAGTCGTGACCAAGGATAAGTTGCTTGAGTAGGAGTCGCCTGTAAATCCCACCAGACAACAGTATTGACGGCTTGATTGAAACTGTCCGGTTGGGTGGCACCGACTAACCATTGCGATTGGCCTGGAATGCATTCCGCGTACTGATCAACAATACCCGTTCCTGCACCCGTTAATTGACTTAATAAATAACGCAGTTGTTCTGGTTTAATGTGTGTAGTGCCGTCAGCTAACAAAGCGCATAAAGCACTACCTAGTTCACTGGCCTGACTGTAAGCAGCACCAAATAGGGCACGCATTGCCTCATCCTCCACCCGCGATTGCTGTTGCGCCAACCAACTTGACACTTTTAATATACGTTTTACGGCTACATCAATTGGCAAGCCTTCCACAGGCGTATATCGATCACAAGAAAACCAATACTCAAGATCAGCTTGTAGTTGTTTAAAGCGATCATCGCTGTAATTCTTTCTGTCTTTTTCTTTTTCCAATAGGTCGGTTAAAGTCTGCCGCCATTGTTCACCACCTATACCAGGCGCACCGGACACCACACTGGCTAGTGGATGGCGAATTCTGCCAGGCAACAAACCAACAGGATGCATTAGCAACTGTAACAGCACTTCCGGATTCAGTGGTTCCCATAGTAATTCCAAGGAAATGGGCAATACTT
>CANNLO010000353.1 GCA_947505055.1 Methylococcaceae bacterium | reverse complement strand
GGCGATGGGGAAACCGGATCCCGACAGTACATTAACCGATTTTGAATGGTTTAAAATGGCGAAATTTTATTATCAAAAAATGAAAATATTAAAACCTTTGAGTATTTGTAAAATACTCACCGACAAACAAGCCTTTTATGATCATATTGTCTTGATGCAATTATTTAAAAACGACAAGAAACCCAGTAGAGCCTTCTTGTTGCTGTTGCAAAAATATTGCTCAAAAGAAGTGGTCAACAAAGCCAGTAAATTGACTCAAAAACGCATACATCATCGAGCGGATATAGATGTGGACGTGTTATACAACAGCCCAAAACTTTATGCTTGGGTGAAAGGCTTCATAAAATCGATTAACGCCCACAGCGCTGAGTTTGATCCTTTGTTACTGGATTGTTTATTTGCGTAAAGAATTATTAGTAAGAATCAAAATATTTAAAAATTAATTCTGATTTTAGACTATTGGCATCAGTAATAATTAGATTCATCATTGATTTTTCAACCCAGCTTTTATCAACGCCTGATAATTTATTTGCGTTTGTGATGCCAATTTTCCAAACGTTACCCATCACACCTGTACAACCATAATTTGTTGCCGCCCTATCTAAATCAATATTTAAAGTCGGTGTTTTCTGATTACTACTTACATGCTTACATTGTACAATAGCGATAATTCTACCGTCCGTCGATTCAATAATCATATCTGCGCCACCATCCCAAGACGCAGGTGTAGAACGTACTTGATAACCTAATGCTGGCGCATATTTCTGCAGCTTTGTTAAAATCAAGCTCTCGAATTCTTTACCTGTAATTACATAGCTATCTTCTATACTAAACAATTTATTTCTTTGCGCCTTAAATGTTTGTGACAACAAATCGTTTAATATCTCATCAGAATCGAAGGTCGGAAGCAATAAATCGGCACTTCTCCTACGTTTTTCTTTGAGCAGTTGATTTAAATTAAAATCAAAGCATTTTTCAATATTAGCGTGAATTGACATTGGGTAATAGACATGTACGGGTAACTGCTGACCAATTCTGTAGATTCTATCTGTAGCTTGATCTTCAACAGCAGGATTCCACCACCTTGTAAGATGTATCACATGATTAGCTGCGGTTAAAGTAAGGCCAACTCCTCCCGCTCTTGGAGAAAGTAACATTACATCAAAACAACCTTTATCTTCTTGAAACGCATCCACTCTTTCTTGCCTTGCACCGGAATTTACTTGACCATTGATAACCATTGGTAATTTTTTTAAATCATAACGATTCCTGATGATGTCGCATAAAAAATCTGGTTTATGCCAATCACTATACTCAACAAAGATTAATGCTTTTTCTCTTTTCTTATAAATATCATCCAAAATATTAAAACATGCTTGCAATCGAGCGGAACCCTTAATGAAATCATTATCGTTTGCATAATCATTTTGTTTTTTATAATCAGGATGTAATGAACATGCTCTCAATCGATGTAATGCCTCAAGCATTGCACCTTTTTGACCTTCTGCAGCTTGAAAATCTTTAATCACATTATCATAAACTTTTGCCTGTCCAGCAGGCATATCAAGTGGATATTCGTGAATATATTTTTTTGGCAGACCAACTAACTCTTTATCTTTCATACGTCTAAGCATAAATGCTGGGGCGAACTCATTTGAGCCTGTCAAACGTTCACGTAACTCCGCATTTCTATCTATTGCAATATCTTCACCATCTAGCACAGCTTTTTCATATTTTTGACTAAACTCTTTAATCGAACCAAGAATTCCCGGTTGCAAAATATCAGCAATAGACCATAAGTCACACAAACGATTTTCAACAGGTGTACCCGTCATACCAATCCAAAAATCAGCATTCAAACAATTTGCCGCTGAGTAATTCTGAATACCTGGGTTTTTAAGTTTTTGCATTTCATCAAAAATAACTGATGCAAAGTTAACCGCACCAAAACTTATTTGATAGCGGTTGAGAGTTTCATAAGTGGTAAGCACAACTCCCGCATCTCTCAGTCTATTAGTATTTAGGTGACGTTCTGTTGCAATTGTCCTTACGCCAGCACCATAGACTCTTACTAAATTACCAAGGTCACGATAGAGATGTGTGCTTATTTCAGCTTCCCAGTTTTTAAGTAATCCTGTTGGAGCAACTATTAATAAAGGCTTCACATTGATATCACCATTATCCATGCCATCACGTAACCACGAAAAAAACATGAGTGACTGAAAAGTTTTACCTAAACCCATATCATCAGCCAGCAAGACACCTCTTGAACCTAATCTATAATTTTGACATAGCCAATTAAAGGCAATCACTTGATGTGGCTTGGGTTCACTTCTAACTGTATCTGGTATACCATCAGCTTTAGGATAATATTCTCGAGGTGTTCTCTGAACGATGAAATCAAGGGTCTCTAAGTTCTCTTTGACCAACATTATTGTTGGCTGGACCGAACTAGTTTCATGTGATTTATCTAGACCATTTGGTTTTTGATAACTTTCAGGCTTCTTGGGGATGAGTTGTTGAATAGCCGACTTAGATTCAGACGTTACAGGTATTTGAACAGATTTATATTCAATAAAAGGCTTATTCGTTTTTTGGGCTTTTTCAAAATCTTCAATGAGCGTTATTGCTTCATTAACAGAGAGTTCAATTTTTTTTCCATCAATATCCAAGCCACCACGTACATCAGGAAATTGGCCTGAAGGTATCCATTCCCCTGGCTTTAATTGCATCCAAGGAATTACCTTTGCTTGCCACTCACCTATACCTGTAACACGCTCAGAAAAAATTTGATCCAAATCATCTTCATCGATAATACCTTCTAATCTTCCCTGAAGAACAGCTTTAGGATTTTTTAGGAAATTTAATTTCTCATCAATAGATTTGTTTTGAACGTCATGTACAATTTCAAGTACTTTATTAAGTTGCTCACCTATTACAATGTATTTACCAACACCAATACTGTAATAAGAGAGTAATTTTATAGCGTTATTAAAATTATCCGCATATCTATTCTGTTCACTAGGTGGCAGTATGTTTTCAAAACATATTTGTGTTGTATTTGAGTTCTCTCGCTTTCTTAATAATATTGGGCGTATTTGATAATCAAGACCACTCGGTATTGCTTCGATTCTAACGGCATTTGCATAAAACAACTTCAAGCTTTCTATGTCTGAGGACTCAGAGAATTTATGTTTTTCTGGCTCAGGCAGCATGCTTTTGATCGTTTCAAATTGTGCTAACTTCCCAAGTCTATCTCGAGTTGTATCACTCTCTATAATTCCTAAAGTTAATGAATCTAAAGTTTCAGCTAATTTCCAAGCATGATATGGGAGCGTGTATTTTTTATCACCAATGTTTAAGAAACCTGAGCTTCTTCGATACTGTGTTATAGGTCTTCCGTTACCATTAATCCATTTATAGTTTAATTTATATTCTTTCTGATGTATTAAGCCAGTGCTTTCTAAATGAATGCCGCCATCGAATATATCGGGTAGTTCTAATATTTTTTGTAAGTAGCCCTCTTGACCTTTAAGTTCATTCATCAAAAAAGAGAACGGAAACGAAATAGATGTGTCTGTGGTTTGAAAAGCACCGTCTTCATTTAAATTAAAAGTATCTAGAAGCCAAGAAATACCTTTATGATTTGTAGTCGCCCATTCACTTAAGGGTTTTGGCAAATCATCTAACATCAACTGAACTCTGACATACCAACTATTTGCAGACTCAAACTCTTGAGCTTGAATAGTATATTTTTTTTGTTTTTTCTTAAATCCGAAAATCACGGTCTTGCATCCTTATCCCTGTTTCGTCATAGATGAAATCAGCTAACCTTCTTTGCCATCTATACGTTTCGCTCTGCTGGTGACTAATTCCGTCTTGTTGATAACCATCTACAATCTTCATTGAAGGTAATTTAAGTCTACTACCATAATATTTAGAGTTATAAGTTGATGGGCAAAATTGATTATGACTTTTCCATGCTCTACACTTACCGTTATGACTCCATTCAACTAAAACCAAGTCTCTGATTTTTACAATAAGAATGCTTTGGTTTGATTGACTGCCCCCCTCTAACTCACCAGCAGAAAAATTAGCACCAAAAAGTCTTCTTGCTTGATATTTTGCGTCTGTACCAAATGCGACCCATGCCTCATCCAAAACACCTTTGTCGTAATAGGCTTTCCAAAATGCTTTACGATATTTCCATTGATGCTCTAAAGCCATGACATCAATGATAGAAAAAAACTGTTCTAAACTTTCTCCAATCATCCACTTAAAAAACAAATTTAAAGAACTTTCATCTACAAATCGCCACCCTTTTTCACGATGAATAGGCATCCGAGGGTCTTTGAAGTGTCGTATTAACAAGTTTTTTACATTTTTCCTTAACTCTTCATTTTGAAAACTAAAATTATTGCACCATGGAGATAGCAAACCTTGAATAACATCAACACGCCTATCTACAAATCGTAATTGTTGATCTAAAAAATGGAACGATTTTACAGCCTCTATTAATTCTTTTTTGGGAGTTAATGTAAGCTGTTTTAATAGCTCAACACCAACTGCATCAGCATACCCACTTGTAGTCAATTCACCATCTAGCCCGGTACTATCAACAAACCGACTCCAGTCATAATTCATATCTATAAATAAATTAATAGACTGTGACAAATCGAAATCTTCAAGAAATAATCCAAACTGATTATGTCTTTTTTCCCAGCTTTCAAGTGCAAACTTAAGATCCTCTTGCTTAAAAGCATTTTGAATTGCGGCAGCAATCTTTTTGAATGTTGATGGGTACTCTGTTCTAAAGCTGAAGTCTCTCAAATAAACATATATCAACCTACGCCAATTACTTTTTAGACTTTGGGAATGTATCCATTCAAAGTAACGTGATATAAATTCCTTACTTGAACCCAGCTTTTCCTTGTCATACCAAAACACATAAGGTGCATACTTCCAATCCTTATAGTTAATAATTTCCCATTGTTTGGTGTGTAATGCTTGAATAAATCTTTTGTAAGTTAAATCTAATTCAAACTCTGACGGAATCTTAGGTGTAACAGATAATTGATGTGATATTTTTTCAACCGTTTTGATGATTACGGGCACAGGTAACAATGATGGATTTAGCTTCATCCTATGATGAAACTCCATTATTTTACTTTTTGTTAGCGGTTTAT
>CANNLO010000352.1 GCA_947505055.1 Methylococcaceae bacterium | reverse complement strand
TTTTAAAAGCACCGAAGAATTGAAAACAAAAATCATGGCGTTCATTGATTATTTTAACAACACGATGGCTAAGCCGTTTAAGTGGACTTATCAAGGCAAAGTTATGGTTGCCTGAATTTGATCACGAACTTCCGGTTTGTTGTACTAGCCTTCGACGGCGCAAAACATCTGTTAAACGATCTACCAGAAAACCGCCACGTGATTCAGGGAAGACTGGCGCAACCGCCCAGTCAACAATATCGACGTGTGTGTTTACGCGCACAAATTGACTGACCACTCCGGTTGAACGAGGCCCATACTGAGATATCCCCAAATAACCTAGAACATGAAGGATGTCAATTTTGTCTTCGCGAAATGCATTCCAAGGTGGAACGAATATTGGGAAGAACCTCTCGCCAAACTGCTCAACCAACATTGAACGGCCAGATGCTAGATCTTGCTCAATTAACTCCACCGCCCAGTCTTGTGGAAATTCGCTATTCGGTAATCCGACTGGAGCATGATTCTCATGAGCGAAACCATGCTGACAGAAAACAAATGTATGCATGCCTTTAGTCGCATTTGCTAATTCTTTATCCATCAAACTAGGAATCACCGCGACAAGGACAGGCACGAAAAATTTTTCCGACACTTGCCGCATACGATGCAATTCTGGTGACACGACTACCAGATCATCATCCCGCCACCACAGCGTGCAAATACGTCCTTCGGCCTGCCAAAGACCCAGTTCTTCTCTCAAGGGTATGAACATATCAACTATACTTGTCGTCGCCATATCAGTTTAAACCCAGACAAGAATTCATGGCTGTACACACGCAGTACTACTACAAGCCGAAAGCCAACCTCGGATCCGCATTGCATCGCTCGGAGCCTTGAGAAACAAATGCACTATCTCCCGGGTACCTGTACAAGGATCGGCTTCTTCAATAGCCAAAACTGTCAAGCCTAGAGCATTGCAACCGAACCGCTTTGCCAAGTCTCGTCCATAGAGATGCCAAGCCTCATGCGGGCCAAAAGGTATGTCGAAATCCTGTGATATTTCCCGCGACATCGGTGCCGAAAAACAGATCTGCAAAATGCCCCGTGGTGACAGCACCCGAACCAGTTCATTAAAAGCTTTACGGTCATCGGGGATAAACTCCAACACATGATTGAGCGTGACAAAATCGTAGCTGTCATCTTTCCGATTGATCTCTTGAATATCCAAGCTATTCTCGCCCCCATATACCGATACTTCATAGTTCATGAACCAACGCGCGTCTATGCTTGTGTCAGGACTGAATTGCAGGCCGCGCCGCCAATCCAGAAAACCAATCGGTAACGCTTGGAAAACACGCCGTAAAATCCGCTGTCGTTCCAGTGCTCCACACTTACGGCAACAGGGAGCCATGCCACTATCCGACATACGCCCGTTTGGACCCGGTCCAAACTCTTTCCCCCCACAAAGATTGCAAGTGGGTGATAATTGATCCGACATTGATTCTTGCTCCAAACTACCCATCATTCGTTTCATTCCATATTCAGCTTCTGCCAGACGACGTCTATCTTCTGGCAACTTGTTTTCGTTAATAGGATAAACCTTATCCCGTATCCAAATATTTGTCACCTTGCTAAATAGTCGATGCAAAGGCGTCGGGGGTAGTTGCACCGACCTATCGCCCTTGCAAAAGACAGCCACAAAATCGTTCCAGAGTTCACCTTCAAATTGAGGCATAATGAAAGATTCCATTAGCTGCATGACCATGCCATTCCGAAGCGCCCACGCCTCCAGCGACTTACCCGCATCGGGATAAAACCGCCAGTAATCACTGGGGTAGCGATGATAAAATCCGTTGGATGGCACATTCAAATAAAAGAGTCCTCCTTTTTTTAGAACGCGGCTGACTTCTAGAAATGTCAGCCAAAAAAAAGGATTGTGCTCAAAACACGAGGAGGAGATAACCACGTCAAAGCTATCCGAATCAAGAGGGAATTGGCAGGGATCGTCTAAAACCAGATCAACTCCAGGTCCGGCAGCAACATCCACTCCAAGGTATTTGGCGCCCGTTGGGATAACTGTTCGTAGTGAACCATTAATATCCATCGATCCTACATCAAGGATTGATAGTTCTGTCTTCTTGATAAGTTCGTAAGATTGGAAAAACAAATTCCCAACTGCTTTAGCACTTTGATGCATATTATTTCCGCTTTCTATCGGGTACTTAAGGTTAAACGCAATATATAAAAAATATTTGCAATCTTTTAATCAAAACAGCAAGAACACCAAAAAACTTTTAAAAACAATTTATTGGTCTTAAGATGAAGGTCGAACTTACATAATACTCATATGCAAATGCCCAATTGAAGCCAACCTATTAAGCCTTACCTTTGCATGCCGCCACAAATCGTTGCCTAGAAACCCACTATAAATTAATTTAGACCGTTACCATAAAGAGCATGAAAATTTAAACTCTTTATGTTTTTGTTCTTCATGGTTTAAAAATAAAACTTGCTCAAGTTATTCCATAAACTTTCCTTAACTCTATAGTATTGCCAAGCGATTTCAGTCTCTAAGGCAGTCAAGAAAAGCCATTCCTTTCATCCCCTCTATATCGGCTTGCGCCGTTACTCTTGGCTTATCGGCATTCAGAGGCAAGGCTTGCTGTTGCAATCCAATCTTGTTTTCGAGCAGTTGTAGGCGCTGTTGCAATTGCTGATTTTCATCTCGCGCAACAACCAGTCTTTGCTGACAGTCTGTTAACTGATTCCATAGTGCATGCTGAATCGGTGTTTGTGGCGATATCTGTATCTCCAGCATACAACCAGGCCCCAAGTCTGCTAGAATCGATTCCGGCAAATCGAGTAACACTCTGGGATCTTTACTGTCAGCAATCAGTAACAAAGTACCGGGTATCTGGTGCAGGGCAAGATTGCGCGGATCACTTAACCAGCTAATGTCTTCATTGTGTTGTTGCCACTCCCAGATCAATTGTCGCCCAGGTTGAAACACTCGCACAGCTTCCAGAGTGGCCGTCCCCGGACAATCGAAAACATCAAAACGTAAGCACATCAGGTTACCAGTCCCCTCAGGCAGGGTAAAACGCAAGGTCTGTGATTGACCATTCAGCCAGAGCTTGTTAATGACGGAATTACTCTCGGCAAAAGTGTTATCCGCTTGACACCAGAACAGTTGGCTCTCAACAATTTTTTGGCCAATACTTGACACTCCGTGCGGCAGCACTTTGTCAGTAGTGCTCGCCAGCGCATAAAAATACACTGGCTCAGAAACAGATGTTGCGTCCAGTGCCAGTAACTTACCGACATCGCCATTGGCAGTGCGATCAAGAAATGCCTGAAAAGTCATCAAGCCAATATACGATTCACGATTGGCGGCAAAGTCATAATAATCAATATCAAAATCGAGGTCATAGTCGAGCCTCAAGCCCTGATTATAAATAATGCCAACACCATGATCCTCTGCCACCGTCACGCTCTGGGTGCGATTATGGTGGCGAAACAGAGTCATAGCTTTGTAGGTTTCACCTACCCAGGAGCCAGATCGGCGTACCTTGGTAGTCAAAGCTTCTAACTCCGGATTGCAATCATGCACCACCAGAAAACCGCCTGGATTGAGTAGCCGTGGTAAGCATTGCAAGGCTTGATCGACTCCAGGCCGAATATGTACGGGATCAAAAAATATTAAATCAAATTTTTCGCTGCCGTAACATTCAATCAGTTGATCCAACGTCATGATCTGCTCCATCTGTACATCTTTTGCGATATTTAGCAAACGTTGAATATTATCCGCATCAAGAAAGGAGTTTTCAGGCAGGTAGGCAATGGTTTTTTTCTGACAAACAATCTCATCATAATAACTGGCACCATCAAATTTGTTGTATTCGAAATAACTGGTTAACCCGAATTGCTTAATCAGACGGTTAATGATATCGCCCTTGGTAACTTTGGTTAGAGGCATTTCCATGGCATCTTCATTTAGTGAATCTTTTTCGTTCACTTCACCTCCTAGCACTTTTTCTTCTAATTTGATAAGTGCGTCTCTCTCATCTACCCATAAAGGTTCTGTTAGATAATCATTAGTGGCTAAGTGGCTCATGTTGAAACTATTAGGGTTGTATTTTTTAGCATACGCAAAACCGCGTATAGATATTCGTTTGCTTCCGTACAAAAATCGTCGCTTACCATCAATGTTGATAGCAGAGCCTCATCAGCTATTTCGTCAATATTAGCCAAGACATCACTCAGCACCAGCATATAAGCCATGCCTCCTGTCGGTATTATTTTAGCCGAAGGAAAAACACCCATTATCGATTAAATTATATTACCACTGTCAACGCATTCAGAAGGGTCTGGCGACTACGGCGATTCGGTAATATTTTCGATGTATCGTTCGGGTCTATTAAGTAACGTTCAGGGAGTGCCAAGCGAATTTTTTCTGCCATGTCCAATTGTCGATCCGAATATTGCATATAAGTCGGCCCGACAAAATCATTCATATAAAATATCCCTCCCTTCAACAAAACGGAGTCACTCCATTCCACTGCGATCCGCGCTGAAATCATATGATGGAGAGCATCCTTCCAGTAAACCAAATCATACTGTTTAAGCTGCGCTGACAATTCAAGACCAAATGGATCGCCTGTTCTAATTGTTATTTGATCAATCACACCAGCTCGCTTAGCGCCTTCTTCAATTTGTTTTATGCGTTCTGTCGCAATCTCATATAAATCAAAGTGCTGAACTATTCAAGCTTGTAATATTTTAATTTCGTGAAATGCGTTGCCGCACCCAATTGAGACGGCTCTTCTCAATGGTCCTTCTGAAATAGATCTAAGCAGTTCGATATCCCCACCATCCGTACCCATGGCGGGAACCCCACAAAAATTTTTATTGATGTGTTTTACAATCGTTGGCAATTGCCAACATCGAGTACGGTTTGCCATTTTTGGCGGAGCCGACCAGTGACGGGCGGCCTGTTCTAAGTCAACCATCATGAATTTACCTTTATAGATGGACTCCAAGCAGAAAGCCATGCACGGATTCGCATTGCATCGCCAGCATCTTTCATAAAAAGATGCACAACCTCCCGTACACCAGTACAAGGATCAGTCTCCTCCACGACCAGTGCATTTAATCCTTTTTCCGAGCACTTGAACCGGTTCAGTAAGTCGCGTCCGTATAAATGATGCG
>CANNLO010000351.1 GCA_947505055.1 Methylococcaceae bacterium | reverse complement strand
TTCATGTAAAAGGCAGAGGAGTGGAATGGGCACGGAATGTCTTTAGTTGTCCGGTTATCTATGTGCCTGGTAATCACGAATATTTTAGAGAACACATCGATAATACCCTTGAAAAAATGCGTGCTGCATCGTGTGAGCGAGTCCGCGTACTGGATAATGAAGCATGGGTTATTAACGGTGTGCGCTTTTTAGGTGCCACTTGTTGGACAGATTATTCGTCTACAGGTAATGCGATTTTAGCGAAATATGAAGCTCTCTGAGGCCTGAACGATTACCAAAAAATTCGTACGGCAGGTTATCGAAAGGTGATGCCTGATGATTTGGCTTTACGCAATCAGCTATCACTGGCCTGGTTGCGTGAGCGTCTTGCCGAACCGTTTGAAGGACAAACGGTTGTGGTAACTCATCATGCACCTTCGTTGATATCGATGGGGCACCCTCCACTTGATGAGATAAGCGAGTTAGACAGTTGGATTGATAATATAGGCGAGTCGTCAAATAATGATTCAACCGATATTAAGTCAACACATCCTGAAGTGCCCCATATCGCGGCGGCTTATGCAAACGGTTGGGAATCGATGATGGGAGAGTCAATTGTGCTTTGGGTGCATGGGCATGTTCACCGTGCCGCTGATTGGGCAACTAATGGTACACGTGTTGTTTGTAATCCGCGTGGGTATCCTGGGGAAAAAACTGGGTTTAATCCAGATTTATTGATTACAGTTGAACGATGACATTTGACAGCGAAGCTTTGATGCCCTGTGCGCCCTTGTTAAACGGGTTGGTGTTTAGGTTTTGCGTGATGTGATGGCTCATGCAGAAAAAGGTTGGTTTAATGAGAGCTCTTGGCACTACGGGCACTATCGCCTTGGTCTAGCAGAAGTGGGTTGTGTGCCGCCGTTACCAACGCGTTTTAAAGATTAAGCGCGGAGTACCCTACGCCTTGCTTAGGTTACATGTCAGGTACGCTATTTAAGGAGAAAACCATGTCGAAAAAAGATGAGTTTTTTACAGATATTGATCCAGTGACTAATAAATATGGAGTAGATATTAATATTCCTGATGTAGTCAGAGCACAATTAAAGGTCTACTCGCTGGGACAGATCACGGCTGAAAATGCGGCTTGGGAAATACAACGAATGAATATCGATGGATTTCCAAATCCAAGTGTTTCAGAAGTAATTATCTGGTCGCGTAATGCGGGGTACGGCATCCCTAATCCTCCGGATGAAGAAGTGGCGGCGCAAGTCGAAAAAGCTTGGAAAAAATTTCATCCGGAATAATCCAAAAAAATTGTAAAGGTCGGCTTCATGGCTGACAAAAAAAAGTTAATTGTGGTGGATTCAAGACCGCTTATAACGCTTGCTTTAGCCGATACGCTTGATGTCTTGGTGATGCCTGGCGCAAAGGTAATTATTCCGGACATGGTGATGTTTGTGACTACTGACAAGCCAGGTTCTAACGAAATATTGGGCTGGCTCAGTGCAAAAAAAGATAGCGTTTTTATTGCACAAACAGAGGTGTATTATGAATATAAAACTATACGCGAAGTTAATCCAGATACAAAAATAGGACATCGTGAAGAGTGGGCGGCAGGTGAAGTTATGACTACAGAACTTGAGAGGGCACCTAAAGGTAAAATAATTCTGTTGTTTGATGAGATCGAAAAGTCTCCAAATCATATTCGTCCACTCCCTGACAATGTGCGCTGTATGTCGGTATCCATGCTTGTTTACGCAGCAAAAGTAAGAAGCGAAGCGCTGCTATAGTTTTCGCGTGCACTTCCGACAACAGGATTGGCAAAATACATTGCAGACCTTGCCAATCAATACAATATCACCTACGTCAGAACATTTTATGACGAATTCGCTGCTACTATTACCAGGCTTTCTGATGATGAGGTTGAATCGGATGATATTGAAAGTTTATTATTCATATTGAAACGTGATGGGGATGCTAAGTGTGAAGGATATGCTTTCGCTTCTTGTAAATTACTTGAGATAAAGATATGGAGAATGTGATTCTGGAAGAAATTAAAGGAATGCCGCTAGGGCTTCATTTTGAGAAGATTATGGCCTCCGGCATGGAGCTGATCTGTATTGTAATTTTAGATGCCGCTCCGATTAACACGTTGGGTACAGCAGGGCTTCTTCATCTTTTATTGATAGCGAAAAACACTAGGATTGTGATCATCCAGAGTATTTTTAATGAGATCATCAGTAATGCGCTAGAATTTAGGGAATTTATTGAGACTAATCTTGATCGCATTACGATTGTTAAAACATCTGTTTGTATTGATGATGAGGCTAAACTTACGCGTGGAGAATCCCTTGGTAAAAACCGTGGAGGCCTTGCAATTGCAGACTTTCTTTTAAATTTTATCGATGAGGCGCTACCAAGAGTGGCTGGTGATTCGCTGGCACTGATTATTTGTGAAGAGTGTGAAGTTGTTCGCTTCCAGGCGGCTAATACTAATTTTGGTTTTACTGAAAAAACTCATTTCATAACTCTGGCGGCCTATCTTCAAAAATTTGAACATGATGGTTTTATTAATTCGTTTGACGCGGTTTGGGAGCGAATCAAGGGTGATGACGATGCGCTTACTGCAACTGGACAGGAAACAAAGCGTAACGAATTCCGAACCATGTGCACAATACAAAGCTGATCGTGGGGACAGCGCCAATCTAATCCGGAAAGCCCGTCAAGCCATCGACACAGGCGATAAACACATCCTTGATGCCTCGATTCTTAAGCTCTATTAGCATAGATAGCCAAACTTGGCACCTTTATTTTCGGATAACCAAAGCCCTTGCAACTCCTCCTGGCCTGCCATATTTACGCCTAGCGCCACATAAATAGCCTTGTTAATGACGCGTTTATCCTGCTTGATTTTTACCACGATACAATTCAGATAGATAATGGGATAAACTGTTGGCGCTAACAGTGTAGTGTTTCAATTGATATTAATTTAAAGGACAAATATATGACGCAGAAATTATTTGAAGCATGTACAAAGGGCGATTTAAATACGATTAAATCAATATTATCAAAAGGCGCTGATGTTAATTATAATAATAAAAGTGGTACCACACCTCTAATGCAGTCATGCATTGTTAATATTCTTGAGGTGGCAAAAATTTTGATTGATAACGGGGCAAATATTGATTATCAATCTAATGATGGACTTACGGCATTAATGCATTCAGTTGCAAATAACAGTGAAATTACAAAAATTTTAGTTGAAAATAGAGTTGATGTAAATTTTCAAGATAATACGGGTATGACCGCATTAATGCATCTGCCGCGCAACAATAATATTGAAAACCAAGCTGAGTTCTTAATAGAAAATGGAGCTGATATTCACATTAAAGATAACGTTGGTAATAATGCATTAATGCATTCTGCTAAAGGAAATAATATTAATGATGTGAGATTATTAATTGCTAATGGTGCTAAAGTAAACGATTCTAATGGTGCTGATGCAAACGGTGAAATTTGTGTACCAACGAATGCATTCTTTATCGCATGCACAAATGGTAATTTTGAAATAGCAGATTTACTTGCCGATAATGGTGCCGACATTATATTTGAAGATACATGGGGTAGGTCGTTATTATCACAAGCAGCTTATTTAGGAAATTATAAAGCAACGGAGTATTTGATAAACAAAGGAGTAGGTGTTGAACTTAATTGTAGTGAAGGTAAAACCGCATTAATGGAAAGCGCATCTAGCTTTTATGTAAATAACGATTGCATAGAGTTATTGATTAAAAATGGAGCTAGCGTTAATGCACAAGATGAAAATGGTGATACAGCTTTGCATTTGACTCTGGATCAATTTTTGTATGACAACGCAGAGGTGTTAATTAGAAATGGAGCTCAAATCGATATTGTTAATAAGGAAGGTGTTTCAGTTAGTGATATTTTAAATGAAAAGATTGATGAAGATAATGATTTGGAGGCTAAGTATCTAATGGGTTTAGTTATTTCTATGTCTGAGCGCGAACTATTGCTCCCAGACGTTACTGATCAGGAAGACTATCCACTTGAAATATTATCCCATACTGATGCCGCCGTACCTCTAGTGGTAGCGACTTAAAAAACTCAACAGCAAATCGAATACGAAATGCTACTTGGAATGATTGACGACGACACAGAGCTTTGAAACTGCGGACTCTAAGCCATTGGCCGAGCCATCTTCACTTTCTAGAAACTTCGACGACAGACATAACGATAATTAATTGAAGCTCCGAATAGCCCTGAAATTTTTTCGTGTTGTTTGTAGAATTTACACAGTACAACCCCTTTTTATTTCCTTTTTCTCCTTTGTAGGGATGGACTTTATTTCCATCTTTATCAAACGACCATATATTGAGTGTTTCAGGCTTTAGCAGTGAACCGCGTTTTTGATCAGTCAGTAATGCTTGAGGCTTTATTTTCATAAATTATACGGGGCAGGTGGGTGCGACATTATGATATTGTTGATAATTTAGCTAGATAAGAAGACTGTCTTCAAATTTCATTTGAGTAGTGAAATTGGAATTCGAGACCTGCTAAAGCATTACAATGTATGATTCTGACCCAGAAATGGTCGAAATTTTTACTCAATGCTATTTATGACCTTTTAATTTTTTTGAAGGAGAACTGACTGTGAAGCCAGGGAAAAACGACATTGCAATTAAATTCAAGATTTCCGGCAGGCAACTCGAAGAATTACAAAAACACACATGGCAAATGAGCGAAGCCTTCGGGCTGGATACAAGGGTTGGTAATTATAAAGGTATTAGGGATATTTCTTTTTATCAGTGGGACCTTGATTGTCTCCTGGACGTCATTGATTTCGCATTGAATGATGAAAAAGAATATCCGGACAAACAAGATGAGGGTTATCTCAAGCTGCATGAATTATTTATGCGGCTAAGTCAGGCGTACAAAGAAACCTATGAAAAATAGAATTTGAATGATAATTATGTCAATTATACAAAATTATTATAAATAATCATTATGGCCGAAAACACACCCCGCGAAATCAAATACGGAAATGATTTTTTCTGTGAAATAAATAAAAATTCATGAGTGTTTCCCTTAAAACCAAGGATAACAAGTAAATGCTCAGACAAATAGCTCTCTAAAGAGCGCAGTGAAATGTTTCTTTGTATTTTACAAAATAGGGTGACAGCTACAATAA
>CANNLO010000350.1 GCA_947505055.1 Methylococcaceae bacterium | reverse complement strand
GCTCTAATGTGCTATTCAAACATAACCAACAAACGCCACACAACCCAAAGCCATTGATAAACTAAACAACCACCAGCTAAAGCTGGTGGTTGTTTAGTTATATTTCAGTATGTTGCCGTTATTTTTGAACTCCGAAACTTTAGTTATTAGATAAGCGCCCCTAAAAAAAACATTTTATTTTGAAAAAAAATGACGCTAAGCTTTTTCCAAAGGCTACATTCTAAACAGCATTTAAAAATACTTTTAGAGAGCCTATCGGTGCGTATAACAGATCATTTGCACCAAGCTGAGGCGCCAAGTTAGTTCAATAATGACCTGTTCAAATGCATTTGACAGTAGAATGATTTTTTTATAATCTAACGAATCCAGGATAAACGGCACTTACCGGACAATTCGACAGCACTATTTGTTTTTTAATGATTTAACAAATAAATTTGGTTTAATTTTTGCAGGTAATTTGAATAAATATCAAAAAATCAAGTCACTTTAAATTTTCACTGTCTTTTAAAAAATGAGGCACTAAGCCCACATAATTTTGTTTAGAGGAAAAGTCAATGTCTAATCTATTTACATCATTAGCCACCCTTGTTCAATCTTATTTTCACTGGCTCTCAAGTCTCTCGAGCGAATTAGCGACATTCAGCCTCCTGATTGCTTTTGTCGTATTAGCAGTTATTGAGCTCAACTATCCAAAACGCAAGCTGCCGCTAAAAAAGTTGCGTCAGTCTTATCAAACCAATGTCAGCCTGTTTATTTTTAACAGTATCGTTATTTCTTTATTATCAGCAATTCCCTTAATTCTGGTTGCACGACATAATTCAGGCGCCGGGCTGTTAAGTTTTATTGATAATCCTGGCGGAAAAGCACTACTATCGCTGCTCTTGCTCGATTTATTGATGTATTTTTGGCATAGGGCCAGCCACCATTTTGATGGTTTGTGGATGTTTCACAAAGTCCATCACAATGATCCCTATTTAAATGTCTCAACGGCTTTTCGGATTCATATTGTGGAGCTTTTGATCCTTACCCTAGTGAAAACAATTTTTATCTTAGTTTCCGGCGTAAGCCAGGTAATGGTAATGACCAATGAGACCATTTTGACCTTGTTTATTATGTTTCATCACACCAACACCTCCTTTTCTGGTGAACAGCGCTTGGGACAAGTCATTATCGCGCCCTATTTACATCGAGCTCACCATTCCGTGGAACGCAAAGAACACGACACTAATTTTGGAGCAATTTTTTCAATATGGGATCGAATACTTGGCACCTTTGCAGAATATGAGCCGGCTGAAATCGGTATTAAAAATAGCTCACCCCAGAATTTTTCAGGACTTATAAAATTTGGCTTTTCCGCTGAAAAACAAGTTCCTGCTTATGAACCTGATTTGAATCTTTCGGCGATGATTGCTGAAGCAGCTTATTACAAAGCGGAAAAACGCTCTTTTACCCCTGGCAATGAGCTACGTGACTGGCTGGAAGCAAAGCGGGAAATTATTAGAATGGTTTACGGCGACAGACCTGGCAAAAAGCAGTCAAACTCCTCTGACAACACGACAAACCGCCCTTTTACACTTTGTTAATGCGGTACAACTATTAAACTCGCGGTAAAGGTGAAACACCTTTACCGCTTTCTGCGAAATACATAAACAGCGGCACCTAATTCAGGGGGCAATACCAAGGCGTCAAGTGTTATATCTTCCTCAATATCAAAATCGGCTTGTTGCTTGTAGTCTTGCCAATTCCCAAAAGCAAACTGATGGCGACTGCCAATAACAATATAAAGTTGCACGCTCGCCGTATTGAACACATCCCTTTCAAAATCGTTCCGGGCTGGCGGCCAGGAACAAACAACCACCTCAGGGTTATAGCTGGCAAGTGCTAGCCGGGCATCAAGATTTATAACATGGTCAGGATATCTAACTGCATTTTTCCAGCTATGATTATCGGTTGCGGTTATCTTAACTCCACTATTCTCAAGGAAGCGCGATAAAGTACCATCTCCCGCACCAATCTCAAGACAACTTCTTGAAGCAATGATGCTGCTCAAAGCCTTTATTAGCGGTTGTGAATAGAAACAATAAATCCCCTTGGGTTGCACCAACGGCATGAGCCGTTTTTTTTGCCAGACCAACGGCCAAAATAGACGGAACCAGAACAAAGAAACCGGCTTCCGTTCCAGACCTTCAGAAAATAGCAATTTTTGTGCTACATAACCATTTAGCAAATTAAAACGCAGCTTACCCTTTGTTACACCGGCGTCAGCGGCCAATAGAGTCAGACAAAGCTTTTTGATCGACTCTTGAGCCATTCGACTGCGAATGATCTCCTTCAATTCAGCTTCACTAATTTTGTTACGGATTCGGGAATCAGGAATCTTGTTGACTTGGGTAGCGCTCGTCAAATAGGCTTGCAATTCTTCTGCGACGCGCCCTTCAATGATGGTAGATAGCTCTTGCTGTACAGCTGTCCATTGCTCGGGGTAACGCAAACAGAGTTCAGTCAGGGGCGGATTCGTTTTAAGCCATTTCAACGTTTTTGCGTGAGCTGTTATTTTCATCCTTGTCTCAATTTTTTAACATTGTTCACTAAAAATGCTACAGTTAAAAATATAACTTTTATCTTGATTTAGAGGTAATACAAAATGACTAAAAATAAAGCTGACTTCACCAACAATCCCGATGAAGAAGAAATGGCGCTAAAACGTTACATAAAAAAAGGCAATCAGCTTAAATGGGCCTGGTTAATCGGCATTCCTGTCATTGTTATTTGCATTTCGTACGGCGATCCTTCGCAATGGCTATTAGCTATTTTTACCGCCGCGTATATATATTTAACAACCGCCAACTATTTTAAGTGCTGATCCTAAAGCAATTAGGCAACGAATCATTACTTGGAAAATCGCTCACTTCTTTTCTCTAAAAAATGTCTTTCCAGTCTTTGAAAATAAGCATAAACACCATATAAAAACCCACCAGCTATGGGTAGTGCAAAGTACCAGTGTTGTTTCGCATAAGCCAAGAAAACCAATATTTCAGCACCATAAATATAAGCTGGCGTTATAGTAATTGTGGCCCATATCCAGGCACTAATCAGATTAATGAAAGCAAATTTTCTGGCCGAATATTTAGTAATTCCAATCGACATGGGAATAACGGTGCGTAAACCATACATGTATCGCTGCACAAAAATAATGGGCCAACCATATTTTTTTAACAGTAAATGTGCAATTGCAAACTTGCGTCTTTGCTTGTGCAATTTACGTTGAATCAAGTTCTTGTTGAAGCGTCCAAGATAAAAGTATATTTGATCCCCGGTAAAACCACCCAATCCCGCAACAAATATCGACATAAAATACTCCATGTCTCCAGTGTGGGACATGATGCCGCTCATGATCAGGCCCATTTCTCCTTCTATGATGCTCCAAAGGAACAAAATAATATAACCATATTCCTTGAGCCAACCAATAAAATACTCTTCCATAAAACCCTTGATTTTGTTGAGATACGGCTTAAAGTACAACCCTATCGATATTTATATTGTTACTAAAACCTAATGCCGGTTACAGAAAAATCCCCGCAAAAGCTATATCTAATCTTAAAATTAAAAGTGTTATTTTATATATACGTTTAAATACAAATATACCGCACTTAAAATCTATATCGAATTTATGCATAAAATCCATATAAAAACATAACTTCATCATCTCCTTCCAGGATAAATTTCACATCCTCATCAGAAATTTCAAGGTCAAGATAATAAGCCTCGTTGATATCATCGAAATAATCAGACTTTATGTAAAAATCATCAGCGCTCTCTTTTACAAGCGTTACTGAATAAATTTCATTATCCTCAGCCTGATCAATATTTCTTATAGTAAAGGTAACGCTATTACCATCTGCGGACAGCACAGGGTTATCGGATATCTGCTCATATTCACACGCAATATCTTCACCTTCGTTTTCCAAAAACACATAGGTTATTGAAAAATGTTTTAAACGACTTATATCAAGTTCCATTACATTACTCCCAGCATATTATCCAAGGCCAGTTTGGCAAATTTTGCGACTTCAACAGGTACTGATATCTGGTTAACCACCTGCCCTGCAGCCAGGTTTTCCAGTATCCACGTCAAATGCTGAGGATCGGTTCGAAACATCGTTGAACACATGCACAAGGTCGGTGACATAAAATGAACGTTTTTACCCTGCGCCTTACACTCTTCATGCAGACGATTGACTAGATTTAATTCGGTCGCAACCAGCCAGCGAGTACCAGGTTCAGCTTCACGGACCGTTTTTAAAATATACTCGGTAGAACCGATGTACTCCGATTTTTGGCAAACGTCAAAAGACGCTTCCGGATGGGAAATAACCTTGGTTTCCGGGTAACGCTCCAGAAAGTTATCAATCTGTTCGGACTTAAAGACCTGATGCACTGAACAATAGCCATTCCAGAGTATGATTTTTGCGTTGCGAATTTGCTCTTCAGTCAAGCCCCCCATAGACTGAGTGAAGTCCCAGGTGACCATTTCTTCCAAAGGAATGCCCATACGGTAACCGGTATTTCGTCCCAGATGCTGATCAGGAAAAAACAAAATTTTCGATTTTTTGGCAAAGCTCCATTCCAAAATCTTTTGGGCATTGGATGAAGTGCAGACAATGCCGCCATGCTTACCGCAAAAAGCTTTAAGGTCTGCTGCAGAGTTAATATACGTTATGGGCGTAACTTCATTCTCCACATCAATGACTTGTGCCAACTCATCCCAACTTTTTTGAACTTTGATGAGATTGGCCATATCCGCCATCGAACATCCGGCCGCCATATCCGGCAAGATAGCAATCTGTTCTGGACGCGACAAAATATCGGCGACTTCCGCCATAAAATGTACACCGCAAAACACGATATATTCGGCATCGGATTGCGCCGCATCTCTGGATAGCTTTAAAGAGTCCCCGGAAAAATCAGCATGTTTAAACACTTCATCACGCTGATAATGATGGCCAAGCACCACGCAGCGTTTACCCAACTTGGCTTTCGCAGCAATAATACGCTCATCGCATTCCTCATCACTGAGTAAAGCGTAATCTTGAATGAGTAACGGGATAGTGGTCATTTAAATGGTATTCCTCCAAGGAGATTACTTTGGGCGGTAGTTGGTTATCTTTAAGATGAGCTAATGTAGGGTG
>CANNLO010000349.1 GCA_947505055.1 Methylococcaceae bacterium | reverse complement strand
GTAAAAAGCATACCTTCTTATATCAAGCGTAGCATTGTCACTATTGTTCGTATCTTTATCATTTATCGACCCTTTAAGTTTTTTGGTACGATTGGAGCGGTTTTGTTTAGCATAGGATTAGTGATTGGCGCCCGATTTATGTGGCTATATTTCCATGGGCTTGGTGAAGGTCATATCCAGTCTTTAATTCTTGCCTCAACGCTATTGGCAATAGGCTTTCAGACCTTGTTGGTGGCATTTCTTGCTGATTTGCTGGCTGCCAACCGTAAGTTGATGGAGGATGTGCGGTTTAATTTAAAAACATTTACTCACAATAGTGAAAGTATCGATATGGGGAAAAGTGAAAATGGCTGATCAAGGTTCTGAAGGTTTGTTGTCTCCTTTTTTGCGTAGACAAAGATTAAAGGTCGCCAAGCCCTATCTTAAGGGGCGCATTTTGGATGTAGGTTGTGGGTCAGGTGCTCTTGCTGAGCTGGTTGATGCAGATTACTATCTTGGCGTGGAAATCGATGAGGTCTCGCTACAACAGGCACAGTTAAGATTTCCAGCTCATCGATTCGTTTCCGGTTTACCGGAATCTTCTGAAAAATTTGATACCATCATATCATTAGCGGTAATAGAGCATGTCAGTGATCCTGCTGAATTTCTACGCATGCTTACCACTCATCTCGTTGATTCAGATTCTGCCTGTATTGCCGTTACTACACCACATCCGTCTGTTGACTGGGTGCATGATGTAGGGGCGGCTATTGGGCTTTTCTCCAAACACGCAAGCGAAGAACATGAGGATTTATTAGATCGTACCAAGTTAGAGATAACAGGTAAACAAGCAGGCTTAGAACTCTTGACTTATAAACGTTTTTTATTGGGTGCAAATCAGGTTGCGGTTTACGGAAAGAGTAAATTATGAGTATTAAAATTTCAGGTGGCATTAAAGAAAATGGTATTGTTGTCGGAAACGCCTATGACAAGTATGGCTCAAGCAATCCAATCGTCAAATGGATGATGCAGGGGTTTGAGTCAACCTTATCCAATCTTGTTGCCAAGGCCGCTCCCCATGAAATACATGAAATCGGCTGCGGAGAGGGCTATTGGGTTTTGCGATGGAATGAGCAAGGTATGGTAACAAGGGGGTGCGATTTCTCCACGCAGGTCATTGAACTTGCGCGTGAAAATGCAATCGGACGTGGATTATCCCCTTTGCTTTTCGAGGCACGCAACATCTATGACTTGGAGGCTGCCCGAGATAGCGCCGACCTTGTCGTTTGTTGTGAAGTACTGGAACACTTGGAAGATCCCGGTGCTGGCTTGGAGGCACTTCAGCGAGTCGTTGGTCGACATTTAATCGTTAGCGTACCTAAAGAGCCGCTTTGGTGTGCGTTAAACCTGGCTAGGGGAAAATACATATCCCATTGGGGCAATACGCCGGGGCATATTCAACAATGGTCTAAAGGCGGTTTTGTAAAATTAGTGTCACAATATTTCGATGTCATTGAGGTGCATAGCCCGCTGCCTTGGACGATGCTACTTTGTAAGCCTCGTGGCTAAAACCAAACCCATGAGCCAGATATTGAAGCGCTTCCTTCATTGGACAGGCAGCATCTTGGCAGTGCTAGGAATCGTCTTTGTTGCTCTGCGCCTGCGTAATTATAGCGCCGAGCTTGATTTTTCAAGCTTCGATACTTCAATGTGGTCAGTATGTTTAGGGTTAGCGCTAATATACGGTCTTGCTAACCTAATGCTCGCCTTAGCTTGGCGAGATTTGTTGGGGCATTTTAGTGTCCATGTTTTGCGCCGATCGGCAATAAAAATCTATGGCATTTCTCAGCTTGCCAGATATGTACCCGGCAACATATTTCATCTGGCGGGTCGTCAAGCCTTGGGTATGGCCGCAGGGTTGCCAGCGCGTGCGCTGGCTAAATCAGCGCTATGGGAGTTAGGGCTAATAGCCGTTGGCGGTGGACTTTTTGGTATCTTGGCGATCCCACTGATATGGACAAAACTGTCAGTGTTGATATCGGTAGAAACCTTTGGTGTCATGTCCGTTTTGGTTGTAATTGCTGTGCGGCAACTACTATCAAGCTCAGTAGGCGTGGCGTTGATCTGGCAAATACTCTTTCTTGCCCTATCGGGCTTTGTGTTTATTGGAGTTTTGGAGCTTGTTACCCCAACTTCATTTACTTATTCAGCTTTTTCCCTGTTATGTGGCGCCTATGTGATCGCTTGGCTTGCGGGCTTGGTTACGCCTGGTGCGCCTGCCGGAGTTGGTGTGCGGGAGTTGGTATTATTGTTCTTGCTAAAAGGCATGGTAGCAGAGGCTGATTTATTACTCGCTGTCGTTTTGGGGCGATTGGTAACGGTAACGGGGGATTTATTTTATTTTGGGGTGTCTGGTTTTATTAAGACTGCATCCGTTGGCGTTAATCCAAAATGCGACTAACTGAATTCGAAATTAATGCTATCAAGAACGCCTATGCAAAAATGGCTGTATTTATGCCTTTGGATGCAAGTAGATATGCGCAACTGACTGATGATGAAGTAGAGCATATCGATCAATATTTGAGTATCTCATGTTGTGGTCAATACCATGGGAGATGCTGTGGCGTATATTTTTGTATTATTATTAAAATCGTGGAATTATGAAAACGTTTAAATCTAATTCACATCATGTTGTTGCGGCAATCTTACCATTTTCGGTATCGTTGGTATCTGTATCCGTGTTGTTTTCATATTACAACACAAGTGTATTTTTGCTCCCAGTTGTGATGCTGCTCATTGCATTTCAGTTGTTGATTGGTTGTCATCTAATTATAAGTGATGGTGAAAATAACAGATTCGATTGGGGGATTTTTCCATTATTAATACTAACTTGCATTTATATAGCCCTGCGTTGGCGTATTGCCGATTTTTCGTTTACTGTCGGTGATGCTTCTGCCTATACTTGGGATGGTGTTTATCAAAGTTTAACCGGGAAGGACTCTGGCTTTTTTCCTCCTCTCGCGGCCGCAACATCAGCGATAGGTTTTAAACTTTTCGGTCTGAGTGGAGTTGCAATTATTTTTGTTGTTTGGAGTTTCGTTGCAGTTCCATTGCTATATCTAATTCTTACCAACTTCGGCATCTGTCGTGACTATGCTTTAATAGCGGTAACTATTTTTATCTTCTCCCCCCTACATATATGGTTCTCTAAAACCACATTCTCAGAAAGTATTTGGCAGTTGTTGGTACTTTCAGCACTCGGTAGCTTGGTACTCTTGAAACGGCCGGGATTATATCGGGTACTATCATTGATTACACTGCTTTTAATCGCTCTCACAGCGCCATTTGGAAGAGGTACTGCTATTTTTTTTGTAGCGGGTATTATTGCCTGTGTGTTTTCAATACAGCAAATCGCCTTGCGTCATCGGTTTTATATCGTAGCTTCCATTACACTGTGCTTTTTGATTTCTTTTTGGATTTCGTTGGATATTCGTGCTCCATATCTAATCGGATGGCAGTTCAGTCGAATCTTACCTGAAATAACCCCAGCCAAATTACTTAAGCTTGTAATTGGTGGTTTTGTTGTTGGCCTTTCTGGGTTGGCCTGGTTTGCGTCAAAAGTCGAAAGCAAAAATGTCTTCTTGTATCGATTGACTCTGCTAATAGCTCTAGTTCTTCTGAAAGTCTTATTTGCATACGTTTATCATTTAAAATCCGGCCAGAACTTTTTAGATCTTTTTTTTCTCAACGAAATACAGTTCACACGTACATCATTTAGTGAGTTTGGTGTCTTTTTCCTTGCATTTGGATTGATATGTGCTGTCATCTCGGGAGTGAGAGGCAATGATGGGCTTTATCATGTTATAGTTTTCTATATCTTTTTTTCTATCCCTCTCTCTCTCCAGTCAATTGGTGTGACGATGGGTCATGAGATGTTGCTCTATTGGCATAGATATTATTTCTCAGAGCTATTCTGCTTTGGATTTTTGTTTGTCGCGTTTGCTTCATATAAAAGCATTGAGTATTTTAGGAAATTTATTCGTATAGGGGACGCTTATCGTACGACAAATATGGGTCTTGTAGTTTTCTTTTGTGTGTTCATTTCTACTCAAAATTACGCTTATTTTTATTTAGTCCAAGGCCATGCATATTTGTCTGGTTCAGCAGCAGTCTTCACCTGGATAAAAAATGTAGCCGGAAGTTTGCCTGTTCATATATATCTTAATGATCGTTTGAGATATTCCGGATATGATGGCCCTTTTTTGTTAAGAGATCTGAGTAGTCGATTTGGATTAAATTTGAAGGAAATAAGAAAGGGTCGAGGTGAAACAGATAGGCTAAGCGAGGGGATTGTCATTTGCTCGCAGGACCTTCATTGTAATGAGCATATAGACGGATATAAGCTGGGTAATTACTCAGGACATGTTCCTTGGATACAGCACACTTTTAACCCTATTAGTCCGAAAGTGAAAGTTCTGTCAGTCGATCTTGAGGCTTATTTTATTAACCCTATTATCCAGGTTGGAACCCTTTTAGTGACTAATCAGGAGTTTTTAGAAAAGTTCAAAATCTTGGGTGAGGGATGGCATCAAATAGAGGAGAGTTTCGTGTGGTCGAAGCGAACCGCTGAATTAAAAATCCCTATCCCAAGTGCTTGTGAGAAAATAAATTGTGAAATTAAGATTATTTTCGATGTTTTTGGTGCCTCGATTCGACATCCAACCAAAGTTGGTGTCAATACGAAAGGCATTGTAGGGAACGAGAGCCATGTATACGTGTCAAATGGCGATCAAGTAATTGCTAACGTTCCAATCTACCCTGGTAATACTTTTCAAAACATTATCTTTGATATTCCTGAGGCTGTTTCACCGAAGAAAATTGGTCAAAGTTCGGATGATCGTGTTTTAGGTATTTGCCTACGGTCTATTCAAGTAGTTGAAGTGACCCCCTGAGATATTTTAAAAAAAAATACTACTAGTAATACTAGTAATAGGGGACGTACCACGGTTTAGTAGCCCATATCTGGTTTTCCTATAATGGCTGTTATGTGAAATAAACCAATGGGGTCAGACTCGATTGATTATTGATAAACTGCCTAACTCCACATTAGATTTTAAATCATGAAGTCTTATGCTGTTGTTTTTCGTTGATTTGGATTAAAATTAATTCATTAATTTGTTAGAGGTTCATCTATGCCAACCATTAGCATGTTTTACGGAATT
>CANNLO010000348.1 GCA_947505055.1 Methylococcaceae bacterium | reverse complement strand
GTTATCCTGCATTTCAAAGATTAATTGAAATGGCTGATTGGCTTGATCATCATTATGAGTCTTTAAGCTATATCAATTCTCAATTTATTAGCGACCTCCTGGTTTGGTATCATCTCGCCTGGATGGGTGAAACGATAAAAAGATCTGACCCTCGTATAAAACGGCTTATTGATAAAGGATCAGATTATACCTTCCATGACAGAATCGAAATTATCGAGGTGATTGCCGAACAATTAACCAGCGTTATCTGTCGCTATAAGGAATTAGCGGTGAAAGGTCAAATCGAACTTTCTGTAACGCCTTATGCCCATCCCATAATGCCACTATTGCTAGACTTTGACTCTACCCACAATGCCATGCCAGATGCTGCTTTACCGAATTTGCCTGCCTATCCAGGTGGCGAAGTTCGAGTATTATGGCATCTTGAAAAAGGCGTACAGACCTTTGAACGTTTTTTTGGATTTAAACCAAAAGGTTGCTGGCCTTCAGAAGGCAGTATTTGCGATACGACCTTAAAATTACTTAGCGATTTTGGTTTTAGCTGGACAGCAAGTGGTGGATCTGTTCTTCATAACAGTTTAAATCTTCCTGGAAATAATAAGAAAACAGGAATTTACCACCCATTTAAACTTAACAAAACCAACATAGCTTGTTTTTTTCGCGATGACGGCCTCTCTGATCTGATTGGTTTTGAATATTCAAAATGGCATGCTGATGATGCTATCGCTGACTTGATTCAACACTTGGAAAACATTGCCACCGATGAAACCGGTGACAAAGTCGTTTCAATTATCATGGATGGCGAAAATGCTTGGGAATACTTCCCTGCTAATGGCTACCATTTTCTGAGTGCCTTATACCAACAACTTGCCAAACATCCAAATATTGAATTAACAACATTTACGGAATGTATAAATTCCAGTGTTGATATTATCCCTCTGGAAAAAATCGTCGCAGGCAGCTGGGTCTATGGAACTTTCTCAACCTGGATAGGTGATGCCGACAAAAATCGTGGATGGGAAATGCTGGGTGACGCAAAGCAGGCATTCGATAAAATTATTTCGACAGGAAGATTATCCGATAAACAAGTACACCAAGCAGAGCTACAACTCGCAGTCTGCGAGGGTTCCGACTGGTTTTGGTGGTTCGGTGATTATAATCCCGGTGAAGCAGTAAGTAATTTTGAAAAACAATTCAGGCTTAATTTGGCTAATTTGTATAGACTACTCGACCAGGAGTCCCCCGCCTATCTGGCAATGTCATTTACGCTAGGCTCTGGCTCACCTGCCATGGGCGGCGCTATGCGCCCTGGCGTTGATTTGAGTTAAGTATTAACGGTACCTGCCATTGGCAACTACTACGGATTGCCCACTGCGTTTAGTACAAAATGATTTGAAATATTAACCAAGAGACTCGACGTGTGAACGACATCTTAAATAAACGCCGCGCCGGTATTCTGTTGCACATTACCTCGTTACCAGGTTCTGGTAGTCAGGGTGATTTGGGCAAGGATGCTTATAATTTTGTCAATTTTTTACATGATTCTGGTGTCACTGTCTGGCAAACATTACCCTTAGGTATGCCCCACGCCAATGGTTCGCCTTATCAATGCCTGTCCGCACACGCCGGCAATCCAACCTTAATTGATATTGAAGGCTTAGTTAAGCTGGGGTGGTTACAATTAAGCGAACATTGCGATTCATGCCAGGGACTTTCTGCTTTCAATAAAAGCTGCTTGGTTGAAAAAGCATACCAAGGTTTTTTAGCATGCGCAGCACACCATGACTGGGATGATTTTACGCTTTTTTGTCAGGAAAAAGCTTTTTGGCTTGATGATTTTGCCTTGTTTATGGTGCTCAGAAATGAATACAATCAAAAATGCTGGAATCAATGGTCTGAAAATCTCAAGGAAAGGGATCCTAAAGCTCTTAGAGATGCTAGACACCGCTTATCCTCCGGCATAGAAAGCATTAAATTTGAGCAATATGTATTTTTCCGGCAATGGATGGAATTAAAGGCATATGCCAATAAACATGGCATACTTTTATTTGGTGATATTCCAATTTTTGTTTCTTATGACAGTTCGGATGTCTGGGCTAATCGTGAAAACTTCAAACTTGATGATACTGGAGAAATGTCTGTCGTTGCCGGCGTGCCTCCTGATTACTTTTCTGCAACGGGTCAGCGCTGGGGTAACCCACATTATGATTGGAAATACTTGAAAAAAACCGGTTTTAACTGGTGGCTTGAAAGAATGGGTACGCAAATCGAACAATTTGATATTCTTCGTATTGATCATTTCCGTGGTCTGGAAGCAGCATGGGAAATTCCTACGAATGAACCTACCGCACAGAATGGTCAATGGGTTAAGGCACCGGGCAAATCCTTGCTAAATGCTATAAATACGCAATTTGGGACTATTCCACTTGTAGCTGAAGATCTAGGAATCATTACTGATGAAGTTGAAGCGTTAAGGGACTCTTTTAAACTTCCAGGCATGAAAATCCTGCAATTTGCTTTTGGTAGCGGACCTGACAATCCCTATTTGCCAGATCATTATGAACGAAACTGTGTTGTTTATACGGGTACCCATGACAATGATACTACCCTCGGCTGGTTGAGAACCATCAACGAGGACGAGAAAAATTATATTTATAATTATCTTGGCAACCCGGCAATACCGTTGCATTGCGCACTTCTCCAGGCAGCATTAGCATCAGTTGCAAATCTTGCGATAATTCCAATGCAGGATATCCTTGAACTTGGCTCCGAACATCGCATGAATATCCCGGGAACAACAGAGGGCAACTGGAACTGGCGCTTTCAGTGGGATCAATTATCTTCTGAGCAAGTGGGTAGATTTACTTACCTGGTTGGTTTATTCAATCGGAAATAAAGCGGCATCTAACTTACAAAACGAATTACATCTTTTAACAACGAAGATCACGAACAAAACTTAACATTCGTGTCTTCGTTGAATACAACCTTAATCATTACTTTTACGAACAGCCCGCTTATCGATCGGAAGCAATGGTATATGATACTCTTTCATAATAGCCTCAATACTCTCCGCTTTAGACGAGATCAGCTTATTAAGAGCCTCTTTTCGCCCTTTATCGCCATTCCGTACACCCATCGCCATGCCAAAGTCAAACTTCATGTCAGGTGCTGATTTCATTGGGATCATTGTGTAGCTGTTTTCTGGACTTTCTGTAGTGACATATGCCGCCATAGGTCCCCACAGTATAACCATATCAATTTTTCCGGCCTTAAGATCCTTTGCGATCTGCATGGCTACATTGTTATCATCGTCGCCAGACATTGATTGATAGGGAATCCCCACATCCAGCAAGCCATTCTTTTGCATCCAAGTTGTTCCAGGGCCACGATCAAACATCGCTATTTTCATTGACTCTTGTCTTTGCAACGGAACACTGACCAATTGAGAGGCATCCGTAATATCGTCCCATCCTCGCCCTTTAGCGATTAATAGCACATACGTTGACTTATAGTAAGTCAAGCTCGTCAAAGTAAGCTCGTAACCTTCAGGGACACCCATAATGACGTCACATTTATAATCATTGCTTTCGACATCACTGTCATTTAATGGAGCAGTCAGCGTATTTCGAATAAAACCAATACGCTGAGGAAACCAGGTGTATTCCAAGGCCTGACCCAGTTCTTTAGCAAACAGTTCGGCGATTTTGTTCTCAAAGCCATCTTTGTTTTTTGTAGAGTAAGGCGGATTCAACGGATCAGCACAAACCTTGAATTTTTCTTGCGCAGAAACTTCAACGCTAACGGATAACAAAAACAGTATTACAAATAAAGTGTTCATGCGAGGTAAAGTCCTCATTAAAAGCTCCCAGTATGTATTAAATAACAAGATTGCAAGTCGAGTTTAGAGCCTCTTTTTGCGTGGTAAACGGCTTTACCATAACATAAAAAAAGCCCCGATTGATAAATCATCCGGGGCTTTTTGGCAATCAAAAATCAGATCACTTTAGTTACTCAACACACCCCTTGATAAATCAAAGAGTGATGTTGCAAACTTAGTTACTAGGCAATGCAAATACAGTTAAAGTTCCACCCAATTTGGTGAATGAACTTAAGCTTCTGTATGCGCCAACCGCACCCAAGCCTTCTGAATTTGAACCGGCTTCGCCACTATCAAGACCGGCAGCGATACCAATACCAGCCCATCCGCCGATACCTGAAAGAACACCAACATATTGCTTGCCGTTGAATTCCCAAGTATTAACGTTACCGATGATACCGGAAGGTGTCTTAAACTTGTACAATTCTTTACCGGTTTTAGCATCTACCGCTTTCAAATAGCCTTCAAGAGTACCGTAGAATACAACTCCACCGGCAGTTGCAACAGAACCCGACCATACAGAGAAAGTTTCTTTGTTAGACCAGGCAATTTGACCTGTTTTAGCATCAAAAGCCGTGAACTGACCCAGGTTAGTTGTATTGTCTGGCTTACCAGTCAAAACATCCGCGCCGGCAGGCATCATGGTTAACGTCGCACCAACATAAGGTTGACCAGCTGTGTAGGCCACTTCAAATGGTTCATAGTCCATGCACAAATGGTTGCCGGAAATATAGAACAAGCCGGTTTGGGGAGAGTAAGAAACCGGTTGTTGGTTCTTGCTTCCTAACGCAGCAGGGCAGATGCCTTTTGAATTAACGTCTTCGCCATTTTGTTGAGTACTATACTTTGCTACAACTTGTGGGCGACCAGTTGTCATGTCAACGTGTGATGCCCAGTTAACTGATTTATCGAACTTTTCAGCAACAAGTAACTCACCATTTTCACGATCTAAAGTATATCCAAATCCGTTACGGTCGAAATGCACGATAGTTTTGTGCATTTTTCCTTTAACTTCTTGATCAACCAAGACAGTTTCGTTAATACCGTCAAAATCCCATTCGTCATGTGGAGTCATTTGGTAAACCCATTTAACTTCACCTGTGTCTGCGTCACGAGCCCATAAAGACATAGACCACTTGTTGTCGCCAGGACGTTGAACAGGGTTCCAGGTAGATGGATTTCCAGATCCGTAATAAACCAAGTTTAATTTAGGATCATAGCTAGTCCAACCCCAAGTAGTACCTCCACCGATTTTCCATTGGTCACCTTCCCAAGTTTTGATACTTGAATTTGCGCCAACTGGAGTAACTTTACCGTTTTCCCAGG
>CANNLO010000347.1 GCA_947505055.1 Methylococcaceae bacterium | reverse complement strand
ATATTATATAGTGCTACCCACTACGAATCACATAGAGCCTTTAAAGACGATTAACACTTTTATTAAGTAAGCTGCTTTATGTCGCATGCGAATGGTAGGAGTGACTTTAGCCACGTTAATCGCGGCTAAAGCCACTCCTACCATCAAGTAACCTGCCAAAACTAAGATAAAAAATAACCCAGAGCAGGGTAGGCATCCCACTTTTGCCCACGTGGTATAAACAAGTCCACTGCAAAAGCCCATTAACGAACCCACCGCGAAAGCCTATTTTTATGATTCCAATGCTCCAACCTAAGAACACAGGCAGATACGCTTTAGCCAAAAAAATAATGTAATTCTTTACACGCGACAGCTTTACAAAAACTTAATGGCTGCAATCACAATCCCACCAACGGTGAGCGTGGTTGCAAATGACCAAATCATAAAATGATCCATGCGCGAAGTCAGCTGGTCAAAACGTTTGCCTGTTTCAATCTGCATTTGTTCAAAGCGTTTATCGACCTGCTCAAAACGTTTCGCCGTTTCAACTTGCATTTGCTCAAAACGCCTGTCAACTTGCTCAAAGCGCTTATCCATATCTTCACGTAGTGCCTTCATGTCACTGCGTAAATCAATATCCAAATGAGCAAAATGATTGGTTTGGGCTTTAAGCATTAAAATCATCATTTGATCAGAGGAAATACTTTGACCGCTAGCCACTTGCTCCATCACTTTTTGTGCTTGAGTGTCCAGCCAATCATCAAAAAATTTATCATCAAACATAAGGCCCCCCTTTATCTAAAGTGCATAAATTCTAGCACATTATTACCAAAACTTGGGCTTGTAGCCACTAGCGATCATAATTTTTAGATGATTGCACTTTTATAATTATCACAAACTTTAAAAAAAAGTGTCAGACCCATTTGTTTCAAGACATATTGATGAAATTGCTTTAATTCTGCAAAAAACAAAGAGGGCTAAGTAGTCTTCATTCGAAACACCCCAATCGCTCAAAATAACCCTTTAACTGCTCATTCCATTTCATTCAATTATTGCTCATTCCATTATTATTTTGCATAAACAAACGGGCAAAATTGGCCGCCGAAATAATAAAGGCATCGGTTAGCGCTTCGGCTTCTTCAAAATCTCGGTCTCCGGCAATAAAAAGATCCGCTTTTGTAGACTGGGTGCATTCAAGAAATTTTTGCCATTGCTGGGGCGTTACCAGGGCTTGTACTTGCTTGAGGTTATGCGTAAAGCCGGTTGAAAAGTTGTCAAGACCTGTAACAATTTGGTTGTTTTTTAACAATGTTTCTAACAAGTTGGAACCTATAAACCCCGCCACACCGGTAATTAGCCATTTTTGTGGTGTTTGATTGAGCTGAGCTAATACAGTTTGGTATTTTGTCATGTTGTTGTGTTTTTGGTGTCGTTATCGCGATGTTTTTTGTTAATCAGGTCTTGTGCCGGACAATAAGTAGCCTCGATGAATCAAAGTGGAATCGAGGTTGTGAGGCCTAAACCTCGATTTCGTTGCACTTCATCGAGGCTACTTGCATACGAACGATAAATACAATTACAAAATACTAAAACTAACACCTTCAAATACTGCGCAGGTTAATCTGCCAGAAGCGTAGGCACCTGTATCCAGTGCAATTCGATTATGCAGGATCTCAGGTTCTTCGGTAACGGAGTGGCCATGGACAATAATCTTTCCGTGAAACAAGTTGCTAGTTAAAAACTCTTCGCGTATCCATAACAGGTCTTCAGGTCGTTGACGCTGTAATTTAACTTTAGGTCTGATACCCGCATGTACAAAATAATAGCCACCAATCTCATAATTAAGTTCCAGACGCTGAAAAAAACTAACATGCGAAGCTGGTAATTTATCCGTAAGCTCATTACGTAAGCGCTCTAAATCTTTTGATGTGGGCACACCACTTACGTTAATGCCATAACTGACCAGGGTTGATAAGCCGCCAAATCTGAACCAGTCATGAGCAATTGACACGTCTTTGCTCAATAAGAACTGCAATAATATCTGTTCATGATTGCCCAATAAAAATACTTTCTTAAAGTCGGGAAAATTATCTTCCAACAAATTATCAACAACCTGTTTGGAATGCATTCCTCTATCTATATAGTCTCCCAGATAAACCAGAGTTTTACTGCCCTCATAAGCCTTTGCGTCATGATTGATTTTTTGCTGCAGCTCCTGCAATAAATCTAATCGACCATGAATATCTCCAACACAATATATTCTCTGATGGGCTGGCAAACCAACCGGGAGAGATTCTTTTTGTCTGGAACTAAAGATTTTTCTGAGTAAAGATTTCAAGAGCGTGGGAGAATTTTTTCCAGTCATCAGGAGAATAAGCAAATGCCTGTTCGGCAATAGCTTCAGCTTCAGCGTGTTGTGCAATAAATTTAACGAGCTGATCAGGTTGAAAAGTCCAGGCAACAGGGATTTGTTTTAGCCATAACTTCTGCATTTCATCATTAAATTCATTATAGTATTGATAACTAAATAATAAACGTTGTATTACCAAATCAGGTTCGACACGTCCTGCATAAATAGACAAGCGTAAGGCATCTATGATTTTTTCAGGGGGTTGCTTAAGCAGTTTATCCACTGCAGCCAACCGGAACCAGGCATAAGGATCGACGGGCGAGTGTTTTAATCCCTCAATAATTGAGTTTTGGGCCTGATTAAGTAACTCGTGTTTTTTATCAACCAGGTTTGCAGGCGTTGCATTTATCTGTGCTAAATACAAGATTGCCTGTTCTTGCCGATACTCCGGATTATCATACCAGGCCAGCGCATGGTTAAAATCGTCAATACTTTTTTCATAAACCTGTATGGGCAGGTTTTCTTGCGTTTGCTTTATCGCAACTTCCGGATACAGCGCATATAAGCTGGCGACCAATCTGGGCACAGCCAAAATTAACAGTCCACAACAAACCATCATGCCTACTATGGCAATGATACGCTCACTTTCAGGTTGCTTGGCTTTTAACATGTATAGCGTTAGCTCGTATAATAATTGCTATAACGGGAGTAGTGATAATAATAACCCGAATCGCCATAGCCATAACGACCATATTGTTGCAAATTAACTTTCTGCAATACAATCCCTGCAACATTTGCATGCCCATCTTTGTTTAATAAATGCAATGCACTATGAACTACTTTTTTCGGTGTCGAATCCCAATTTAATACGAAAATAGTCTTGTCTACCAAGCCACTTAATATTCGGGTATCGGGTACCGCCATAATGGGCGCTGAATCCAGGACGACTAAATCAAACTGCTCGCGTAACCCGTCAATAATCGATTTCATTCTTTGCGAAGCAAACAGATCTATCGGATTAACATAGGCCGATTTACCGCGAGTTAAAATCTTCATACCCGTTTCTGCATCTGTAATCAGTACGTCATTGATTGACAGCTCATGATTCATCAACAGGTCGGTTAAACCCAAGGTACTTTCTTTCAGATTAAACATTTTACCAATGGTAGGTCGGCGTAAATCGGTATCAACCAAAACTACGCGCTGCCCGGCACTGGCTGAATGTCGGGAGATTAAGGAAGACAGTGTCGATTTACCTTCGCCGGGCACCGCAGAGGTGACCAAGATCGACTTTACCTGTGCGTCCGGATTAAGCAGACTGAGTGAAATGCGCAGAGTGTTAACTGCCTCAGCCAAAGCAGAATGCGGCTTGGCCAGTAAATACTCATGCGGCCGACCTGTTATACCGGCTATCTTGGGCACAATACCCAATGTCGACATATTGAACAACTCCTGGATTTGTTCAGGAGAACGGACGCCGGGATTAAGCATCTCCCTTACAAACACCAGAAAAACCGCAAAAAATACCGCACCCAACACGCTGGCCATAAGCATCATATTTTTCTTTGGGAAAGATGCCAGTAACGGAATTTCTGCAAATGAGATTACCCGGGCATCTGCCTGGGCAATACCTTGCGTTGAGGCAGTTTCTTTAAAACGACCCAGGAAAGTTTCAAATAAGGCTTTGTTGGCGGTGGCTTCGCGCTCCAACGCATGCAATTGAACTTCAGCCTGATTACTGCCACTGGTTTTGGATTCCATCTGCCTTAAACTACCTGACAAGGAACCTTCACGCGCACGGGCAACTTCCAAACTGTTTCGTAAACCGGCGGCAATTTTTTTAACTTCAGACCTTACTTTAGCTTGAATATCTTCCAGTTCGGCCTGCATTTGAATCATGCGTGGATGGCGTGGGCCAAATTCCACCAGCATTTCTGAATACTTACGCTGCACTTCCGATTCTTGTTGTCTTAAACTTGAGATCAAGGGCGAATTCAGTACTTCAGCGACATTGTCAACATCACGACCGCTTCTGGCGATGGCTTCTACTTGTTGATACTTGGCTTCGGCTTCCGCGCGCTGGGCTCGGGTAATAATCAACTGGCTGTTGACTTCAGACATTTGTTGCTGAGAAAGCCCCACTTCCTTGCTGACTTCCAGCAACTCATGAGTTTTCCGGTATTGCTCTACGGCACGCTCTGAAACTTCGACTTTTTGTTTCAATTCACCTAACTGACCATTCAACCAGTCAGCCGCCTTTTTAGTCGCATCAAATTTGGCCTGTAACTGTCCAATGATGTATTTATCTGCAATCTCGTTGACTATTTTAGCGGCTAACTTTGGATCTTCGGCTTCATAGGCTACGGTAATAACCTGCGAACGCTTGACTTGTGAAACTGTCAGTTTTTTAAGAAAGGTATCGGTTAATCGGGTCGAATGCGCCTCTTCCTTTTCTTCCGGTGTCCGACTATCGATAGTAACCAACCCAATCGCTTCTTGCCACTCTTCAGGTATTATATTTTTAAGACTGTACTGCGCGAAAAAACCAGGCTTTTTAAGCTCCGGATTAAACTCTGCATATTGTTCTAAATGTAAGTTATCAATAACTTTTCTAGCCAACTCCCTTGATTTAAGTACTTCCATTTCGCCAATAACGGCTGCATCACCATTCAGATTGCCGGTCATAACTTCTTCAATATCGACGACCTTGGCAGCATTAATGCCAATCAGCAATTGGGTAGTTGCGGTATAACGGGGTACTAACTGAAAAATAATCAATGTCGCCACTATGCTTAGCAAAAATATGACGCTCATTAACAATCGCCGGCTAAGCCACAGGGTATGAAAAACGTCACTCAGTGACATATCAGTATTGAGTTCTTGCAGCGATTCGCT
>CANNLO010000346.1 GCA_947505055.1 Methylococcaceae bacterium | reverse complement strand
GTCCTGTTCAGCATCGTAAATTGCGCAAGCAATGCGGTGTACGGTTGGGAGTGTAGTCAAAATCCTTTCATGAAGATAGCCGATCCTCTCGTTTAGTGAACCTGGAGTTTCAAAAAGATGTGGAACAAAATTTTGTTGGTAAGTCGGCATTATCGTTGACCTGGTTATAAAATGGTACTTGGTGATTGGAACAGATAGACTATGGGATAAACAATCATCACTCGATATTGGTTAATTTAGGTTGTAGTTGTGGCTTATCTTGTTTTTGGCTTTAAGGTTGGATTTGAGAATATTTTGTAGCTCTGCCAATTTCAAAAGCAACTTTCATATTTAAAGTTAAAGTATCAATCTCTGGTTGAATATTTACAAGATTATTTAGTATTCAACCTGCAAGTCGCTGCTGCCAGTCAGCAATTTTTATTTTTAATTCATCAATATTAACTGTAGTCAGGTGGCGCTGCTTTAGCAGGCGCTTCCCGGCGACCCAGACATCGGTAACTTGCGAACGGTTCGCGGCGTAAACAATTTGCGAAACAGGACAATATAAGGGCTGCGTTTCAAGCTGTGATAAATCAATGGCGATCACATCGGCTGCCTTGCCGATGCTTAACGAGCCTGTTTCCTGCTCAAGACCCAAGGCTTTTGCACCGTTGATCGTCGCCATACGCAATGCGGTCATGGCCGGAATGGCGCTGGCGTCACCGGCAACAGCTTTGCCAAGTAATGCAGCCGTGCGCATTTCGCCGAACATATCAAGATCATTGTTACTGGCCGCACCATCGGTGCCCAACGCGACATTTATACCAGCGGCGAGACATTTGGCCACGGGGCAAAAACCGCTGGCCAGCTTTAAATTGGATTCGGGACAATGCACGATATGCGCACCGGATTGGGCAAATTGAGCGATTTCATCATCGGTTAATTGGGTCATGTGTACCGCGATGAAGGAGGGATCGAGCAGGCTAAGCTCATAAAGTCTTTGCAAAGGCCTCATTCCGGTTTTTTCCTGTTCTTGCTCGATCTCATACAATGTCTCGTGAACATGCATGTGGATTGGCAGTTCCAGTTCGTCGACCAAGGTTTTTATTTTTTGCAGCGGTTCATCCGATACCGTATAGGGAGCATGCGGTGCAAACGGTGTTGAAATCAGCGGATGATGTCGCAGTTGATCCTGCAAAGCCAGTCCCTTTTCAATATAAGCGTCGCTGTTTTCGGCCCAGACTGTCGGGAAATCAATGACGATCAGGCCGACACTGGCGCGAATGCCATGCTGTATGGCTTGTGCAGCGGTAATTTCAGGAAAGAAATACATGTCATTGAAACAGGTAGTTCCACCCAGAATCATTTCGGCAATGGCTAAATCGGTACCGTCTTTGATAAAGGCCTCACTCATCCATTTTTGTTCCAACGGCCAGATATGGTTTTGCAGCCAGTCCATCAGTGGTAAATCATCTGCAATGCCACGCATTAAGGTCATTGCGGCGTGGGTATGGCTGTTGATTAAACCGGGCAGTAAGGCATGATGTTCAAGGTTTTCTGTGGTGTTGCCTTGATATTGTTGTAGCGCAAGTGTGGTGGGCAGAAGGTCTATAATTCTGCCGGCCTCGATTACCAGCGTATGGTGTTCGAGGGTTACGGATTCCGGTTCAACGGGTATAATCCAGCGAGCGTGGATAAGTGTATCGACAACTGTCATAGAATAGTCCTGTATTGGGTTGCCAAATTATAACTTTTTATAAAACAATGACTATGCAAAATAACGAAACTGTACAAGCTTTGCAATGGACCGGTAATACTTTAAGAGTGTTGGATCAGCGTCAATTGCCAGAACTGATTGTTTATGATGAATATACCGATGCGCTTGGTATAACCGAAGCTATTGTCAGCATGCGAGTTCGTGGCGCACCGGCTATTGGCATCGCTGCAGCTTATGGCGTGGCGCTCTCGGTGCGTAAGCATTATGCCCAATCTAATCATTGGCGGCAAAAAGTGGAGGCCGATATTGCCATGCTGGCAAAGTCCAGACCGACGGCGGTTAATTTGTTTTGGGCTTTGGATCAAATGAAAGCGATGCTGGCCATGCAGTTAAATAATCCGCCAGTGGCTATTTTGGCGTTCGCAGAAAAAATTCATGCCGATGATCTTACTGCCAATCACAAAATGGGCGAGCTGGGAGCAGATGTTTTGGCAGGTGCAAAAGGTGTAATGACACACTGTAACGCTGGCGCGCTGGCCACCGGTGGTTATGGTACGGCGTTGGGTGTGATTCGTAGCGTTTACAAAAGACAGGCTATCAATGTTTATGCCGGTGAAACTCGCCCTTGGCTGCAAGGTGCCAGACTGACTGTTTGGGAGTTGGCGCAAGACGGTATTGCTTCGACTTTAATTGCCGATTCGGCTGCTGCGTGGCTGATGAAATCCGGTGCGATTGATTGGATTGTCGTCGGTGCAGATCGCATTGCGACCAATGGCGATGCGGCAAACAAAATCGGCACTTATTCTTTGGCAGTGTTAGCCAGACAGCATGGCGTAAAGTTGATGGTGGTTGCGCCCACTTCGACCATAGACTGGAAAATCGCCAATGGCGACCAAATCGAGATTGAGCAGCGCAATCCTAATGAACTATTGCCGGATTGTTATAACCGCGAGGATTCTCTGGTCAGTGCCTGGAACCCGGTTTTTGACGTGACTCCGGCGGAACTGATTTCAGCAATTGTGACTGAGCGTGGCGTAATACTTAATCCCGCCGAGCAAGGCGTAAGGAGTTTGAAAAATGCAATTTAATAAAAAAGGCAATAATCCGGTTTTAGCCATCGGATTTTTATTTAAAGGTCTAACGTTGTTGGCCAAGCCGGAATTACGCAAATTTATCATTATTCCTATGTTAATCAATGTGGTGCTTTATAGTGCCGCATTAACCTTAGGCTATTTTTATATTTCGGATCTGATTAATCAATTCATTCCAAGCTGGTTGCAATGGTTAAGCTGGGTTTTGTGGCCGCTATTTTTTGTCAGTTTTTTTATTGCCGGTTTTTTCACCTTTTCAGTAGTAGCAAATTTGCTGGCCGCGCCTTTTTACGGTAAGTTATCGGCAAAAACTCTGGCTATGGTTGACGGAAAGTCACTGGAAAATGTCGAACAGCCTCTGGCTAAAGTTTTGGTTGCAGAAACAAAACGCATCGGCTATTTGGTGACCCGAGCTTTGCCGTTGTTGATTTTGTCGATAATTCCGGGGCTCAATGTCATTGCACCTTTTTTATGGGCTTTGTTTGGAGCCTGGGGCATGGCGCTGGAGTATCTGGCCTATCCTTTGGAAAACGAAGGTGTTTTATTTTCCGAACAAAAAGTCCTGGTTAAAAGTGTCAGATTCGGCGCCTTAAGCTTTGGTGGTTTGGCGGTATTGGGCTTGACCATTCCGGTTCTGAATATCATCGTCGCTCCAGCTGCGGTGATTGGGGCTACTCTGTATTTTAAAGAGATCAAGCTGGATTAAGTTTTCAATCTTAAAATCAAATGAAATTTGCCATTCAAGTCAACTCCAGCCCTTATCAATCCAATGCCGGTTACACCGCGTATGAATTTATCAATGCCCTGTTGGTGCAAGGTCATCAAGTCTTTAGAGTGTTTTTTTATTATGACGGTATTCACCATGCGTTCAAATACGCGACGCCACCGGATGATGAACTTCAGTTCGCCGCGCAATGGAGCGAGTTGGCAGGCTTGCATCAGATCGATTTAGTAGTGTGCATATCTGCGGCGCAAAGACGTGGTTTGTTATGTAGCGACGAGGCCAAACGGCAGGGTAAAAATGATAATGATCTGGCCGAAGGTTTTCGGATTTCCGGTTTAGGACAATTGGTAGAAGCGACACTGGAAGCCGACCGCTTTATCGTCTTTGGGTGAAACTATGAAACGTTATTTATTTGTACTGCGTAAACCGCCTCATAGCGGTGCTCAAGTTCAGGAAATGCTGGATATAATTTTGACGACCGCTGCTTTTGATCAGCAGGTTAGCCTATTGTTGCTGGATGATGGCGTATTTCAGCTTAAGAAGAATCAAAATCCTGAAAGTGTTGGCATGAAAGATACGTCAGCCATTTTTAAAGCGCTGGAAATTTATGATGTTAATGATATCTATACTGAAGTTGAGTCCTTGCAAGAGCGAGGGTTAAAGCCAACTGATTTATGTTTGCCAGTACAGGCGTTTTACCGAAAAGACATAGCCGGTTTGTTGAAGCGGTTTGATGTGGTGTTTGCGGGGTAGGGTAATAGGATGCTTCGCCCCCTCCGAAACTCATCAGTCGCGAAATAATACGTCTCCTTTCCTTCGCATATCCCACCCGGTTTTTTTGGAAAAAAGAATACTTCCATTAAAAAAGTCGATCCAGACACTTGAATCGACCAGAATCAATGATCCGTCCTCATTTTCTCTAAATCACCTTCCCATTTTAATTGGCCTTTAAACGCTTTGATGGCTTTAACATCAGTAAGGTTTTTAAACCAAGTTCTACCGCTTCGCGCTTCGATTTTGCTCCGGTCGCTTTTAAAACGTCGGCCATTAAAATGTCATCAATCATGATATTGGTGCGCATGGGATTCTCCTTGTGTAAAGATGCGATAAACAATACACCAAAATAGGTTTAATGTCCCAAAGTTACACTGTACTCCATTTGGCGCAATACGCTAGCTATTGGCGGCCCTATAGATGGTTACCTGGCAATTAGTTAAGCACCCAATTTTCAAAGCGTAGAGCTTCAACCCGCTCAAATTCTTTTAAATTATTCGAGACTAAAATCAAACCTTCACTACGGGCGTGGGCGGCAATATGCAAATCATTGACGCCTATTATATTGCCTTGCTGTTCCAGCAAAGCGCGTATATCTCCATAATGCGAGGCGGCTTTTGCGGTATAGTCCAAAACATCAAGGCGTGAGACAAAGTCTTCAACCTGGCGTCTGTTATGCTCAGGTCGGCTACTTTTTTCAACACCATAAAGCAACTCGGCCAAAGTGATCGAAGAGATAGCCAGCTGCCCGGCATGTTCATTAAAGGTATTTAAAACTTCAAGCGGACGACGTTTAATTACATAAATGACAATGTTATACTCCGACTGGTCAAATTTGCGGAAAATACAGAGGGGGTATAATACCCAGATTTAACCGCAAAACCTGACATGCTAAAGATCGATTTTACCGAAAAAGCCATTAATGATGTGTATCAACAATTCAT
>CANNLO010000345.1 GCA_947505055.1 Methylococcaceae bacterium | reverse complement strand
TTCTTGAAGGCATCAATTGTAAGATTCAACTGGCTAAACGCCGAGCCAGAGGTTATCGCAATATTAATAATTTTATCAATATGATTTATTTTCTTTGTGGGAAATTAAAATTCAATTACCCACTCTATTTCACATAGAGCCAAACTTATTTTGCCGTCAACGCTACGCCATCAAAACAAACGCCATCCCAACCGTATTTCATGAAAGTCCTTATATTTTGATGTCCAGTGCCATTTGGATTGTTTAAAACCTCTAGCCGATAATAATCACCAAACAAATTTAAAGTCTGTTGCTGAGTGAGTCCGTGGATCTGGGCAAAAGCGAAAATTTTACAGGAACCTTCGTTAGTTCCGGCAAGATTGACCAACAATTGATCATTCAAACCGTTGCTGAATTGGGTAGCCTGATAATGGTAGTTATCTGAGATTATGGAGATAGTTTCATCAAAGCTGACTAGAGCATCAGTGGTGATTTTTTCAATAAAGTGGGTGAGTGACATGGCGATTAAGTTTCAAGATTTATCGGGTTAGTGGAGCAAGCCAGAGATTTTTTTGAAGTCCGGGTGTGTCGAATCTTTAACCCATTCGAACAAGACCGATTCATAATTGGTAATAGTCGCGCCCTGCTGTTGCAGACGCTGTAAGGCATAGAATTTATGTTCGGCTTTGCGTGAACAGATTGCATCTTCGACGATGTGTACCTGATAGCCTAAAGCCATAAATTCCAAAGCGGTCTGTAACACGCAAACATGGGCTTCCTGACCGACCAATATAATTTGCTTGCGATCCGTGTTGGCTACGTTGTCAGTAAATCCTTCAGCCGCACAGCAGGAAAAACCGGTTTTTTCAAAAATCAGGGTGTCTTCTGCCAATAGTTCTGCGATAGTTGAATCGGTGGCGCCCAGGCCTTTGGGATATTGCTCGGTTAACAGTACCGGGATGCCTAAGAGCGCTGAAGCTTTAACCAGACTGCGGACGTTGGCTGTCATCTGTTCCGCTTCGGTTTCTGGCATGGCTGCGGATAGTTTTGTCTGTAAATCGACGATGATCAGGAGACAGGTGTTGGGTGACAGTAGGTTGGGGTGTGTGGACATTGTATTTTTAGTAATAGTGGGATTTATAAACAAGGTTCAAGGTTCAAGTATAAATTCTTGAATCTAATTTAACCTTTTTTCAATATGCGACCTTTTTCACGTTGCCAGTCGCGGTCTTTTGAGGCGGCACGTTTATCGTGTAACTGCTTGCCTTTTGCCAGACCGATTTCCAGTTTGGCTCTACCGTTTTTCCAGTACATTGATAATGGAATCAAGGTGTAACCTTTCCGTTCGACCGAACCAATCAGTTTGTTAAGTTCATGTCGGTGTAGCAACAGTTTTTTAGCGCGGATAGAGTCAGGATTAACATGAGTCGATGCGGATATTAGCGGCGAAATATGGGCGCCTGACAACCAGGCCTCACCTTTTTTGATTACCACGTAACTTTCCTTAAGCTGGATGCGACCATCCCTGAGGCTTTTGACTTCCCAGCCTTGTAAAACAACGCCTGCTTCAAATCGTTCCTCAATTGAATATTCATGAGTAGCCTGGCGATTTACGGCAATCCTGGCATTCTGCTGTTTGTCATTTTTCTTGGACTTTTTTTCGGCCATAAGTGCGAGTTAAGATTTTTAAACTGACGTAAAGGAATAATTTTGTTATTTTACTCGATATTACCAACTGATGTTATTGATTAACAGAAAAGTTCCTTGCGAAAGCCCCATTCGTCAGGATTTTATAATTATTAAGTTTTAACAGGCGCACCCAATGACGGATACCAAAACAACACAACATAGCGAATGGTCCTCACGTTTCGCATTCATTCTGGCTGCAACCGGCTCGGCAGTGGGTTTGGGGAACATCTGGAAGTTCCCTTATATTACTGGTGAAAACGGTGGCGGGGCCTTTGTGTTGGTCTATTTGTTGTGTGTGTTACTGATCGGTATTCCAATTATGATGGCGGAAACCATGCTCGGTAGGCGTAGCAGACAAAATCCGATTGAAACCATGAAAACCTTGGCTAAGGAAGCGGAGGCGGATAGTAACTGGCATTATTTAGGCTGGATGGGCGTAATTGCAGGGTTTTTAATTTTGTCTTATTACAGCGTTATCGCAGGTTGGGCTTCGGCTTATGTGCTAAAGGCTTTTACCGGCAGTTTTTTTGGTGCCGATGCCGCCGAGATAAAAGGACTTTTTGACAGTTTTGTTGCCAGTCCGGTGCAGTTGATTTTTTGGCACAGTTTATTTATGTTGGCGACCATGCTGATTGTGGTTCGTGGCGTTAATTCAGGTATAGAAAGAGCCGTACGTTTTTTAATGCCCAGTTTGTTTGTGCTGCTGATTTTATTGGTGGCTTATGCGATGACCACTGACAGTTATGATCGAGGCATTAAATTTTTGTTTACGCCGGATTTCAGTAAGTTAACCGCTAACGGCGTTTTGACGGCGATGGGGCATGCATTTTTTACTTTGAGCTTAGGTATGGGTGCCATTATGGTTTACGGTTCTTATTTGCCTAAAGAGGTGTCGATAGCCAAAACCGTCATGTTGATCGCGGGAACTGATACGGTGGTTGCCTTGTTGGCGGGCATTGCAATTTTTCCGATTGTTTTTGCCAGTGGCTTGGAGCCTGCCGCCGGCCCCGGCTTAATCTTCCAAACTTTGCCGATTGCGTTTGGGAATATGACTGGCGGTTGGTTGTTCGGTATTTTATTTTTTGTGATGCTGGTGTTTGCTGCTTTGTCCTCATCTATTTCCCTGATTGAGCCTGCCGTAGCTTGGCTGGTTGAAAATAAAAACATGAGCCGCGAACAAGCTTGCATCTGGTCAGGTTCAATTACTTGGTTGCTGGGCTTGGGCACTGTCTTTTCTTTTAATGTCTGGTCTGAAATCAAGATTTTCGATAAAACTATTTTTCATTTGCTGGATTATTTAACAGCCAATTTGATGTTGCCCATCGGCGGTTTTTGCATTGCCGTTTTTGCCGGCTGGATTATGAAGCAGCAGCATACCGAGCAGGAGCTGGATATGCCGGATGCGCTCAGCTATCAGGCTTGGAAAACATTAACTTGTTATGTGGCGCCAGCATCTGTATTTTTGGTGTTTCTGCATGTTATTGGAGTTCTTTGAGCATGACCGTTATCCAAAAAAGTGCTCTGGTCAGATTTTCAGCACAGCAAATGTTTGATATGGTTAATGATGTTGAATCCTATCCAAAGTTTTTGCCTTGGTGTAGCGGCAGTCGGATCATCAAACGGGAAGCAGATTTTTTTGAAGCCGAGTTATTGATTTCCAAAGGCGGATTTAAGAAATGTTTTTCTACCCGAAACAGGATTGATTCAGGACACAGCATGACGATTTCGCTATTGAACGGCCCCTTTTCTTCTCTGGAAGGAAAGTGGGATTTTATAGCGTTACGCGAAGATGCCAGTAAAATCTCTTTGGATCTGGAATTTGAAATGTCGGGCAAGTTGGCCAGTTTGGCTTTCGGCGCTGTTTTTAATCAGATTTGCAATACCATGGTGAGTTCGTTTACCGATCGGGCTAAACAAATTTATGATTAAGCTTGAAGTCGTTTATGCCAAGCCTGAACTTCAGGTCATTGTAGAATTAACTTTGCCTGAAGAAACCACGGTTCAGGCTGCGATAAACGCTTCCGGTTTGCTGGAGCGTTTTCCTGAGCTTGGCAAACTGGAATTAAAAGCAGGTGTTTTTGGTGTGGCTTGCAAACTTGATCAAACTGTTAAAGAGGGCGATAGAATAGAAGTCTATCGCCCTTTGCTGCATGACCCTAAGGAGGCCAGGCGGCAGCGGGCATTGAAGTGATTTGATAGTGAATTGGTTTTTCACTCCCCACATACTATCGTGACAGTCTGCGAGTTACGGTAGGCAAGCTTTTTATTTTGCGATTTTCGAAAAAACGCAAGCCGATAAAAGTAGCCCAACCAACAATTACCAAGCCTGCAGTGAAAAAACTGTAAGCGACAGGCCAGGGAATTTCTTTGGTCATCATAGAATATTCAGACATACCACCAATACCCGCCAGAACGTTAAGCGGCATAAAAACGACGCTGAGCACGGTTAATTGTTTCATAACTTTGTTCTGATTGATATTAACAAAACCGACGATCGCATCCATCAGAAAGTTGATTTTGTTGAACAGGAACGCGGTGTGACCATCCAGAGATTCAATGTCACGTAAAATTTCCCGAACATTTTCATGTTGCGCATCAGACAGAAATTTACCTCGCATCAGGAAAGACAGGGCGCGTCTGGTGTCGAGCAGATTGCGGCGAATGCGTCCGTTAAGATCTTCTTCTCCGGCAATGGCGGCAAGAATCATTGCTAACTCCTGATCCGTCAGGTTAGAACCGTAAACCTGTTTGCCAACGGCTTCAAGTTCGGTGTAAACCGCTTCCAGCGCGTTTGCGCAATATTCTACGTCGGCCGAATAAAGGTCGAGTAACACATCTTTAGCTTCGGTGACGTAACCGGATTCGGCTCTGGCACGTAACCGCTGCAAATGAAATACCGGCAATTCTTCGCTTCTGATTGAAAACAGGGTTTCCTTGTTCAGGATAAAGGCGACCGGCACGTTGTGGGAATCATCTTCCCGGTCCAGTAGAAAGTCAGAGTGTAAGTGAACGTCGCCATTATCTTCGACATAAAAGCGGGCGCTGGACTCCAGATCAGTCAGATCACGGGGGTTGGGGAGTTTGACGCCAAATATTTCATTTGCCCAGACCAGATGTTCATCTTCGGGCATTACCAGATCAATCCACACCGGCTTGGCTTTTGCCAGATCTTCGCGAGTTTCTATAACGATTTGGCGCAGACAGCCTTCGTGAAGATCAAACACTCGAGTCATCATGCTTCGCGTGACAGGTTTTACCTGTGTCACCAGTTCTACGCGGACGTCGTCTGAAATTTCGAGCAGGATTTCTTCTTTTTGCTCGTCGGGAACCAGTTTCCAGATAATTTGTAAGTCATCATCTGACAAGGCTTCCAGAATACGCGCTATAGGTTCTGTCCCTAGGTGATGTAGGAGTCTTCGTAATTCGGTTAGATTTTGTTTGTGTACCAGGTCTTCAACTAACTTATGCCGGGCAAGTAGGTTTTTTACATCGGAAAGGTGATCCTGGCTATTTTCTAAGTCGGTCATGGGGTTTATTTTTAATAAGGTCTGTCGAATTTAAATA
>CANNLO010000344.1 GCA_947505055.1 Methylococcaceae bacterium | reverse complement strand
TACCTGCCAAACCACCGCCGGCAATCAATAAATCATAATCATGTTGCATCAGTTTGCCTGCATTATGTTTTCAATGTCTGCAATAGTTTTAGGCGCACTACTGGTCAAAACCTCATACCCCAAAGCAGTGACCAGAATATCATCTTCAATTCGAATGCCTATGCCGCGCCATTGCTCATCGACTGTCATGCAATCAACTGGAATATATAAACCCGGCTCGACAGTGAGCACCATACCGGCTTCGAGCAAACGCCATTCTTTATCAACTTTGTAATCACCAACATCATGCACATCCATACCTAACCAATGGCCGATTCGGTGCATATAAAACTGCTTGTATTTTTCATCCTTGATCAGCTTGGACACTCTGCCTTTAAGCAAACCCAATGACACCAAGCCCTTGGTTAATACTTCTACCGAAGCTTCATGCGCCAAATGCCAGGATAAGCCTGGCTTGATCTGTTCAAGGGCCGCCGCCTGGGCATCCAAAACCAATTGGTAAAGCTTTTTTTGCGGCTCGCTAAACCGTCCGGAAACAGGAAAAGTTCGGGTAATATCAGCGGCGTAATGATCACACTCAGCACCCGCGTCAATCAGTAATAAATCACCGGCTTTTAATTTATCGTTATTTTCAGTGTAATGCAAAACGCAGGCATTTTTGCCGCCCGCCACTATTGAGGGATAGGCAACCGCACGCAAGCCATCCTGAATAAAATGATAAATAATTTCAGCTTCTATCTGATATTCATAAAGTCCAGGTTTGCATTTTTGCATCGCTTTAATATGCGCATTAGCAGACACTTCGGCCGCACGACGCATCAGTAAAAGCTCTTCGGGACTCTTGAAAAGACGCATTTCATGTAAGACATGTTCCAGGGAAACCAGCTCACCAGGCGCATTGACGCCGGTTCTGGACTGACTGCGGATATTATTTATCCAGACCAGTAAACTGTGGTCGAGATCGGAATCCCGGCCCATCGGGTAATAAACCTTGCCTTTGTCTTCGAGCATGCCCGGTAAAATATCATCCAGGTCATCGATAGGAAAAGAATCATCGGCCTTATAATTTTTGGTTGCGCCTTCCAGTCCTGCGTGAGCGCCTTCCCATAATGCCTTTTTTTCATCAAATTCACGACAAAACAAAATATATTCACCCTGTTTTCGTCCGGGGATAAAAACAGCCAGGGAATCAGGCTCGTTAAAGCCGGTTAAATAATAAAAATCGCTATCCTGACGAAAGGGATAATCCACGTCCCGGTTACGCGTTCGGGTCGACGCACTGCCTATTAAAGCAATATTGCCGATGCCGATGTGTTGCATTAATTGCTTGCGACGTTTTTTAAATTCAGTTTGTTTCATTTTATAATCAGGTTCAAGTTAAAAGGTTCAAGGTGATTAGTAAAAAAATTTATCTTTAACCTTGTGTCTTGGGCCTTTCATCTATGGTATTTATTTCGCTCCGCAACAACAAAACTGCCGATCTGATGTATTCAGATATTTCCATGAAATCACTTTCATCTTCCTCACCTTCTACCTCGGTATCAAGTTTGGTAAACTCGACAATGTCTTTCAGGATTTCCGTCGCTTCCTTAGACCACTCAGAGGAATCATGCGCAAAACTGATACCCATTAAAAATCCCTGACACCAATAGCTTAAGGCTTCGACCTGCTCACTCAATAATGAATCATCATCACCTGGCAAAAGCAAATCAAAGTCAAAGTCATCGCTAGTTAACTGGCTTTGCGTGATCTCAAACAAATCTTCTAATGTCGCAAGATCATTGTTATCAACCTCTGCGCCATGTAAAAAGAACTCGGCTAACCAGGTATCACTTTGCGTCTGCTCATTGACACACAACATGCCCGTCGCCATACCGTGAGCTTGTGCGGCCGAAAGTTCAGCATCGCTTTTTACAACTATTTCATTAATTATTGGGTAAGACATAGATTCCATATAATAATTTCACTATCGCGTACTAAAAATATCGCTTATGCTACCATTGATTATTAACTTGTATAATATTTGTTAATATTGAATCATCGGGTAAAGGCGTAAAATATTGCGTATCAACTTGCTTGCAATAATCTAGTTATCACCATGACACAATCAACTCAATCTTTAGAATTAAAAAACCTCGAAGCAAAGCTGGATAAGCTTATTGAGCAGTACGCCAACGTCACAAATGAAAATAAATCGCTTAAAACCAGGCAAGACTCTTTAGTGCGTGAAAAAGCCAAGCTTCTGGAAAAAACCACACTGGCCAGAACCCGGGTTGAAGCGATGATTAGTCGACTGAAAGCAATGGAGAACGGATCATGAACAAAAAGCCAATGCCTGTATCTTTGACCATTATGGGCAAAGAATACAAAATTGCCTGCGCACCAGATGAGCAAAGCGATCTGCTCCAGTCAGCCCAAAATCTGGATGTGCAAATGCGTCAAATGCGTGACTCTGGCAAAGTAGCGGGTGCGGACAAAATCGCGGTGATGGCGGCTCTTAATTTGGCTCATGAGTTGCAACTGATGAAAACCCAGAACGAAATGCTCAATAAGACCTTGAGTGAATGTCTAACAAAAATGAGTCACAAAATAGAAAACATTTTAGAAAATCAGTAAATCCCGCTACACTATCTGTTCGCATCTCCTGCGGCATTCGAGAGTGTGCTGGGTGTTTCCTGAACCTGTTTTTACCCCGGGGGCAGATTCCGGTTTTGGTGTGCATGCCCGTTTTATACGGGAAGCCTGATTTTCCGACCATGTCCCCACTTGAACCTTCGGTTCAAGGACGAAAGCACATTACGGCGCAGGCGGGAGATGCACCATAAAAATATCTGCCGCACACTAACTCACCTCGAAATAAATAATCATGAACTACTGGCTAATGAAATCCGAACCGGATACGTTCGGGATTAATGATCTGATTAACCGACCTGACCAAACCGAACATTGGGACGGCGTCCGTAATTATCAGGCCAGAAACATGATGCGTGACGAGATGAAGCTGGGTGATCAGGTGTTCTTTTATCATTCCAATTGTGAAATGCCCGGTATCGTCGGCATTATGGAAATCGTTAAAGAAGGCTACCCTGATTTTCTTGCCTTCGATCCTGATGATCCGCATTTTGATCCCAAAAGTGACCCCCAAGACCCTCGCTGGATGATGGTCGACGTTAAATTTGTAAAAACCTTGTGTCGCACCCTCAGCCTTAAAGAATTAAAGCCCCATGAGCAACTCGCAGACCTTGCACTGGTGAGACGTGGCAATCGCTTATCGATAATGCCCGTGACTAAAGACCAATGGGACTACATTCTTTCACTGGAATAAGTCAGCTCGACTTAAAACCAAATCTTCTTAACAAGAAAAAACAGTCATCAGTTTAACGGAATAGGTAGAAACTGCGACCACTTAACCTCGCCACCGGCTTGATCCTTGGTAGGCAGTTTTGACAGATTCCAACCGCCGCCCAAAGCTTGCGCCAGCAAGACGGAAGCGTTCAGACGCTGTCCCTGAAGATCGACAGCGGTTTTCTCATTCGCAAGCACCGCTGTTTGACTCACCATCACATTAAGATAACTAACAATCCCTGCCTTATATTGATTAGTCGTTAACTCAACCGCTCTGTGCGCGGCCTCTACGGCTTTGTTCTGCACCTGTGCTTCTTCTTCCAGAATCCGCAAGGCGGCCAAATTGTCTTCAACCTGTTGAAATCCTGTCAATACAGCCAGACGATAAGCCGCTGCACTGGCATCATAATTATCGATCGATTGTTGCATCTTCGCAGCCCGAGAGCCGCCGTCAAACAAAGGTAACGCCAAAGCAGCCGGACCCAAGGCCCAATAACGTGCGCCCTGCGTTAACACATTTGAAAGTAGCGTGGCTTGTTGACCATCGGAAGCAGCCAGATTCAGATTCGGGAAATAGGCTGCTTTGGCTACGCCTATTTGTGCATTGGCAGAAGCCGCCGAGCGTTCAGCCGCAGCGATGTCAGGTCTGCGCTCTAATAATTGTGACGGCAGACTAACCGGAATTGAAGGCAAGTGTGTATTGAACGGAGCAATCATTATGCTAAGTTCAGACGGAGGCTTGCCGATTAACACCGCAATAGCATGTTCTAATTGCGCTCTTTGTACGCCCAGATTAATCGCTTGTGCCCGTGCTGATTCCAACTGAGTTTCAGCCTGAACAATTTCAGATTTTGCCGCTATACCCGCCGCATAACGATTTTGGGTGATTTTAATTGTTTTATCGTAGGTCGCTATAGTGTCGTTCAAGAGTTTTGTTTGGGCATCCAACAACCTCAGTTGAAAGTAACTTTGGGCCAGGGTAGTTTGGGTGGTTAAACGCAGAGCCTGCAAGGCACCGGCACTGGCTTGGGCGCCAGCTTCACTGGCTTCAACCTGTCTCCGCACGCCGCCCCACAAATCGGGTGCCCAAGCAGCACTGACTACACCGCCAAACAGATATTTGACGCCAGAAACGGCGACACTCTGACCGCTGGCGGCCCGAAAATGATTGACCGTTGCCGTCGTTGTAGCCATAGGAAAATAAGCGGCAGCGGCAGATTGCACCAGCGATTGCGCCTGCCGATATTGAGCTTCGGCCTGAGCGATAGACTGATTGGCAATATTGACCTGCTCTTCCAAACCATTGAGTTGAGCATCTTTAAAGATTTCCCACCACTTGTCTGGCAAGACGTTATCCAGCGGCTGTGCTTGTTTCCAGCCCTTAAGTTCTTTGAATTCTTCAGGCTTGGCGGCCTGGGGACGCACATAATCCGGGCCTACAGTGCAACCCGCCAAATGCGCAGTCAATAATGAAAAAATCAACGTGGGTATAGTGCGAATATTCATGGAAATCTATACAAGTTTATCCGCCGAGGGCGCGGTGCGGTTAAGAAAGCGACGGTGAAACCAAAGCCGAAAACGATCAAGATAAATATAAACGACTGGCGTGGTGTACAAGGTCAACAGTTGACTAAAAATCAAACCACCAACGATTGAAATACCTAACGGTTGACGCAGTTCCGTGCCATAACCGCTACCCAACGCCAGCGGCAAAGCTCCAAACAACGCTGCCAATGTTGTCATCATAATCGGTCTGAATCGCAGCGCACAGGCTTGAAAAATAGCCTCACGCGAATCCAGACCCAGTTCGCGTTCGGCATACAAGGCAAAATCAATCATCATGATGGCATTCTTTTTGACGATACCGATCAGTAAAATTACCCCGATCAAAGCAATGATGCTGAATTCGGTATCGCACGCC
>CANNLO010000343.1 GCA_947505055.1 Methylococcaceae bacterium | reverse complement strand
GCCTTCCAGCGGGTTGCTGGGCAGGTCGAATAACATTTTAGATGCTACAGGTACAATATTTTTCAACGGGTTAAGAATAAAGCCATCATCAATCGCCTCTTGCATGGTGTAGGTATCAAAAGGTCGCCAAAGTTTTTCACTTTCAGCATAGCCACTATATTCACCAAACCTAGCCAAGGAATGGTCATCTGGCGTTGCTGTAAAGCCAATAATTAAGTTCTTTTTAGTACTAACGGCAGCATTATTATCAAACGGACTTTGTAGTTCATCAAAAATACTAATCATTTCGTCGTGCTGATCACCGCTGTTAGAGCGATGAATCTCATCAATTAGAAATGCAATCCGCATAGTAGAAAGATTTTGTAAAACTTCAGCGTCAAGCATCTCACGCACCGCACCGAATTTTTGCAAGTTGACAATCACCAAGCGAGTTTCTGATGCTAAGGCTACTTGAAAGGTTTTTTTATTTTTAGCTTCAATGTACATGCGATTATCGATGTTCATGTTCAACATCAACGAATCAATCTGGCTACGTAATTGCAGTCTATCCACAACGATCATGATTTTATCGTAAACATATTCGCCATTGCGCCGCATATCTTTAAGTTGCAATGCTGACCAGCCAATGATGTTGGACTTACCAAATCCTGCGGCGTATTGCATCAATAAGGAATACACGTTCTTATTATTGGAATAGGCTTTACGTTTTTCCAATAACTCTTTTTTCTTGGTTTCACCGACGCCGACTAACTGCTTTTCTAACAGTTTTTCAAAATAATCTGGTTCATGTTCATAGGCCAAAAACTCATCAATTTTGGCCATAATTTTATCAGTGCCAAATTTCTGCTTAGGTCGAGGTGAAATGAGATGCCCTAATTCATTTTTAACCTCTTTAAGGCCTTTACTGAGATAAACATCACGCTCGATAAAGTTGTAATACAAAATCTCTTTTTCGATAAAAAACTTTCCATACAATACTGAAAACAGTTCTTTAAGCTTATCTTTTTTATCAGCATCAGGCTTTAGTAATGGATAAGCTTTAAACACACCATAAGCTTTCTTTTCAATCTCTTCGCGATCAAACTTACCTTCACGGCAAGTGGCTAAAATTTCATCAAAATAATCCACTATCGTACGAATCACATAGGTTTCACCAATATCTGTAGTCGTGATATGAATAGCTTTTTCAAAAATCTTTAGGAAGTCTTTGCGGTAGCTTTGTTTTTCGTTATCGCTAAGCAGGGTATTACTATCAATATACTGATGATAAATCTTGATGGCCTCAAAATAATCTTTGATGACTTTGCCACGACCATTTTTACTGGCACTTTGGTTCGTGTAGTTAGATTTTAATTCGCTATAACCTAAATAAATGCCATTTACAAATAGCACAATATCGGGTCGAAAGAAAAATACTTGCTGACCTTCAAATAAATATTTATAAGACAGCTCCTGCACGGCTGAGAAGATGTTTTCATCAAACAGTGCATTTTCATGAATCACGCTATCACTGGTATAAAACAAATGCAGCTTTATGTTTTTTAAAGTAATGGACTTATTGGCATTAATATATAAAGCATTATTACGACTACTGCCACAGCGTTCTTGTATTAGCTCAATCAAATCGGCCAGTAGTTTCTGTTTATTACCGCCGTATTTTTTGAGTAATTGCTCATATGGCTTTTTATTTAACCCTGTATTGGAAATAAACTCTTGTAAGTCTTCCTCAATAATCAGTGATTGAGTGACAGTATTTGCTTTAACTTCCTTGTAGCCCAAGTCATCACGAAAAAACGGGATTAAGAATTTGTCTTGCAAGTGGAGTTCATTCATAGCTTTTTCTCTGCTTGGTTGAAATATAGCGCTGATTAGGGCTTTTAGGCTTGTCGGGAATAGTTGGAGCCAGCTTTCCCGAAGCCATAAGTGGCAGTAAAAAGGTATCACGAAAATGTTCACGATGGCTTAAGTCGAGATGCTGCATCATTTCTTTGGTTGAGCGCGGACTCTCACAAAACTGCAATAACTTTTCAGCTTGTCCGGTAGCTTGTCCGGTAGCTTGTCCGGTAGCTTGATCAAAACCCTCGGCAAAAGGCAATACCAGCCGAATAAAATTAGTGGTAAACCGATAAATAGACCGTGGGTAATACGCCAAAATACGAGGTACGCCTGAGCCTAACTGCTCAACCATATCCAGATCACGAAAAACCCGCATCAGTTCTTTATTTTGGGGAACCGAATATCCCATGAAGAATTCATCTTCATCAAAACCGGCAGGCAAGCCACCGGCCGAGGTAATCTCTAGTCGGTCAGCAAATAACTCAAATTTTGGCGGCACTTCATTGCTGTAATTATTGTGAATGATGGCGTTAATCACCGCCTCACGCAGTGCTACAGGACTCAGTAGTTTGCGCTGTTCACGGCGACTGGAGGTAATACGAGCAAAGGTTTTGTTCTCAACTTTGAGTTTTTCCAGCACCGCTTTGGTGGCTTTTACCAATGAGCAATAACCGTATTCTTCATTTTCAATCAGATTAACCCGGTCAGTGCCGGCATACTTGGCGACCTTGATTGACAAGCCGTTAACATCTGAAAGTAAATAAGCGGCGTAGTTGTACGCGCCATCTCCGGTTAACAGCTCCAGATTATGGGCAAATTGCTCATTCAGCGTTAATGAGGTTTCGTTGTAATAGATTTTTAACTGTTCAAAGCTCAGGGTTTGTTTCCGTGATTTGATGGTGCCGATGGAATTGCGAATTCTGCCGGCGAATAAATCCTCAATCATTCGCACCGGCATAGGTTCTGAAGCACTGCCAATTCTAAGGTAACAACCTTTGGCAGACATGCCCATTTTTGACAAATAATACGGTTTTTCAGAACCACTGGCGACCGTGATTTTGATGATTGTTTTGTCATCACGGGTTTCGGTAATCACATCAAATAGCCCCATAGTCGACGGACTGATATTGTTTTTAATGCGATCCTTGATTTTCAGCTGCATTGCATCGGCATCAGCAATACCGATAGTTGTTTGTGTTTTATCGTCAATGCCCAGATAAATAACACCCCCATCCCGATAATTAAGAAAAGCAATCACCTCTTTTTCCAGCGAGTCGGTTAGTTCGCGTTTGAGTTCGACACGGTTGGATTCTTGCATCATGCCACGCTTATTTTACCTGTCACCACATCGTTAATCAGGGTTTTACGCAACTCTTTTAGTTTGTCAATTTGGCTGTTGATACTTGAGACAATGCGGTCAATATGAGCTGTTTTTTCGTCTAGGTAGGTAGCGATGTCTTGTTGTTCGTCAAGTGGTGGAAAAGGAATATGTATGCTTTTTAAATCATTCCATTTTATTGCCATGCGGATTTCCATAATGCCTTTCCCAAATGACGACATAAATAATTGGAACGGTCTAACTTGGAATATTCGATATAAAAATTCACCAGAATCAATATCTTTTGGTCGCATAACAATGTATACGGAGCTGCATACACCTTTATATCGTGAAATACCAAAACTACCAATCCCAAAATTCATGCTATTCAAAACAAAGTCACCGGGATATACCATCTTGCATTTTTCCAGGTCTTCCGGTTTTTTGTTCCCAATATTTCCCTTTTCTGCGTATGGTATGACCCCGATACCTGCAACAAGTGAAAGATAGTCACCTTCTAGGTTCCCAGTATTTTTGTCCACACGATTTTCAAGTAATTTGCGTATAGGTTGCACCTTCCAATGCACTGGTATATTGCCGATCCAATCAACCTCACTGGCTTTCATCGACACGGTTTTATTCAGCCCACGGGTGACGGTTTCGTTAATTAGTGATTGTTTAAGCTTGTTGTACTGTATTGACTTTTTACCGAGCAGGTCTATTTGTTGATCAATCTGCGCGGATTTAATGTCGAGGTAAGAGGCGATGATATTTTGCTCATAAATAGGTGGGGAAAAAATTTTCCATCCTCGTATAACCCCTTGTGATACCTTAACCATAGAATCATTTAATCCTCTAGCAGAAACAGTTTTTGTCCATCGAAAAGAAGCGCTAGAAAGAAAATAATTTAAGTACCTATCTACGAATTTTCTCCTATTGATGTCCAAACAATATATAAGATCAGAATACATAAGTTTTAATTTTGGCTCTATTAAAACCAAACAACAATCACCTACAAGCATTGGTGTATTTGATCTTGTTAATAGGAAATCACCATGCTTTACAATATATTTCTGTTTTGGAAGTTCAAAATCAGGTAACGCTTTATGCTTCCATTCAACATATTTTCCATTATTTATTGCAGATAGTTTAAGAACGCCCCATTCATTTTCTTGAACGATTCTATTTTCAGCATTGGGACTCCATCCTTGATCAATACAATAAATTACATCCTTGATACGAAGAATTGACCAAGCTGAAGGAATGTATACAGTATATTCAACTCCACTATCCTTGTAAGCATCATAGCGTTCTAAACTAGTATTACTCACAACACCAACCCAGCTTCCAACGCCTTCAACTCGTCATCAAGCGAGGCAATCTCACTTAAAATGGTACTTACATCCCTTAGCTTTTCCGGCTTGTAAAAAATCTTGTTAAAGTTTAGCTCCACACCGACAACGTTTTCCAAGTAGCTAAACGGCTTGCTAATGTACTTGTCCATGAAGGCTTCAATGGCCGCTTGGTTGGCCGCTTCGTCCTTATGGTAAGGAATAATCTCATAATCCTTTTGATAATCAGGTGTCAGCTCTACACTAATTTCAATGCGCTCTGGCTGAGTTTTACTGGCTTTTTTGAGTGCTGACTTGATGACAATCTTTCCGCACCCCAGCACATCTTGTTTATTACTCGTTTTGATCAAGGTTTCTTGTTCAGCGTCATAATGGTATTGCGCTTGGTGAGTGGTAACAACTAGGGGCTGTTCTTTGTAATCAAGACTAGCAATAAAGGGCTTAATATCCTGCTCAAAATACTCTGCAAGTGTTTTATGCGTATTACGGTCAAAGTCGGTAATAACAAACTCGGTTAGCTCTCGCTCACCATTGCTCAGTTTTAGGGGTGTCAGCTTCTCACTGGCTTTACCGTTCTGCAACTGTGCAGCAAAGCTGTTACCAAATTCATCCACATTGGTGAGTACAATGGCTTGTTTATTAAAGTAAAAGAACTCCTTGTCAAACACCTTAGCGTAATCATTATCTTGATAAGCTGTCAACGTGCCGACAATTTCTAGGCGATTAAACTCATCGACTTCTTTACGTTTAGAGCCTTTGCT
>CANNLO010000342.1 GCA_947505055.1 Methylococcaceae bacterium | reverse complement strand
GACTCTGGTATGGTTGGCTTGCTAACACCTGCAGAATGGGACGCCTTGCACAAATACGAAACTGACTTTCAGGTCCGCGAGGTGGTCCTTTCAGGCTGGCCTGGCACTTATTGGGATTCTAATTTTCCGTGGGGAATTTACCTGGATTACGGTCTTAGTTATACGTCTTCGATAACTTCTTCGTCTTTGCCTGCTGTATCCAATGCTAAATGGACTGTGCCTTCACCTACAGTGAACCCTACCATGAACAGCACGACTGTTTTTGAGTATGTCAACCAAGCTAATCCGCTGCCGATTACGGATTTCGCCTATGCGGCTAAGCCCAGAAACGATGCTATGGGTCCACGAGACGGCACGGTGCCCAGCGTTACTCCACTGCTGCAAACGCCAGCAGGTGAAGCTTTGGTGTCGGTAATACAGTATAAGTTTCCGTCCCAAACAACACCGGTGCGTGAAGTTATGCTATCAACGATCAGTAACGCCTCATTCCTTATTCATTCTCAGGTTCTGGCTTACGAGTTTGTCAATTGGGTCACTCAAGGGATATTCGTTGGCGGACGCTTTGTTCATATGGCCAATCATTTAGACGATCTGTTCATTCCGAACGATATGTGGGATATAAATTCAAATACTACCGACCCGCTGCAAACCTACCGGTTGACTAAAAATGATATTACCAATGCCGTGAGCAAACAGACTGCATTTCGCGCTGCGCATCCGACGGCGGGCGCTTTCATGCTGGATTTTGCATTCAACGGATCCGGCGCCGTAAAGGATCCGCTGGTAACAAAATTGAGAGCAAATCTGACTGATGGTTTGGTGTCCGCTGTGATCGCCAACAAAAATAAGTTCCGCTTCATCAATCACACCTATACCCATGCGGACATGGACACCCCGCCGGTGCCGGTTACTGCCCTTTGTGATTACAGCACATTTACCAGCGCTGCACCCATCCAGGCAGAAATTACCAAAAACCGAACTGTCTGGACACTGCTGGGGCTTCCCGATCAAGCAAGCAACAACCGGGTTCTAGTAAGTGGCAACCATTCCGGCGTGAAGGATCGAAAGTGTACCTCTGATCCCGAGCTCCATTCTATGATGGCCGAAGTCCAATCTGATGATGTGCCGTTTGAGGCAGGTGCCAATCCATTATTTTTCCAAGCTGCAGCGAATGCGGGCGTAAGCTACCTTGCCTCTGATACTTCGCAACTTAACCAGGCTGTAGAACAGTACGCAAAAATAGTCAATGATGGCAGTACTACCGACCGTCTATTGCTGCCACGTTATCCGACCAGTCTGTTTTATAATGTAACTAATCCAACCCAGTTGGTCGATGAGTACAACTATATGTTTCACGATCGATATACAGCTATTGGCCAGGATCCATGCTCTGTAGCAGGCGCCATTTGCACTACACGTGATTATCCGGCGATACTTGCGGCCGAAACAGACACCACTCTGCGGCACATGCTGACCTTTAATAAGTATCCCCATTTTTTCCATCAGAGCAACGTCGCCAAATACAACACAGCTGGCAATACGCTGCAGTTTGACTGGTTGAATTCGGTTTATACTGGATACGAGAAGCTCTTTAATCTCCCGGTTAAAAATTATCCCTACTATACGATAGGCGATAAAACCAGCGACAGCCTCATAGCCAAATCAGCGAAAATTACCGCAATCTGGGATCGTACGGCTATGCGTAATACGGTCACCCTGTCAGCGGACAAGGCGGTGAACAATTTGCTGGTCACTGGTCTTTCGGGTGGTGAGTTCTATGGTGGACAATATATCAGCGCAATAAACGTAACCACGACAGCACAGACATTTGCAGTCGACCAGGCAGTGGCCAAGTAAATGATGAAAACAGTGCTTTGGAAGCCTTGCCGTAAATAAAATCAAGAGGATATTAATATGACAACTTATAACCGCTCTCTTTGGTTCACACCTGCACTGTTGGTTAGCGTTGTGGCGGTCATTATCATAGTGAGCATGTCGATACCGGTACATAATGCTGATGTCTTGAACAGCGCCAGTCCCACTTCAGCGGAAGCGGGACCGGCGCTAAAAAATCAACATAAAGATATTTATAAGGATGATACTAGTTTTTATTCCTATGACCTTAGTCAGTTCCCTCAAGGAGTAGTGGGTGAGTCAGCAGCATTGACATCGGTACCTAATGCCAAATTAGCTCAAACTGAGCAGAAGGCTATCGATATACGAAAGGAGGAGGAGCAAAGATTAAAAAAGCTGGACAAGTCATATGCCCAACAGGCAAAAATGTTGGCAAAGCGGTATCAAGAGACGGCAAAACTCATCAAGAACCAAGGCGGTGACCCACAACCGTTACTTGATGCTGCAGCTTATTTCAATGTCGACTCTAAATAAAGTATACGCTTTCACTTGATTGACATTAGGTTTTATGAAGGAGGGATTTTAAACGACATTGAGAAACTACCGATTAATTTGTATCTAGTGAGCGTATCCTTCTGTACTAACTCGAACCCACAGGTTAAAGCTGGTGAGTTCGAGTTGCGGACTGATAGTCTGGATACTCGCCGACTTTACGATGAGTCGTGGTCATCCTCAGACTGATTTCATATTGTGTTTCACTTTTTAGATACGCAGACATCATTCAACCTACCATGTGTCCTTAGGGCTTATTCTGGATAGATAAATAAGATTAAAGTAACGAAAGAGGACCTTTAAAAAGATAATAGCGAGCTATGGCGGCTGACTTAAACTGGTAGCTTTAATCTTGTTTCTTGGAAAATGAAAAAACCGAATCGCCATGCTAAAAATATCGTTGGCAAGATTGGGTAAAAAGGCCATTTATAACTTCAATTAGTGATTATTTAACGATTCTTGAGGTCCTATCATGAAACAGAAAAGATTAGCTGGAGCGAAAATAATTTTTTTGTTCGGAGCAGTATTAATAATAGTATTTCTTTTGTTGTTTCATAAGGAGGAGCGTTTGAAAGCAATGTTAGATCTGGCGCAACCGGATCATATTTCAGTGTTGTATCTGCAATTGCTGGTAAATATTGATCCTGACGATGCTTCATTACGCTTGGAACTTGCCCGACAACATGCCAAGATGGGTAAGATAAAAGAAGCGCGTCTTGTACTTGAGCCTTTTTTGAATCAACAGGGGCGGGAAGCAATTGAAGCCAGATTTCTATCGTTAGAGCTGGATCTCAAATTGTACTTCGGCAAGACTGCTACGGATCCTTCCAGAGAAAATGATCTTGCTGATCTCAGAAAAAACATAGGTATTATTGCCGATGAGCTAGTCCCTGTTGATTTTCTTCCCTTGGCTATCCAGCGCAGCCAGGAATTGGGGCGGCCAGACATCGCGGCAAAACTTTATGAGCGTTGGGCAGCCATTGACAATGAGCATCGCTTATATCTATTAAAAGAAGCCGGTCGCTGGTATATTGCTGCAGGAACACCCATGCAGGCAGCTGAAATATATAAGAAAGTCTGTGCGTCAAGCAGTAATGCTGAGTTGGCCAAACAATTTGCTTTGCTGGCAATCAATGCCTTTCGGGCTGCGGATAAAGGGCCTCTTGCGCTTGCATTTATCAGGGAGTATCTGCAGCGTTTTCCAAATGATGTAGCGCTTCTTGACGAAGCTATGGTATTGTCACTGGCTGAAAATGAACCAAAACAGGCGCTTGCATGGGGTAACTTACGCCTTGCATTAGATCCAAATAATCCTGAACAAATCAGTAAACAGATAGATATTGCCTTGGCAGCCGGAGCTGTTGATGTTGCCTGGCTGCTTTCTGAACATTTGCTGCTACTAAAACCGCAAGAGCGTCACCTTCGTGAACGCACGGCACAAATAGCCGAATGGGCTGTTAAGCTGGATGTGGCTTTGAACCATTGGGTTTGGTTGGTTAGGCACGATAAAACAAATAAAGTAGCAATAGATAATGCGCTTCGGCTGGCCAGAGGGCTTAAAGTAAGAGAAATAACTATAGAAATGTTCACTACCGTATCTGGGATACGTGCTTTAACTGAGGTCGAATTGAATGATTTAGTGGCTGTCTTCGGTATGGACGGTCATTCTGCTAGTGTAATTAGCTTCTTACAACGGTATTTGACTCGATATCCATCCGAACAACAGGGGTGGAATGTACTAGCAAACACACAGGAAAATGCAGGGCTATTATTGGAAGCAATTGCTACCTGGCACCATATTGGCGGGCATTTTGATCATCCCATTTCAGCCGTTATACGTGAAGCCGAGTTACTCCTGCGTACCGGCAAGCCGGAAGCCGCATTTTCAATTTTGTTGCAAAACCAGAAACGGGCATCTGTTAAGGATACCTTATTCTGGTCACTCTTTGCAGATTCGAGTTGGGAGTGCAAACGTAACGATATTGCTCTATCGGTTTACCGAACAATCTGGAAATCTGGCGACAAAAATGCTTTGGCTGCGGAACGATTAATTCAATTAATGAGGGACAAGGGACAGGCCCTGGACGCCAGTGCAATTGCTACCGAAGCCTATCGTCGACTCAGTCAACCACGTTGGCTATTACTTGCCATGGATGTAGCTGTTCAGTTTAGGTTGTGGGATGATTTAAGGCAAATGTTGCATTTGGCTGAAGCAGATAAACAACAATTTCAGCGCCTGGAAATGTACTGGCTTATACGCGCCCAGGTCTATGGTCATGATCTGCAGTTTCAACAGGCGCTGACAGCCTATCAACAGGCACTTCATGTTAACCCTGCTGGTAAAATTGCCAAAGAAAGTATATTGTGGATATTGCTTGATCAACAAAATAATCAGCGCCTCGCCAGTTTTCTTCAGCTTTGGCAAAAGGATGCTGTTACAACTCCGTCATTATGGGGGGTATATGCTCTGGGACTGAGTCAGTTGGGCAAAGAGGAGCGTGCTTTGCAGTGGTTTGAACGCAAGGCCAAACTAAATCATGACGATTCTGTTGGATTACTTGCCTATGCCGATACGCTGACTAAAGCCGGCCGCGTAGATGTTGCCCAGCGTCTGCGCCAGTATGTGCTATTTAAGATGAGGACCCAATTACAATCCGCGAATATTAGGTGAAGTTTGTGACAAATAATTATATTAACAAGATTACTTTTATAACACTACTGTTGACTACCATCATAGCATCAGCGGAAAGCCAATATACGGAGCCCAAAATTCAGCCTAGGAGTCTGTCTGACTTAGGGTCTGAATAAAAACAATGGCTTAAAATTAGCGGAAGGCTAAATTCATTAATTCTAGCGTCAGGGACGTACTGCTATT